>JABDOZ010000004.1 GCA_013043005.1 Flavobacteriaceae bacterium | reverse complement strand
TATTTTTTACAGGATTGTATGGCTTAGATTCTGAAAACTTAATTCTTAAACCTGTCTATTTTATAGCTTTAGGGATCTCTCTTAAACTAATTTTCATTGTACGATTTATTCAGATTATTCGCTCAGGAAAAAAAAATAAATAATACTTCTTTTCTACTAAATCATATTTAGATTCAATTTTATTTTTTAGATTCTGTCAATAACTTTTTAAAGTAAATCCAAATGTTAAAACGCTATCTTCCTGTCTTTGATCTTTTATAACTATACTCTCAAAAGTATCCAGATAATTTATTTTAAAATTTAGAAACTTCCATACCGGCATTTCTAAACCAACATCTAAGCGCCAACGATAATTATTGCCTTTTTCAAGAGAAGGCTGTATATAACTTTCATGACTTAATATTACTTTGTCTTTCAATAAATGGTATTTGCCATTCACCCAAAGAGTAGCACGAAATGTGTTTATTGATGGGACTCCATTGTATTCTTCACGATTAAAAATAGATTTATTAAAATCTGTCTGTTCGTATTCACAAGTAAGTGAAAATTTGAGTGAATTCTTTTTCTCTTTCAAGACTCGAAAGGTGGCTCCTGCACCAAACAAATAACGCAGGTCAATTTCCCTTCTAAAATTAGTACTTACAAATGCTAAAATCAATGGAGAAATATTTGCATCAGGATTATAATGTAAAAAGTTTAGACTTAAAATATCTTCATCTGCCTTTTTCTTGCCAAATTCCTGATATACATATGAATTCTTAGTCTCAAAAACACCTTTCTTCCATGGTTTAAAACTTAGGTCTGATTTTGCTCTAAAAATAAGAGTTTCCACATTTCCTCCCTGCCAAAAACCTGTTAAAGCAAGACTTGCCTTGAAATTAAGTGTGTCTGTTTCCTTGTCTTGTGCTAAAAGTAAGAGAGGAAATAACAAAAAAAAACAAAGTACCTTTTTCATTCTAATTCAATTTAAATATTACCCTCAAAGGGAGATCGAAAATATAAATTTTATTGACTAATCACCGTGTGAATATTAAAAAATTAAGTTGATACAGGAATATTAAAAGACATCAGATATCCAACTAAAATAAAAAGTTCAGGCGTATTGACCAATATCATTGCTTAGTTGTTACTCAATAGATAATTTGTTGAATTATTCCAAAATCAGTGAAAATTCATTTATAGACAAATGAAACAAAAATCGTACGAACAAGGATTAAGTAAGACACCTTTACTTGGTAAAACCATATCCGAAAATTTAAAACAAACAGTAAAAAAATACCCAAACAGGGAAGCATTAGTGGTTCCTTACCAGAATTACAGGGCTTCCTATTTGGAATTTTGGGAACAGGTGACTCAGATCTCAAAAGGCCTGGTTGCATTTGGTTTGAAAAAGGGCGACCGGGTTGGAATATGGTCACCAAATCGCTATGAATGGGTAATCATTCAATTTGCCACAGCCCGAATTGGTGCTATTATGGTTAATGTAAATCCTGCCTACAAAGCACAGGAACTGAAATATGCATTAAATCAATCGGAAGTTAGTTTACTTGTTATGTCAAAAGGGTTTCGAAAAACCAGTTACATTGATATCTTAAACAAAGTAAAATCATCATGCCCACATTTAAGAGACAAATTAGTTATCGATCATGATTGGGACAAATTAATAGCAAAAGGAGCTGTAATTACAGATGAAGAGATTGAGAGCATGGAAGCCGACCTGGAGTTTGACGAACCGATTAACATACAATATACAAGTGGTACTACCGGATTCCCCAAAGGGGCGACCTTGTCCCATCACAACATTTTAAATAATGGCTTTTTTATTGGTGAGCGCTTAAAGTATACCGAAAACGACAGGGTTTGCTTGCCGGTTCCCTTATACCACTGTTTTGGTATGGTATTGGGCAATTTAGCCTGCATAACACATGGTTCCTGTATGATTTTTACTGGAGAAGCTTTTGAACCTGAAACCGTGTTAAAAACTGTACAGGATGAAAAAGCAACGTCCTTATACGGCGTACCAGCTATGTTTATTGCCTTATTAAATCTTCCAGACATTAATAATTATGATCTTTCATCTCTTCGGACCGGTGTTATGGCGGGAGCACAATGTCCTGTATCCACCATGCGCGGCGTTCGTGAAAAAATGAACATGAAAGAGGTAGAGATATGCTATGGGATGACAGAAACCTCTCCGGTAAGCACACAAACATTTCTGGACGATAACGAAGAACGAAGGTGTGCTACAGTTGGTAAAGTACATCCGCATCTTGAAATAAAAATAATAGACCCTTATACTGGAAAGATCGTCCCACGAAATACTTCCGGCGAACTATGTACACGTGGCTATTCGGTCATGTTAAAATATTGGAACAACCCCGATGCCACTTCTACGGTAATTGATGAAGCCAGATGGATGCATACAGGCGATATGGCTCAAATGGATGAATATGGCTATATTAAAATTGTAGGAAGAATTAAAGATATGATTATTAGGGGTGGAGAGAATATCTCGCCATACGAGATAGAAGAGTATTTACGCACACATGATAAAATATTTGATGTGCAGGTAATTGGAGTAGCTGATAAAAAATACGGCGAACAGGTCATGGCTTGGGTAATTCTTAAGGAACATCAAGAAGCTTCTGAAGATGAACTTAAAGCTTACTGTAAAGGTCAAATAGCCACCTATAAAATACCTTATTACTGGAAATTTGTTACAGAATTCCCTATGACGGTAACCGGGAAGATCCGTAAGGTTGAGATGCGGGAGATATCCACAAAAGAATTGGGCCTATCCAAACGTTTATAAAATGATTAGTAATTACTTATAACCATGAAGGCAGCCAGACATGAATCTGGGTCTAAAATTTCGAAAACTTTTGTTCTATTTTTTGAAATATATGAATAAAACAAAAAAGCATCCCAATCTTCTGTTTAGAAAAAAGGAAAGCCTTTCATTGGAATACCAGATTCTCACTGATATTACTACAATTTACCTCTATTCGAGATAAACAACACAACATTTTTTTTGCGGTCTGGACGGGACTCGAACCTAGCAGGGTTGGCGCTTACAGTCCCGATAACTTTCAGGATTCCACCTATCTACAGACCGGCAGGTTTAGTTTTATTTGCTAAATTAGGTGCTTAACCATGCAACTAATCATATGTAAAACCGATACATTTAGTTGCCAGGGTTTGAAAAATAAGATTATGAACACTAAATGCCTCTTCCTAATAATCACCATTATTTCATTCTTTTCAGGATGTCATCATGAGTATAGTTCTGATAAGAATACTAAGATATTAGCAATTGATTCTTTACCTAGCTTACCTACTCACCATTCAATCCTTGAAAAAGAAATCAATTATATTGCCCCGCAATCCGGTTCGGTATACCTTGTATGGAATATTGAAAATCTACCTTTGGATGAACTTGTTGCCTTAAATGACAACACAAAACTTAATAAAGGAAAATTGTACACACCAATGTCAGCTATTAGAGATACGTTTAAAATAAAATTAAACGTTCCGCAAAACTATACCTTCAACTATAGTTTCTGGATTACTAAAAACAGACAAGGTCATTATATCGATTATTGGGATTCAAAATCACATGGTCGGATGCAAGTATCGGATGATGACCCAATAATAAAGAAGGCCAACTATTCAAAGGTCGAAACTAAAACTGAATCAAAACTATTATCGAAAGGATGGTTGGCGCTTATTTTCTTTACAGGTGTTTTTTCATTGTTGTATTTAATAGAGAAAAAATGGCTTATTCATATAAAGGCTCCATCTCATTTTGAAACTATCGTGTTTCTTGGTATTAGTTTAATCCTACTTCAAGCGCTCGCGCGTTCTGAAATTGTTGGAATTAATCCGCTAAGTTATACCAATAATCCGAAACTTATTGTTAAAATAATTAGAGCAAGTTTTAGTGATTTTAGTTTTGTAGCGAGTATTACAATTGTATTTGGTCTTGTTGGTTTATGGATTAAGAATGTTAAAATCAAAAACGCACTTAACTTACTATTTATTCTATTTGCTATATTTATAATCATTGTCGCGTTTGTAAATATTACAACGGTTATTTTATTAGGAAAACCTTTTACTTACCAATGGCTCTATTATTCTGATTTTTTGGGTAGTGACGAAGCAAAAACAGCTTTACAGGAGAATATTTCCCTTAGCATTATTGTTAATTTAGTTGCGTATTGCATTTCATTATTCCTATTGGCCAAAATATTACATGGCACTTATAAACTATTGACTGCAAAAAAGAATTTAAAATACATTACACTATCACTTTTGAGCTTAACAATGATGGTATTGCTATTTTTTTCATTTAAAACCGACGTTAACTGGACGAAAGGAAAATCGGAAAATGCAATTACATCCTTTGTTAATTCGATGATGAAAGCCAATTCAAATTCCTATTTTTTCGACACTGAGATTACTGCTGATGAAGAGACATTCGATCCGGCAAAAAGTACACCCCTCAAAACTCCGTTAATTGATTCATACCATCACCAGGTGAAAAACGTATTGTTTATTGTACTCGAATCTGCAGGAGCAACTTATTTTGATGCTTATGGAGGAGGCTTTGAGTTAAGCCCAAATTTGAACAAATATGCCAAACAAACCTTAATTTTTGATCAGATGTATACACACACTCCTTCAACAAATTTCTCTCTTGTTTCAATTCTTGGTTCAATGTATCCTATCATATCATTTAAAAGTATTACTCAAGAAAACCCAGAGATTGACCATCCAACTATGTCTTCAGTACTTAAAAATAATGGTTACCGAACTTCTTTCTTTACATCGGCTGATCTTCGATTTCAAAATTGTAATAATTATTTAGCCCATAGGGGATTCGACAATGTTGAAGATTTCTCAATGATTAAATGTGATAATCAATTTCATTTAGATCATGCAAAATTTACGGAAGGAAACGGAATGGACGATCTATGTTTAGCCGACCGGTTGTCAAGATGGTTAGATTTAAATACCGACCAAAACTTCTTCTCAATGCTATGGACAGTGCAAGGCCATTACCCCTATTTCTTTGAAGAAGAAGAACAGGATTATGGCGTATCAAACCTTAGTTTCAACAGGTATCTTAATTGTTTAAAACGCAATGATGAACTTATAGGCTTAGTAATGCAATTACTGGAAGAAAGAGGATTAGTATCTAGTACACTGTTAGTGGTTACAGGCGATCATGGTGAAGCTTTTGGACAGCATTCTCAATATGGACATGCAACTGGCATTTACGAAGAAAATTTAAAAGTTCCACTTTATTTAATTAACCCTATTTTGTTTAATGGCGAGCGTGTAAAAGATATTGCAGGAATGAAAGATCTGGCTACAACGGTACTCCCAATTATAGGTGTTGATACTCCTGAAATTTGGCAAGGGCGCAATCTTTTAAGTACTACTTCTAATGAAGCCTTTTATTTTGCGCCATGGTCTGATTATCTTTTTGGCTATCGAAATGATCACATGAAATATATATTTAATGAAACTGAGAACACGGTTAAAGTATATAATCTAAAAAACGATCCCAAAGAGCTAACAAATCTTTACAATAATAAAATGAATGTAGAACTTATTAATGCTAGGCATAAAGTATCTGCCTGGGTACAGTTTCAAGATAATTATATAAATCAGATACTTAAAAAAGAACAATAGGTTATCCGGCCAGTTATACTCATAACTATTTAATTGATAAGGATATTCAAATAATAAGCAGCTATTCATGAAGAAAACTTACATATATATTCTAATTATTGGAGGAGTACTCTTGCTTTTGAACTACATGGCGTTTCGTTACAAAATTATTGATCATTTATTCGTAACATTTAAAGTTAATTCCTTCACGGCAAACATTTCGGATCCTATTCTAGCCGAGGTTTCATTACAATCAGAAACGCCTTCCCGAAAAATTGATTCTTTCCCGCATTTTACTTTAAAGCTTTATGATAATGAAGACTGGAACATCAAAAAGGAAGCACTATCGCAAATTTCCGAACATATTCCAGTAATGATTACTGTTGAAACCTGGGCGAGAAAAAAATATTCTTATAACAAGAATCCGTTAACAGATGTAGTTAATGGTAAGTATGACAAAATTCTCCGGAAAATGTGTTCTATTTTGATTGGAGAACGATTAAATGTTTATATCAGGTTTAACCCTGAAATGGAAGTGCCTGTACGCCTATACCCCTGGCAACGAGTTGGACGGTATACAGAAGCTTTTCAACATTTTTCAGTATTGTGTAAAACCTATGCTCCACAAGCAAAAATAGTATGGGGCCCGGCTTCATATCCAGGAGCAATGGAATATTACCCGGGTAACGAATTTGTTGATGCCGCAACAGTAACACTCAAAAGTGATTCAGAAATGCGACTGAATGTTTACCCAAATAATTATTCAATTCACTACGATGTAATGAGACGTATACATCGCTTAAGGTTTATTGATAAACCCATCTTTGTATTAGGATCAAACCAATTTGCCAATGATTCTGTTAATGATAAACTGCTTGATGATTTAGCCAAACACATTCATCAAAATCGAGACATAATCTATTCAACCGATAATTTCCAGCGTTTTAAATTGGATACTGAGAATAATCAACAGGGTAATATTGAAATAGGACTTTACGATCCACAATCAAAATTGAATAAAGAAAAACCAGTAACTGTAGAACATCTTTTTGCTGATTTCACCAACCTTAACAATGGTTCGTTCCAAGACAGTTTTAACCGTGTGGTTAAACGTGGACATGATATCATTGTGACTTTCGAACCCTTCCGAAATGTAAATGGAGAAACAGACCTAAATGTCCTGCAGCAGATTACTAATGGGAAATATGATCAAGAAATTAGCTATTTGTATTCAATCATTGCAGCCACAAATAAAAAAGTTTATTTACGTTATGCTCACGAAATGGAAATTCCAATTACCCGTTACCCATGGCAAAGTCAAAATCCGGTTGATTACATTAAGTCATTTCGTTATTTCATGAGCTTTCAAAAACCACTTCTTTCAAATATAAAGAGGGTTTGGGGTCCCGCTGGAGACAGAGGCTCTATTGAGTGGTGGCCCGGAAATGATGTCGTTGATTATATAAGTATTGCAATATACGGTCTACCCGATAAAAACATTACCGACCCTAAAAAACAAGAAACTTTTGCAACCATTTTTAAACGTAAATATCGGCGTATGCGCTTTATTAATAAACCCATTTTTATAACTGAATTTGGGGTAAAAGGTCCTGAAGAATTTCAAACCAAATGGTTAGAAGACGCAGCAAAAGTTATACGTAAACATAAGCAGATAATTGGTGTGAACTATTTTAACATGTCAGACACACCAAAAGCTTGGGGTGATATTAAACCACCTGATTGGAGTATCTCAAAAGAATCGTTTTATCGTTTCATCGAAGTGTTGGAAAAAGAATAAAGTGTGAAATCGCAAAATATTTTTTAGACTTAAGAAAAATAAGCATAGAAATTAAAGGTCATTAACCCATTTAATTATCTTATATTATTTATGATTTATAATGTATTCAGTATAATAATATTAAATTTAAATTAATGGGATCCTTTTAGTTTATTAGGGATACCTAATTGAATACTTTTGTTAGAACAAAATGCACATATTTCAGTTAATGCGACTATTACAAAACAAAAAAGCATCCCAATCTTCTGTTTAGAAAAAAGGAAAGCCTTTCATTGGAATACCAGATTCTCACTGATATTACTACAATTTACCTCTATTCGAGATAAACAACACAACATTATTTTTGCGGTCTGGACGGGACTCGAACCCGCGACCCCCTGCGTGACAGGCAGGTATTCTAACCAGCTGAACTACCAAACCGTTGCTTTATAGCGGTTGCAAATATACATTCCATTTTTAATATCACAAATGTTTTTTTGATTTTTTATTGTGATATGACTATACAAATTTTTGCCTTTCAATCAAGAATGTAGTCAAAATATTATTGAAATCTTCATTAATATCAGCCTCAACATATTTTATCTTGTATTGCAAACATTTTAACCGTATATCCTTGAAATATTTTGAAACTGCTTTCTCATAATTCTCTTTTACACTATCAGAATATAAGTTAATGAACTCTCCAGTTTCAACATCAATGAATCGTTTGGGATTGTTTTCAAAATTAAAATGAAGCTCTTTCGATCTGTCAAAAACATGAAACAAGATAACCTCATGTTTATTATATTTTAAATGCCGTAATGCTTCAAACAATTTAACTTGATCTGTGGTTGTTTGAAACATGTCTGTAAATAAGAAAATCAAGGAACGCCTGTGAATTTTTTCTGCTATTTGATGCAAATAGGTATAGGTGTCTGTTTGCTTTTTGACAGGTTTGGACCTCACCAATTCCTTTAACTGATTCATTATCATGACATGATGTCTTTCACTTCCTTTTTCCGGTGCATAAAAATCATAAGTGTCACTATAAATACTTAGCCCAACCGCATCTCTTTGCTTTTTTAGCATCTGTATAATAGAAGCTGATGCCAACGCTGAAAACGAAATTTTATTCAACTTTTCTATAGAGAATGACTTCAATTCAGGATAATGCATGGAACTGCTATTGTCTATAATGATATGACATCTTAAATTGGTCTCATCATCAAATCTTTTGGTATACAATTTTTCTGTTTTTCCAAAAATCTTCCAATCTATATGCCGTGTGCTCTCACCGGTGTTATAGATCTTATGTTCAGCAAATTCTGCAGAGAACCCATGAAACGGACTTTTATGCATCCCAGCTATAAATCCCTCTACAACTTGCTTTGCAAGGAGTTCAAAGTTTTTAAACCCGGATGTTTTATTAAGTTCCTGCCTTATTTTCATACCTCTCTAAACTAAAAAAGGTTTACCAATCCCGATAATTATCAGGAGGCAAACCTTTTTACACTTTCTTAAACCTTTATTCTATAATAGTGAATCTATTGCCTCTGCGTATACATTTTTTGGTGCCACACCAACCTGGCGTCCAACAACCTCACCATTTTGAAATACTAAAACCGTTGGAATATTTCTCACACCATACTTAGCAGCAAATTCCTGGTTTGCATCCACATCTACCTTTCCAACAATGGCTTTCCCATCGTAATCGTTACTTAATTCTTCTATGATAGGTCCAACCATTCTGCATGGTCCACACCAGGCTGCCCAAAAGTCAACCATTACTGGTTTGTCACTTTTTAATACGGTTTCTTCAAAAGTTGCATCTGTTATTTCTAATGCCATAATTAAATTGTTTATTGAGTATTACTACTTATTATTATGCAATATTAGTCAAAAATTCTGCCAAAGCTTACAACCTGACAATTTGTTTTGCTTATGGCTTTATTGTTTGGTCTTATTGATGATTAGGGCGCATCCACGCCAAAGCGTGGTCAGGCTATCTGTTATATCTTTTTACTTGTTCTCGATACTTTGCTATGCAATACTCGAACTGACGTAAAAAGGATGTCACTACTATCCTTTGCGCATTTCTTAATTCAACTTATAAAAAACCTGACTTTTTTCTAACTCTTCAAGAAGCTCCTGCGATATTTTTACCTTTTGTTTCCTGCTGGGCATTTGCAATTTTAAATTATCCTCATTATCGTAAATGACAAAATTGAGCAGTTGTTTTCCTGGATGCATTTTAACCAATTCTTTTAGTGTATGGATTTTGTCTTCACCTAGGTCATTAATATTTAATTGAATAGATAACTTTTTGGCGTAACTATCCATAACATCATGCAATAATTGAAAACTATTGAATTGTATGCGAGGTTCTCCTTTTTTACCGGTATCTCTATTTGTCCAACCATCTTTAATAAATACTCGGACATAGATGAAATTATTTTTCATCAAAAAATGACGGAATTTAAGATATTCCTCTCCAAAGATCCTGAATTCAAAACTATCCGTATAATCCTCAACTGAAAATATGGCCCATCCTTTTCCTTGTCTACTTATCCTATGCTGAACATCGGTTACTACGCCTCCAAAAGTTAACTCCTTATTAATAAATGATTCCAAATCACTTAACACAGCTAAACTAGCATTACAAAACGTATTCATTTCTATTTTAAAATCATCTAAAGGATGCCCGGAAATATAAATGCCAACAACTTCTTTCTCTCTGGCCAGTTTTTCCATTGTTCCCCATTCTTCACATGGTGGCACTTCAGGTTCGGCTATTTGAACTTCACTGGAATCTCCAAACAAGCTTACTTGTGCCGAATTTTCATTTTCCTGATATTTGCTTCCATAACGAATGGCTCTTTCCAGAAATGTAATATCCTCTCCTTGTTTATGGAAATATTGAGCTCTGTGTGTATTTGCAAAACAATCGAAACCACCTGCTAATGCTAAATTTTCGAAGGCCTTCTTGTTTGCAGCACGCAGATCTATACGTTTAGCTAAATCAAAAATTGATTTGAATGAACCATTTTTTTTCCGGGACTCAACAATTGTTTTAACGGCACCATGACCAACACCTTTAATTGCTCCCATCCCAAAACGAATTGCATTATCTTTATTAACCGAGAACTTGTAATAAGATTCATTAACATCCGGACCTAGAACATTCAGCTTCATACGCTTACATTCTTCCATGAAAAACGTTACCTGCTTAATGTCATTCATATTGTTGGAAAGAACCGCTGCCATATATTCAGCAGGATAATGTGCTTTTAAATAGGCTGTTTGATATGCTATCCATGCATAGCATGTAGAATGTGATTTATTGAAAGCATAACTCGCAAATGCTTCCCAATCTGTCCAGATCTTCTCCAGGATTTCCTTATCCATTCCCTTTGCTCCTGCCTGCTCAATAAACTTTGGTTTCATTTTATCAAGAACAGCTTTCTGTTTCTTACCCATTGCCTTTCTCAATACATCTGCCTCACCTTTTGTGAAATCTGCCAATTTTTGAGACAACAGCATTACTTGCTCCTGGTAGACCGTAATACCATAAGTTTCTTTTAAGTATTCTTCCATTTCAGGAAGATCATACTGTATAGCTTCATCACCATGTTTTCG
>JABDOZ010000022.1 GCA_013043005.1 Flavobacteriaceae bacterium | reverse complement strand
TGCCGCAAAAATACCTGCCGCTAAAATTGCAACTGTGTTCAGTATGTTGAGAAAAGTTCCTATGTCCAAAGTCTTCTTAGAATTTTACTTAATTATTTCAAGATATACATCAAATTACTGCCAACGGGTTCGTGTATGATTCCGTTGCGGGAAAATCCGCCGGATTTTCCGAGTGCGGAATCGTCACGATTTAAAGTTAGTAATTTTCTTTGGAAGGAATTACAAGTAATGGATTATACACGCTGTTAGGCGACGTCATTCCCAATACTCTGGATAAACTGGTAATTCTTTATAATCATTTCTTTCATGTTGGATAATAACTTTGGCATTGAGTTTATTGACTAATTCTTCGAATCTATTCATTGATTCAAGGGTCTTGTCTACATCATAGTTAAATTGTGGAACTCGTCGGAATTGCCTTTGTTCATTAAAATGATACAGGTCACCAGATAAGAACAAAGTTTCATTTTTTAATTCAATTTGGAGAATCATATGTCCTGGAGTATGCCCAGGCATGGAATGCACAATGACGGAGTTATCCCCAAAAACATCAAATTTACCTTTAAAAACTGCCGTTTGTGCAGTTAGTAAGGAGTCGTAATTTTTAGTATTGGCCTTCTCACGCATGGCCCATTCTAATTCACGTTCATCTACAATCCATGTACTAGTTTTAAAGTAGTTTGCATTTCCAATGTGATCTGAATGGCTATGGGATACAATAATATAATCAAAACTGTCAGGTGTCATATTCATATTATGGATTTGGTCGATTAATTTTTCTTTTACATAAAAAAGAATCCATTGGGTTGTATCAATTTCACTAGGGTTCCTATCTGCCAATCGGTCTGGGAGACCAACATCCCAGATTAATCTTCCCTTTTCATGTTCAATAATGAAAACGGGATTGTCGATGATTTTTTTTTGACCATTATAAGATTCGTCTTGAGTGAAATAGCTAAGATCATTCACGACCATATATCCTCCATCAAGAACATACATTTTAAGGTTTGATTTTTCGCTTTCTAAAGAGCTAACTTTTATTTGGTTAGTTCCATAAAATAAAATTGCTGAGCCTGTAACTATTAATGTAAGTATTTTTAATTTCATTATGAACAATATTAATGACGCCTAACGTGTTTGTGTATGATTTGGCAAGGATTGAGACAGTTTTGCAGCAAGCATGGCAGCGGGAGCAAAGCGTACTGTTGGCCTTTGCAAGCTTAGCAGGCGGAAAAACTGGCCTTGTCAAATCGGTTTCAGGTTATCCTGAAGTTTAAAAGTAACAAAATTTATGTAGTTAATAATTCAGCTTGCTGAATTATACACGTTGTTAGCCTTTCGTTAATTTAATCCGAATTAAGTTCTTTATCTATAAGAACTAACATCTCATTAATTCTATTTTTTACCAGTAAATGTCTTGAAGTTTGAACACTAGAATGCAAAATGTATATACTCAACATATTTTCAAATTCAAGGTTGTCCAATAAGTTTTCCGGATTCCAATCGAATCGTGATCTTGAGAATTGTAGTTTTTCGAAACTTTTATATACGGTACTGAATACGTTCCTGACAGGAATTTCACTGGCATATAATGGATACTTTACGAATTTATCGTAGTGAATTAATTTTTCATTTGTTTCACCCAATTCATCCATAGATTTATTCCATGAAGAAATATGATTTCGTAAGGAATCATTTTTAATTAAGTTCAGCTTTCCCGAACTGATTATTTCGTTTAAATTACCCATTTCCGGATTAAAAGTTGGCGTGATCAGGTGTCCTAAAATTAGTTTTTCAAGACTGTCTTTTGGCAATTGTCTTTCGTGTGAAATGACATCCAATAATATTGAATCTGCTACAAAGAATGTTCTATTCTGTCTTATTTTCACATTTAATTGCAGTAATGCAGATTCTAGATCAGATGTTAGGTTTTTTAGGGTTTCTTTTTCCTCAATTCTATCTTTTCTAGATTCATTCCAATTGTTGATCTGCAATGCGATTAGTATACCTATTACCACAAGCACAATTTCGCCAATGGCATAAAGTAGGTATTTGCTGAACTTATTTTCAGTGAGTAGATTGTGCCTAATTTTCCGAAAGAACTTGATCATTGGTTTTTATTTTTTCTAATGAAGGCTAACGTGTTCGTGTATGGTTTCGTGCGGATTTCAGCCGAGCGCTTTGCGATCGGATGAGCCGTTTACGGCGAAAATTCGCAGTGCAGAAAAGTGCGAGAGCTGCGGGTTCGTACTTTTCGGCGAA
>JABDOZ010000002.1 GCA_013043005.1 Flavobacteriaceae bacterium | reverse complement strand
CTTTTTTTCGGTTCCATATCTAAATTGTTTTACCAGGTTTGCTAAAATAACCAAATATTTATCAAAAAAACAAACCTTTATTATAATAATATTCTACTGCTCAAATACCTGAATATAAAACTTCCTAAAATGATTCCTGAAAAATTTGCCAGAACATCTTCAAATTCACCTACCCTGTTTTCAGTTAACGTTGTTTGAAGTACTTCAATAACTATACCGTAAAGAGTTAAAAATAGTGCAGCTATTATAAGAATTTTGGTTAAGGAATATGAAGGTTTAGACAGCATAATGTATCTACTACAGATATAAGTAAGCAAAACATAAGCACTTGCGTGAAATATTTTATCTATGTAATCAAACCTAGGTACAATGGAAATCGATTCTTTCAAACTGATGACAGTCAAAAAAATGACCAATAGTATCAAAAAGAACAAATAAAGATTTTTAGGCACCTATAATAGCTTTATAGGCTTCTGCATTTAGCAAATCATCTAACTGAGTTTTATCAGACATTTTGATTTTCACCATCCATCCTTCACCATAAGGGTCTGAATTTACTTTTTCCGGTTCATCTTCCAGAGATTCGTTAAATTCAATGATCTCACCAGAAACTGGTATGAACAGATCAGAAACCGTTTTAACTGCTTCTACTGTGCCGAATACCTCCTCTATTTCCAGGGTTTCATCTACAGTTTCAACTTCAACATATACTATGTCACCAAGTTCTCCTTGTGCAAAATCTGTTATACCTACGGTTACAATTTCGCCATCCACTTTTATCCATTCGTGGTCCTTTGTATATTTTAATTCTGATGGAATGTTCATTTATTCTTTTTTAATTTTAGTGACAACAAATTTATTTATTCATTTGGTAATATCAAACTACATTTAATTAATTACCAAAATTATATCTTAAAGTTATTCCTGAACGTATTGTAGATTGGGGAAATGCTGTTGAAATTGCATATTCGGAGAACGTGTAGTCAAAATAAAATATTCCCGTCAAGTTCTTACTAAACGCATAGTCGCCGGTAAAATTCATACCCCAAATTGTTTGTCCAGCTGTCACCTGGTTATTTTCCAGATCAAGATAACGGATTATTGTTTTGTTATCCCTAACAGACACATCCGCTTTAAGATTTAAATCACTCACCACAGATTTTTTTGGGCCTGCTAATTTGGATTTAATTCTAACATCTTTGATTCTATAACCCAATCCTAAAATGTATTCGTTTCCAATTATCTCGGTAAGTAGATTATTATCAAAACTCAAGGACAGTACTCTGTCTTTTTTGATCTCGGTTAGAATTTTTATTGAATTCTTCAATTCAAAATCCAATCTTACTAATGGACTAAACATTTCTGAAAGATTGATATTGGTATACAGTTCTCTGTTGTACAAATTACCGTTAACATCAAAATCGTCGGAATCTATTCCATTATCAAGCGCTTGAACACCCTCAAGATTAGTTCTGAATTGATTTATGGTATAATTAGACCTGTAGCCATGCGTGACTGAAAATCTTCTGAAGTGTTTTTTAAACCATTTGAATTTCATAAATCCAGTATATTTCAAGGTCCAGTTAGGGATTGGAATATCTCGGAATGCACTCAATTTAGTTTTCTCGGCATTCTGTCCCATATACGCAGACAAGAAGGAAGGCAACAGTACTGCTTGATTAGTTTTCCCAAATCCCACTGGAAAACCATCAGAATCCAAAGGGAAAGAAGAATTTCCATAATAATCTCTGGCAAGTCTATTTGCAATAATTAACCTATTTGCTCTAAAATCATCAAATGTCTGTGACTCTAATTCATCACTCCTACTGAATGCTGTTTTTATTAATGCTGTTGAAATATTATAATTGCCAAATGTATTTTGGATCAATGAATTGTATACATCACTGAGACCATCACCATTTGTATCTGTGGTATTGAAATTTTCGGTTATGTTCTCAGAATATAATCTTGTGCCTATTAGATCAATCTTTAAATCATTTAAAGGTTCTACACTTGCGGAAACATCCAACTGTCTGTTCTTGGTTTGAGAAAACTGCTGATTGAAATCCGGGAAAATAGTTAACCAGCCATTCCTAGCTGCATATCGTCTTATATCGTTTTGACTTCCAAATGTAAATCCGGCAGTAGGCTTTAATGTTCCAATGAATCCAGGAGTTTGCAAGTATCCAGGCAAGAAAGAACCATTATTTTCAGTATAATTTACCTGTATCCTTTTTACAGATGTTAATAATCCTACCGCAGTATTATATATTTTCCGTCCAACTGAGTTTTTGTTTGTGTCTGGTTTCTTTTTTTTATCATCTGCTTTATTTTCTGGTCTGGCCCCTGGCGGTAATCCAGCTCCCTTTGGTCTTGCATTAGGATTTCTCTTAGTTGGTTTTTTAACGAATCCAATGTATTTATACAACTTATTCATATCTAAAGTTGTATTTAGGTTATGAGTATTTGCATTCTGAATGGAATTCCCCAGATTATAAGAAACCCCATTGACATTTAAGTTCTCATAAATATCAGAACCTTTGGTCCATTGAAAATTCCCGGTATACGCGTAGGTGGCATTTAAAAAACTAAAGGCCGGTATTTTGTTTAACGGTATTTCGTAATTTAAACCTAATTGTTGAGATTGAATATTTGGATCTCCAAAGTCGAAAAATCCATCCCAAATATCTAATTCAGGATCTTGAATATCAGACTCATCAACAAAATAGTTTCTAACTATATTATTGTTAGAAGCCGAAAAGTTTAGTCTTAAGGCATCAGTTATATTATAGTTTAATGTGTATTGCATATTAAACGTATAATTACGCCTGAACAATTCCGGAATCTGAATATCATCTTCACTCAATCCAACTTGCCTGAATCTTTGCTTATTGAATAGCCTTAAAATATCTGTATTTAAACTGAAGCTTGTTGGCAAAAGATTAAAATTAAAATCTTTTAAAATCTTCCAGGATTTCCCGGTAAACAATGAATCATTCTTTTTAAAAGGTTCAACTTTTAATTGATTGAAATTAAAATTATAATTAGCCCCAACTCTTAAATTTTGATCTAATGAATTCTCAATTTCAAAATCACGATGCTCAACCTGATTATAGGAATAGTTAAATGTAAAATTCTCTACATCATAAAACCTTGGTTTAGCTTCACCTGTTCGTTGTTTTCTAACTCCTATAAAGTTGATACTTTTTCGTTTGGTATACTCTTCAGATTGACGCCTAATAGTTTCTCGTTCATTATTAGAGTTAGCAGCATCCAATCTGGATTGCAATTTTATATCCTTGTACTGCTGATCATACTCCGGAGTTATAATTTCCTCTCCAACACCATAATTGAATGGCAATTGTATGCCCCATTTTTTAGGTAATAATTGGCCGAGATTTATATTTGTTACAACATCATATTGCTTTATATCTTCCCGGCTTCTTTCATTTGGCCCCTGCTCTAAAGATCCAAATCCTATAGTACTTCTTCTCCCTGTAGCGCTGACATTTGCAAAATCAGCGATATTACCATCCATGCTCGCCACAGCTGCCCAACCACCTTGATTATCCATGTCAGACAATCTTAATTCATTAAACCACACTGTACCACACTCACTTGACTTGGACACATTTTTAACACCTACCATTAATGTTCTTATATCTCCAAAGTTTGGATTTCCTTTTACAGCTAAACGCAATTCACCAAGTGTATGAGGGTCAAATTCATTGACCACATTGAGATCTTCATTATAAAATGTAGGGTTCTCATTTAATAAGGTTCCATCAGAAATACCTATTGCCTTAATTTTTTGCAGCAAATCTATTCTTAGATTTAATTCATTCACTTCAGGCCAAACAACAGTTGGAGATGTTGATACCCCTTCAGACACTTTTAATGGCAATTCTACCTGATAGAAATTTTCGGTAAAATCATTACCCATTCTAATAAATGCTACAAGCTCACCATCCGTCAAACCAGGATTGACTCCGGGTTCAGCATGAAGAAACATTCTTAATTTGCTAAACTGTCGCATGTCAACATTTATATTCTTGAAGACAGCTCTGGAATCCAGACTCTCAAGATCGCAGGTGATAATGGTAAGTGATTGTTCATTTTGTCTTACAACCGTATTATTATTGAATAGCTCCTCCTGAACCACACCTGGAGGTCTCACGTAACTGCTTGGATTATCCTGAATACTAACTACGCCAGTTTCAAAAACGGTATCATCATTGTCATTATTTGGTTCGTCGTCTAAAGTCAGTTGATAGCGTCTCCAATCTCCTCTTACCAATTCTAAAGTACCAAATCGTAGTACTGTTGGCTGTTGAAAATCCTTCAAATACATACGCATAAACCGAATAGATCTAAAATCTGCGATATTATTTACGGCAGAATCAAATTCTGAAACCGGAATTCGGAATTGATACCAACTTACCGTCTGAGATTCTCCATTTGGATAGGATACTGTTGTCTGCGAGATATCCTTAATAAATTCATTATTTATATTTAAAACCGTAGCATTTAAAGGTATAGAATATTCAAAATAACTGTCAATGGTGTTCATAGTGTTATCTCTATTTATATCTTCAACATCGGGTTGAGTTGTATTTCCTCTATTTGTGTTTGTAACTTGCTCTGGTGTGTTTTGTTCAACACCATTATATAAACTATAGCGTTCAAAAATATTCCCTTCGGCATTCAAGAAATATTGATAATTGTCATTGGAAGGATCTTCTCCAAATGCTGTCCCAAATTTAGCAAGCTCTTCTGCATCATTCAATCCGTCATAGCCAACATCTTGAGCTGTTCTTGCATCTCCTGTTGAATCAAAAGCATAAATTAAAGATTGATTGGCTGGCACCTGACCCCAGGCTGTTGGGTTAGTTATGTCATTGTTGATGCTTCCATCAGGCAATCCATTTTCATATTGTTTACGTCCATCTCGTAATACATCTTCAGATATATTTCCCAAGTTGATTGCCAAAGTGCCTCCTGTATTACCGGGATTATCAATAAAGGGATCTAATAACCAAAACTCAATATATTCCACATTAGCCTGTTCAAAATCATTTGTTGTCAATTGCCTTGTTATTCCACCCCAAGTTTGATCGGGCTGCAATGTATTTAAATTTGGATTAAAATTATAGGGACCTCTTTGGTCTGGATAAAACGCAAGATCTAAAGTATTTAAAAGAGCATTTTGTCCTTGAACCAAATCTATTGGGAAGAGGTCATTTATAAAATACCTGTGTGTGTAAGGCGACGACAAATCGTCATCAACAATACCATCTGGTTGCTGATTGGTATAAAATATTGGGTCAATAGTATACCAGTTCAGTTTTGATCTGAAGTAACCATTCTGTAAATATATTGGATCTTCAGGGTCACCTCCTGCTGTATAACCTAGTGCCGGATCTGCAGGTGTACTTGACAAGAACCAGGATAAGGGCGATTTGAGATCTATGGCATTTTGAGATCCTTCAAAATCATCAATATACGAAGTGGCCTCTCCATTGAAATCGGTTCCTTTTGGTGCTCCTGGTAAGAGTTTTGCAAACTCCCCTCTTAATGAAATATTGGAAGGAACATCTGTATCAATATTCGGTAATTTATTTGCTAGGCGAGTTAAGAAAGGAACCTCTGAAGAGTAATTTCCATTGAAACCAAAAATTGTATTATTAATTGGCTCGGTATTGTAATTCGCTTTTTGTGTGATTGGTCTTTCATTTAAATTCAAAAAAGTACCACCTAATACAAAATTCTCATTGAATTGATGCTCAACATGAATTCCTGAAAAACGTTTGGTTTGTTGACCAAAAAAGGAATTATTTTCTACTGATACCTGAATAGGTGTATTCGAGGCCTTGAGAGCTGGATCAATAATCTGAACCCTTCCTATTTGATAGTTAACGGTATAATCTACACCTTCTACCAAAACGCGACCACCAGCAGTTACTCTAACAGATCCTCGCGGAACGTTAAATGCCCCAATCGGAATACCATCACCTCCTGTAGACTTATAACGCCCTTTCATTTCGAATTTATTTTTTTCGAAAAATTCTAAGGCGGCTGTCTTAGTTAACTTATATAGCTCTGTATATACATATTTATTCTGATTGTCATTATATGTTATATCATTATCATAGTCCTCACCACCTAGGGATAGCCTATCAAAAATGTATTCTCCAAATGGTTCTGCTTTGGTAAAAACTATTTTCCCGTTCTCTGTTATAACAGTAAGACCTGGAACAAAATCAAAGAACCCATCACCATTGGTCTGGGGGTCATTGTTAAAATTTAATTTATCAAAATTAAAGAATCTCAATAATGGTAATTCTTCTATAGGCGTCTGGTTTGGTCCCTGATCAGGAAAAGGGGTTGTGCCTATTGGTGTTATGTAATTAACAGGTGATGTTTCCGTGTAAAAAATATTTAAGGTAAAATCCTCCTGACTCAGCTGAAATGCTCCAGTATCGTAAATATTTTTCATCATTAAATCCCAGACTGGCTCTTCTACAAGAGTAACACTACTCTTAAGCATCTTTAATACCAGATTATTGTTATTTAATGATGTTACTGTACCATTCGTATCTGTAGTTACATCTGTAGCATCAACACCGTCATTGGCAAATTCACCAACCTGAAATACTTCACCGCCAACGGTAAACTGAAATGCAACAGCAAGTATTTCATCATTATTAAGTCGTTGATTCAGGGAAATATACCCCAATTGCGGGTTTAATCGATATTCTGTTCCTTCTGTTAATTTTCTTGCACCCTCAAGAGTTACAAAATCGGTACCCTCATTAACAGATGCACTCAATGCGCCAAAGCCCGACTGGACAGTTGCAATATCCCTTATGGCATCGGTCAATACAGATCCAGAACCAATAGTAAATGGGTTAAAACCATTATTTGAGTTATCAGGAAAAGCATTAGGACCAGTTGTAATGTTAACTGCAGAGCTTACATTTTGAGGATCTGATTCACCTAAATCCTGTATACCAACAATATTTCTTACATTATCAGTTCTGTTTGCCCTGTTGGTAATCCACACCTCAGCTCTGGTGATCTGAACGTTTGTATTCAAAAATGGATAGTTTTCCAGCACAGCATCATAATTATCTCTAAAATAGTGCGCAAGAAAGAAGTGCCTGTTCTCATCATAATCTCTCGAAAAGACGGTAAACTCTTCTAAAGTTCCTCCACCTTGTGCTACTACATTTCTGGTTTGCGATTGTTGTTCAGAAAAAACAGCTGTTACAGTTGTCCTGCCAAACTGGAGTTGTGTTTTAACACCAAATAAACTTTGTGCCCCGGTAATTAAAGAACTATTCAAAGGCATATTGACATTACCAACCTCTATTTTTTGTAAAATGTCATCCTCTGTTGGTGTGTATTCCAGTTTTATTAAGTTTTGGAAATCAAAAGTTGACTGAGTATCGTAATTAGCATTTACCTGTAGTTTGGTACCAACCTTTCCCAGTAAACTTAAACTTATGCGCTGATCAAAATCAAATGTGAAGTTTCTTCTGTTTCGAGGTGAAAAAGCAGGATTATCATTTCTTGTAAAAATGACTCCCAGATCCATTTCAACAGAACCTTGAGGAACTACCTCTATAGTATTTCCACCAAAAATTGATTCAAAGAAATTTGAATTAACATAAAATTCGGGCAATAGATTTTTCTGACCGTCTTCAGACCCTTCCTTTTTTCCGTCAAGTGCATCAATTTTCTCTTTGTAATAAGTTTGTAAATTTTCTCTTGTAATAAGTTCCTGAAATTCCTGTGGTGTTAAAATTATAGGATAATTAATATTGAATTCTCCTACTGTCTCAGTGTAAATGTATCTGTCTGTTAACGGGTCGTATGTATATTTGGAAACGATGCTATTGGGGTTTGGCATTACAAGATTTCCCAAACTATATCCTGTTTTGGTCGTATCTTGAGCCACAGGCTCTGTTTCCTGAGAGATTGCTTCAAAAGAAAAAATCATTAGTACAAACAGAAAAATGATCTTTAAAGTTTGGGGGGAAATATGGTTGGTTATATTAATCAAAATTAATTATAAACTTTTTAAAGCCTCTTTGATAATTGTCTCAACATTGGCTCCTGGATGCAAAGACAAAAACTTATCAATAACACGTTCTGATTGTTTCTTATTAAACCCTAGAACTTCTAATGCTGATAACGCTTCATCCTTAGTAGTATTGTCCTGTGAAACCGAAATTTCATCTATATCATAAACTTTTAAAATTTTATCTTTTAATTCGATAACCGTACGTTGAGCGGTTTTAAGTCCAATACCCTTAATTGATTGAATTAAAGACACATTTTCTGTAGCAATTCCTTCTCTTACTTGTTTAGGTGTTAACGAGGATAACATAGTCCTTGCAATACTTGCACCAATTCCACTGACAGATATTAATAATCTAAAGATTTCCCGTTCTGCTAATGAAGAAAAACCGAATAACGTATGTGAATCCTCTCTTACCTGCAAGTGCGTATAAAGTTTTACATTTTCCTGATCTGGAATCTGAGAATAGGTATGCAGTGAAATATTAAGTTTGTAACCAATGCCATTACAATCTATAACAACATCTGTAGGGTTCTTTTCTACTAGTTTGCCCTGAATATGAGTAATCATTAAATCTGTTAAGTTAGCACTCCAAATGTAATAAAATTATTTTCATGAAGTAATAAAATAAGCATGCTTATAAATTAGTCTTTTTTCCTTTTTTCTGAGCATCTATAACTGCAATTGCCGTCATGTTAACAATTTCATCAACACTAGCTCCTAACTGCAAAATATGAGCTGGTTTTTTTAAGCCCATAATAATCGGTCCAATTGATTCCGCCTTGTTTAATTCCTTTATCAATTTATATGTAATGTTGGCTGAATCCAAATTTGGAAAAATTAATGTGTTTACTTTTTTTCCTGCTAATTTTGAGAAAGGAAAAATTTCTTTTAGCAATTCTCTATTCATTGCAAAGTCAGTTTGTAACTCTCCATCAACTATTAGCTCTGGATTATTTTTATGTAAGTAAGAAACTGCCTCTCTGATTTTAGAAGCTTCCGGATTATCTGATGACCCGAAGTTAGAATAAGACACCATTGCCATTACAGGTTCAAGACCAAACATTTTGATCGCGTTAGCGGTCATAGTAGTAATTTTTGCTAAATCTTCTGAAGATGGGTTAATATTAATCGAGGTATCACTTAAAAACATGGGACCTCTTTGTGTAATCATCAAATTTGTAGTTGCAATTCTTGTAACATCTTTAGATAATCCTATAAGCTCAATCATTGGTTTAACCACGCTTCGATAATTACGAGAATAGCCAGAAATCAAGGCGTCTGCATCATTTTCATTTACCATCATAGCAGCAAAGTAATTGCGCTCTCTCATCAATTTTTGAGCAGATATTTTAGTAATGCCACGTCGTTTCCTATTTTCCCAATAAGCCTTAGCATATAGATTCTTCCTTTTAAGTTCAACATCTGATTTTGGATCAATAATAAGAACGTCTGCCTCAAATTCAATTTCTTCCATTAAGCGCTCTATTTCCTCTTGTCTGCCCAATAAAATGGGAATAGCAATTCCTTCTTCATAGGCTATTTGAGCTGCTTTTAAAACGGATAATTGATCTGCTTCAGCAAAAACTACTCGTTTAGGATCTAATTTTGCGCGATTATGTAATAACCTGACTAATTTATTATCGTTACCCAGCCTATCAAACAACACTTCTTCATATTTCTTCCAATTTCTAATCGGGTCTCTAGCCACTCCGCTATCCATAGCCGCTTTTGCTACAGCAATAGGAACTGTGCCTATTAATCTTGGATCAAAAGGCTTGGGAATAATATAATCTTTCCCAAAAGTTAGTTTTGTTTCTCCATAAGCTATATTAACTTGTTCCGGAACAGGCTCTTTTGCCAGAGAAGCTAAAGCCTTGACAGCTGCCATTTTCATAGCTTCATTTATATTAGTTGCTCTGACGTCCAATGCTCCTCTGAAAATGAACGGAAACCCAAGCACATTATTTACCTGATTTGGATGGTCACTTCTACCTGTTGCCATTATAATATCATCTCTTGTATCAATAGCCAACTGATATTTAATTTCAGGATCTGGATTAGCCATTGCAAATACAATTGGATTTGAAGCCATTGATTTTAGCATTTTTGGAGTAACCAAGTCGGGCATAGACAATCCAATAAAAACATCAGCATCTATCATGGCTTCATCCAAAGTATTAATTTTTCTGTTCGTTGCGAATTCTGCTTTTTCTTTGGTTAAATTTGTCCTGTCAAGTCTTATAACCCCTTTACTGTCGAGCATAACCATGTTTTTCTGTTTTGCTCCAAATGCCTGATATAAACGAGAACATGAAATAGCAGCTGCTCCTGCGCCACTAATTACAATTTTAACATCTTCAATTTTTTTCTTGCATAAATCTAAAGCGTTTAGAAGAGCTGCAGCAGAAATAATTGCCGTCCCATGCTGATCATCATGCATGACGGGAATATCTAATTCTTCTTTGAGCCTTGTTTCAATTTCAAATGCCTCTGGTGCTTTAATATCTTCCAAATTAATTCCACCAAAAGTTGGAGCTATATTTTTTACTGTTTCTATAAATTCATCTATATTTTCAGTATCAACTTCAATATCAAATACATCTATATCCGCAAATATTTTAAAGAGTAACCCTTTACCTTCCATAACAGGTTTTGAAGCTTCTGGACCAATATTGCCCAAACCTAGCACAGCAGTACCATTGGATATCACTGCTACAAGGTTCCCTTTTGTTGTATATTTATATACATCTTCTTTATTATCTGCAATTTCTAAACATGGTTCTGCAACGCCAGGAGAATATGCCAAAGCAAGATCTCTTTGAGTAGCATATTTTTTAGTGGGCATTACCTTTATTTTTCCTGGATTCGGTTTAGAATGATATAATAAGGCTTCTTTCTTTTTAATGGGCTTACTCATTTTGTTGTTGGTTTTAAACCATCAAAGGTATACACTAATTTTTAATAGCCTATTGTTTAAGAAATTTAATGTTTCTTTTAAGTCCTTCAAATTTAGTTCTTTTGATGGCCGAATTCTTGAACACTTTTCCAAAAACTTCTTTTGTTAGCTCTTCCCAATCTTTCTTTGAAAAGGATAAAATCTCTTTATTTGGATTAAACAGCGGTTCATTATGAGGTTCAGAAAACCGGTTCCAAGGACAAACATCCTGGCAGATATCACATCCAAACATCCAATTGTCAAATTGACCTTTGAATTCTAAAGGAATGTTATCTTTTAATTCTATTGTAAAGTAAGAGATACATTTACTCCCATCTACAACATAGGGCTCAACAATGGCGTTTGTTGGGCAGGCATCCAAGCAAGCCGTACAACTTCCGCAGTGATCTGTTACAGGAAAATCATATTCTAAATCCAAGTCAATAATTAATTCGGCGATGAAGTAAAATGAACCTACTTGCTGGGTTAGTAAATTGCTATTCTTACCAATCCAGCCTAAACCAGACCTGGCGGCCCATACTTTATCTAAAACCGGTGCTGAATCAACAAAAGCACGACCTTCAACCTCTCCAATTTCTTCCCTAATAAAATTTAGAAGTTTTTTCAATTTGTCCTTGATAACAAAGTGATAATCTTTGCCATAGGCGTACTTGCTAATTTTAGGAGCAGATTTATCTTTTTGAATTTCAAAAGGATAGTAATTTAGCAATAAGGAAACCACACTTTTTGAACCATCAACGAGTTTTGTAGGGTCTAATCTTTTATCAAAATGGTTTTCCATATAATGCATTTGTCCATGCATATTCTTGTTCAACCAATTTTCCAGTTTTGGAGCTTCTTGTTCTAAAAATTCTGCTTTGCTTATTCCACAAGATAAAAAACCGAGGCGTTGGGCTTCGGTTTTAATTAAATTGGTATGTTTTTGTTTTAAATTCAACTCAATTTTTTTCTAAAAACCATTCTATGTGAGTGCATTTTGAGCACACATAACAAGTTGCCGATTTATTAGTCCAATCTAAATCTAATAGTGACATTATAGGTGTATTTAATTGAGCTTGCCTTGAATAAAAGGTTGTATTATCGCAAATCCTACATCTTAATTGCTTGCCCTTTATAAATATGTTTTCCGGTCTTTTTGGTTCTTTTGAAAATAGTCCCATTTGTTAAGATTTAAAAAATTATTTGAGATTCTGAAACAAGTTCAGAATGACATTTTTTGTCAAAATAAACCTTCCTGAATTCCTCCTTTTAATTTGCCCAAATGATTATATGCCAATTCTGTAACTTCTCTACCTCTAGGTGTTCTCATTATAAATCCTTGCTGAATCAGGAAAGGCTCATAAACTTCCTCAATGGTTTCAGCACTTTCACTTACTGCTGTAGCTAAAGTTGTAATCCCTACAGGGCCACCTTTGAATTTATCAATTATAGTAGACAGAATTTTATTATCCATTTCATCTAATCCATGAGCATCAACATTTAAAGCTCCTAATGCATATTTAGCAATTTTTATATCGATATTGCCATCTCCTTTAATTTGAGCAAAATCTCGTACTCTACGTAACAGCGCATTAGCTATTCTTGGTGTCCCTCTACTTCTTCCAGCAATTTCTATTGAGGCTTCCATTGAAATGGGTACATCTAAAATACCTGCACTTCGCTGAACAATGGTAGTAAGAAGGTTGGTTTCATAATACTGTAATCTACTACTAATACCAAATCTAGCACGCATTGGTGCTGTTAACAATCCTGACCGTGTTGTTGCGCCTATCAAAGTGAAAGGGCTCAAATTTATTTGAACTGTTCTGGCATTTGGACCAGATTCGATCATAATATCAATCTTGTAATCCTCCATTGCTGAATATAAATATTCCTCCACAATAGGGCTTAATCGATGAATTTCATCTATAAACAAGACATCGCGTTCTTCAAGATTGGTCAATAAGCCAGCTAAATCTCCAGGTTTATCCAATACCGGTCCAGAAGTAACTTTTATACCAACTTCTAATTCTTTGGATAATATATATGCCAAGGTAGTTTTACCTAATCCTGGTGGACCGTGAAACAACGTATGATCCAAGGCTTCATTTCTTAAATTTGCGGCTTGTACAAAAATCTTAAGATTATCCAATACTTGTTCTTGTCCAGTAAAATCATTAAAAGCTAGTGGCCTTAATTTCTTTTCAACTTCAAGTTCTTCAGGAGAAAAATTGTCGCCGGTTGGATCTAGATTGTCATTCATACAAAACAAATATAAAGAAAAAGCCTTTCTAAAATTTAGAAAGGCTTTTTAAAATTAGTTAGGTGGTTAATTCAACAATGTAAATTCGCAACGTCGGTTAATATCATATTCCTGATCTGTACAAATTCCTTCTTTAATACATTTATTTAATGGTTGCATCTCTCCATATCCTATGCTTTTTAAACGGTCCCTTTCTATTCCCTGACTCACTAAATAATCAAGTGTAGAAGCGGCTCGTTTTTTGGATAAGTTCAAATTATATTCATCTGGCCCTCTGGCATCTGTATGTGCTGAAACCTCAACTTCCATTTCCGGGTATTTCTTCATCAGATCTACTAATGTATTAAGTGTATTGGCAGCATCCTCTCTTATATCCCATTTGTCGAAATCAAAGAAAATCTTCTCCAGGTCCACTTGAACTACACCAGTTTCTTTTTCTTCAATCTTTTCTTCAGCATCCGCATAGGATTCTAAGATCAAGTAAATATTATGACTGATCTTTCCTTCACTGTCTGTTGAGAATTCAACATCATATGGTATATATAATTTACGTGTTCCTCTTACCTTATACTTTTTATTTGGTTCAATTTTAAACAAGTAATAAGCATCATCTTTAACTATGGTATCTTGTAAAACATTTCCAAAATCATCAAATAAAGTAACTAGAGATCCAGGTAGCAATTCTTTGCTGTTTTTATCTTGTACAATTCCGTTTACCAAATATTTAGTAAGTATATTCTCTTCCCTTGCAATCCTATAAGATTTGTCTTTTCCAGATCTGTTGGAAGTGAAGTAACCAAAGTTCTTCTTTTCATTTATTATATATCCAAAATCATCCAAATTACTATTAACAACTTTTCCCAAATTAAGTGCCTTGGTAAATTCACCGTTTACAGACTCGCTCCTAAAAACATCCAATCCACCAAATCCTTGATGACCATTTGATGAATAGTACAGCACATTGATCTCGCTAATAAAAGGAAATTGTTCTCGCTGGCTTGTATTTACATTAGGTCCCAAATTAACGGGTTCTCCAAATGTACCATCTACACTAATGGGTACCTTATATATATCAAAACTTCCATATCCACCTGGCATATCACTGGCAAAGTACATTGTTCTTCCATTCTTGCTTACGCTAGGATGTTCTGTGTTGAATTCATTACTAGTAAAAGGTAAAGGCTGGATATTGGACCAGACATCATCAATTAATTCTGCTTTATATATTTTAATATTCGCTACACTCAATCCGTTTTCTTTTACCCGTTTCGAACTAGTTCGATTAAAATACATGGTTTTGCCATCTTTTGAAATTACTGCATTACTTTCATGAGTTTCTGTATTTATCTGTGAAGGAAACGGCTTTATGTTTGTTAACTCACCAGATTCAGATAGAGTAGCGCTGTATAAATCCAGATAAGGCTTATTGTTCCACGAATATATTGGATGTTCTGTATTTCTATCCGAAGCAAATGTCACCTTGTTTTTTCCATAAAATGATAAACCAAAATCATTATTAATACCAATAGAGTTAAGGTCTTGCAGTTTAAATACATGTGGTGTGTTTTTAACCAATTCCTCAATAAATGCATCTGTATCTCTGGATTCACCAAAATAATTACCTAATACTATATCTGATCTTTCATAATTATTTACTCCTTTTAAGGCTTGTCCATATCTGAATTGAGCCTCTTTATCTTTAATAATACCATATTTAGTGATCAACTGCTTATAAGTTTTAGCAGCATTTTTCATTTGAGCATTATAATAATAGCAGTCGCCTAAATTTTGAAGTGCTTCTTGAGATAAATCTTCTTCTGTTTCATACAAACCAGCCGCTTCACTGAAAGCCTTTAAACTAAATAGTTTATTAGCTTTTTTTATGTTAGCATTTTGAGCATTTATTGCTGCACCAACTAACATCAATGTTATAAAAATATATATCTGTTTTTTCATAATTAGTAATATTAGTTTAGAAGAATCTTGGTGAACGATCATATTTATTTTGAAGTCCAAACAGGTCTACATCAAATAACACAAATAGTTCATGCGAACCTGAGTTATAACTACTTAAATTAGAAGTTGTATAATCAAATGCATAACCTATTCGTAAGTCTGGACGCACTCTAAAATTGACCAATGCACTTACAGAATCATCTAGTCGATATCCTATTCCAGCCTCTAGTTTTTGGTTGATAAGTACATTGGCTGTTAAATCAACTGCCAAAGGTGCACCTTTTACGCCGCGAACCATTATCGCTGGTTTTAGTTTTAAATCATTAATGAAGTCAAATACATATCCACTGGTCAAAAAGAAGTGAATATCCTGAACTCCTGTTGATTTAATACCATTTTCCGTCTCCAAATGTTTCGTTGTCAATAAATTTGGCATTGAGAGTCCAGCATAGAAATTATCTCTAAAATAGAATCCTCCAATTCCCAGATTAGGAAACGTTTTACTTATATTTTCATTAAAGGCAATATCTGTGCTTACATTGCCGGATTGCAGATTAAAACCTGAGAAATCGGTGTTAAACATGGTTATACCTGCCTTTAATCCAAGAGATAGTTTGCTTTTTTCATCTACTTGTAAAATGTAAGCGAAGTCCGCAAAAACATTATTTTCATTGATTATATCACCTATATTATCATTAATAAAGGAGATACCTACCTCTATTTTTTCATTTATTGGAGTATGAGCGAAAAATGTTCCAGTTGTAGGACCACCTTTTACTCCTATCCACTGGGCTCTGTATAATCCACCAATATTAAGTTTACCTTCCTCTGCTGTTGCATAAGCCGGATTTATAACACTCATGTTATACATGTATTGTGTAAACTGAGGATCTTGTTGACTAAAGCTGGTTAAAGCGAAAAGCATCAAGCTAAATGTCATGAAGATTTGAGAAATATTTATCGTTTTCATTTTTTCCATTGTTATTTTTCTTAATCCAATCATTTATCTACTTAGGTACAATCGCCCTTGTTTAGACTTTGATCCATCGTTAAAGTTGATAATATAGAAGTACACTCCTACAGGAAGGTCTCCCTGAGTTACTAATCTTGATTGATTTGAAGTGCCATCAAACGGACTAGTTCTGGCATTTCCCTCATAAACAAGATTTCCATATCTGTTATAGATTTCCATCACAAAATTAGGATATAGAAAATCTATACTTTCAACTACATATCTATCATTTATGCCATCACCATTTGGTGAGAAACCATCAGGAAAAGTTAATGCTCCGCATGCTGTAAGATCTGCAGTTACCGGCAGTCTTAATCCGCTTTCACAACCTGTTATAGGATCTAACAAAGTTGCATAATATACGTTGTCATGTACTAAAAGAGAAGTACTGCTTAATACATTTCCACCTGTATCTGAATCATACCAGGTAATATTATTTGTGCCAGAATCATACTCTAATATATTAAGTGTTAACTCAAACAATGTAGGTGAATCGTTTATACAAAACTCATCGCCTTCTGATATCAGAGTCGGTGTATCAGCATTGTTTACTATTACATTAACTTGAGCTCTTAAAGTTGATTCACAACCAGAACCGGATGTTTGAGTAGCATAGTAGTCGTCACCATCCAAAAGTATATCGGTTGGATCTAAAGGATTTGTACTAGTATCACTCTCATACCACAAAATAGAATCGCCTGTCACAGCACTATTTAAATCTGCTACTGTTGGATTTGCACTTAAACAAAAAGTTAATGTAGGTTCTACAACTATGGGTTCAGGACTGTCTCCAATAGTAACTGTCAATTGAGCACTTGCATCGGTTGTACAAGGAGTAATTGCTGAGACTGTATAAATGTATGTTCCGGGCGAATCAACTGTTGGGTCAAAGTCATTTGTTCCACTTGCTAAAGCTGGTGACCAAGTCCCGTTGGAATCTGGTGCACCTCCTAAATAAGTTGTAAGATCCACAATTCCATTGACTACACATAAATCTGCATTAGCATCACTTCCTGCGTCTGGAGCTTGTGTAACAGTTATAACTATATCACTGCTGTCTGTACTACACGAATTCGATATGGTATACGTGTATGTTCCTGAAGCATCACTTGCCGGATCGAAAATATTGGATCCACTAGTTAAAGCCGGTGACCAGGCTCCTCCAGCATCTGCTCCTCCCAGTAGAGCAAAAATATCTACTGTGCCTTCATCACTACAAATATCTAAGGAAGTATCAGTACCTGCAAATACAGTTTGTTCAACTGTTACTGTAATTACCGTACTGGAATCAACACATGGAGCTATTCCGGTTACAGTATAAGTAAACTGATAACCACCTGCACTTACCAGGGTTGCGTCAAAAATATTTCCAGACAATGCTCCTGTTCCATCCGTATCAAACCATGTTCCTGTTGCATCTTCACTTCCATCTAATCCATTGAACAGATCTACTGCACTATTGTTATCACAAACTGTTAAAGGTGTCGCATTTGGTAATCCCGAATTGGGAGAAATATTTATTATTACATTAACTTCAAATCGAACTGAAGATTCACAACCTGTTATGGCATCAGTTTGAGTGGCAAAATAGTTTTCACCGTCTACCAATGCATCAGTTGAAGCGAGAGCAGTTCCTCCTGTTGCCTCATCATACCACAATATATTATTGCCAGTTGCAGAAAGATCAGCTATTGTTGCCCCATCACAAAACAATTGAGAAGCTGCTCCTGTTGGACTTGATATATCATTGATTATAATACTCACTGTAAGATTGACATCATCACAACTTCCAATTGCATTGACATCAAATGTAAAATCGTATGTTCCCGGTGCTAGACCATCTATTGTAACTAGATTTCCTGATAATGCTCCTGAAGGAGTATCGTCACTCCATACACCAGACTGATCTTCTCCTTCCAGGAGATCAAAGAGATCAAATGTTTCTCCTGTCGTAATATCATTGACACAAATCTCCGCGTCTGGATTTGTTGTTCCAGATTCTGGTGCAGGTTCAACAGTAATCGTTATATCTTCGGAATCCACACAGGTACCATTATCGATCGTATAGGTAAAAGTATAAGGACTACCCGAAATAGTAAATCCGGTAATATCTAGTATATTGGAAATTGTAGTTCCGGCCGAATCTGTCCAGGTTCCAGAATTATTATCTTGAGATCCATCCAGAGCATCAAACAGATCAAATGGTGAATTTGCTGTCAAGTCATTTTCGCAAAATACCTGATTTATTGCAACACCTGCGTTCGGATCTTGTAGAACAACTACTTGAACCGTAGTAGATTCTTCCGGGCAAGGGTTTGGATCGACATTTTGTGAATATGTAAAGTCATAAGTTCCTGGCATAAAACCTGATAGATCTATTGGAGATGAAACAGCTGGATCGGAACTTGTGGTTCCTTGAGTCCAGAGACCAGCGGGGTCTTCATTGTCTAGTAATGTAAACAAATCAAAACTTGAAGGAAGGTCTGCCTCGCAAAATGAAGCTGGATTATCGGCTGAAGGAATTCCAGAAGATAAAATTTCTCTAAGTATTATTGTCACACTCGATGATGCATCAGGACAAACTCCCACAGCATCTAAAGAGTACGTAAATACATAAGTTCCAGGGGTTGTTAAACTGGAAATATTTACTGTGCCTAAATAACCGTTAGAGGTA
>JABDOZ010000021.1 GCA_013043005.1 Flavobacteriaceae bacterium | reverse complement strand
ATATTTTTGTAGGTGTTTGTACTCGCCCGGATTACAAAGATCTAATTACAGCCAGAACCAATAGTCTGGCCGTAAAGATGCTCAGGGATCATTTTCCACATAAAACAGTTAAGTCCTTTGAGTTGCGTAAGAGCAATACAGACCCAAGAAACAATGCCTTGCATTTAGATTGCTGCTTCCAGCCTGTTGGAGATGGTAAGGCTATTTTGCATAAGAACGGCTTTTTTATTGAAGAGGAATACGAGTGGCTGGTAAATTTCTTTGGCAAGGAGAACGTGTTTGAAATTACCAAGGACGAAATGTACAACATGAAAAGCAACATTTTCTCGATTGCTCCAGATGTTGTGATCTCAGAAATAAATTTTAACCGCTTGAACGCATGGTTTGAAGAACAAGGAATAACTGTAGAAAAAGTGCCTTATGCCGAAGTTGGTAAACAAGGCGGCTTACTACGTTGCTCGACCATGCCGTTGATCCGGGATTAATTTTTTGGAATTCACTTTATTTTAATTCAGTTTTAATTTCCTTGAAAAATGAACTTAGTGTATTTGTACCATATTTTGGTGCGATCATATCCATAGCCAAAACGTTGAAGAAAAACTCCAAGGGGCAATAGGTTTTTGAAGATGTAAACGTTCGGGTAATTCCCAGGATTGTTTTTCTCAACCATTCTGACATATATTTGATCTTTGGCTTTTTATTTAAAACATTAAAAGCCATTTCTGATATTTCGTTATGCGTGAGAACTTCAAGACCTCCAACTTCAATTGTTTTGTCTTCAGATTCAATGGCACTTACACAAACTTCAGCCAGATCAGCACCATGAATCGGATTCATTTTAAAACTGCCATCACCGAATAGGTTCACTGTTCCCTTTTTTGCCATTTTTAAAAATTCGGTCATGTCTGAAAAGAATCCAGTTGGGCGAATAATGCAATAATCCATTCCTGAGTTTTGAAGTTCTTTCACAAACTTTTCTTTGGCATTACACATTTTTAAATGAGTGAGCTTATGTGCCTTTAGTGCCGAAACGTAAATAAACCTCTTAACACCAGATTTCCTTGCTTCATTCAAGATGTTCAGATTGCCATTGTAATGAACATCCATATAGGTCAAGCCATCTTTTTGACTATTTATACCCACAGTGGAAAGAACACAATCTACATTATTAAAAATGCTGTATAGCGTCTCTGGTTTTGTGACCTCTGCCTCTAGGATCCTTTCAAATTAGAACTTTCCAGTTTATTGGCATTTCTCGCAATTGCATAAGTCTTGTAACCCTTTTTTTTAAGTTCCTCCAGTAGGTATTTTCCCAGATAGCCGGTAGCTCCGGCGACTATTACTTTTTTCATGATTAAAATTATCTAAAAAACGACCTTAAAGAAATCGGCTTAGTTTGAAATTGAAATGACTTAGCGTTCAATGCTTTTGATAAATGTAACCAGATCATTTAAGCAATCCTTACTCACAGTATCTGAATCTGCATCAACAAGTGCATGTCCTCCCTTTGGATATATTTTAATTTCAAAATCATTTAAATTGTTTTCTTTTAGACGCTCAAGGCATGCATTAACGGGAACATTCTTATCACCTTCACCAAAAGCGTAGAGAACTGGCACATCAACTTTTTTTAAATATGGTATCGGATCAAAGCCTGCAAAAGGAATAAAATGCTCCATTTTCTTAACAAAATTCGTGCTAATAGGAGCTATCAATCTAGCAATCGGAGTATATGTGTATTCAGAAATATTATAGATCTCTTCATGTAGTAATTGTTCATCTGTAGTGACTGTAGCACCTGATAAACTAGCTATGAATGCAATATCTTCTGATTTCGTTGCAGCAACAGGAGCAATCCAACCACCTTGGCTCATACCCACAAATCCAATATTGGAGTGTTCAAATCCATTTTGTGTCTTTATATATTCTGCAGCACTTAAAGCGTCGTTTGCTAATTCATCAAAATTGGCCCCAATCCATTTACCTTCGGATTTTTCACTCCCTCTTTTGTCTGGAATTAAGACTGCAATACCATTGTCTTGAAGATGCTTTACAACCGACAAGTACCATCCATTGTTTCGAAAACTCGGTCCTGAACCTTGAATGATTACAGCCGTTGGAAATGGTCCTGTACCTTCGGGTAACATTAACATTCCGGCTAATTTTAAATTGTCTGACTCATTCGTAAAAAATACTTCGGAATAATTTATTTCGGACAAACTTGGTGCGACCAAAGGTTTATATTCTCTATTCTTGAAAATTAGAGGAATTAACAGGATTATAACAATAGCCAGGATAGCTAATAGAATTACTCTTCTTTTTTTCATTTTAATATTTGTTTGTTTTGTTTTCTTTCACTTAACCAAAAGAATAGCATGGCCAGGATAAAGTAAAGCATGATATCAATAGGGCTTTCTCCCTGTCCGAGCATGGGCTGATATTGCCTGCTTCCAAGTCCGCAAGTAAACCAAAAACCAATGACTAATGAAGTATATCCTGAAAGCTTATAGATGTTGGTTTTAAACTGTTTGGCATTTTTCCAAAGGATCAAAAAGTACAACAGCAACAGAATTGCTCCACCTATACCAAAAAGAAATGGAATATGTGGCATAGGACCATTGGCAAAACTAACGAACAGATAGATTACTAAAGCGATCAATCCAAACTTTAAAGCTGTTCCCGTTTTGGCTCCTCCTGTCATCATAATTCCTGTAGCAGAAATGATAAGTCCTATTGGGACACCAAATCCCCAAAGAATAAAACATAAAGCAGGGTAATCCCATATTGAAGTTGGTAGATTGTCTTTGTTAAGATTGCAAAAATCTCCAATATCGATACTGATAATAATGCCAATAAAAAGTGCGATTGCCATGCCAGCAAAGAATAGTATTTTTCCTGTTGTTCTCATGGTTTTGATTGTGTCAAATTGATTAAACAATATGTAGATGAAGTCGTTTTAAAGCTTTACAAAAAGGGTATAATAAAGGTACTCCAAAATCAGCAAATATTCATTAGTGATCTTCGCAAGTTTCACGCAAAAATTGGTGAGTAAAATGGCTTACTAAATTGTAAGATCATGCCTTTTATTATGCATTAATATTTAAGTTGAACCAACCAGCATGAATTACGCAGGATGTTAGGAGATCTAATAGATTATTTTGAGTATAGATACCGCATTCCCCATAAACCGTAAATTATTATAAGGGATAATAGTATGGGGTAATAAATATATTTTTCTGGATTAAGAGTAATGGAATCCATATCAATATAGATCGCGTATAAATGGACTATTGGCCAATACACTGAAATCGCTAAAGCACCGAACATTGTGTATTTTCCCCAACGTTTGTTCTTTAATAATCCTATTATTCCTATTACAAATAAGGGAATATATATTACAGTGTCTGCAAATCCAAATCCTTTAGCGAATGCGATCCCTATCTTTCCTATTTCATTTTCAGATTCCTGCATGCCTATGGATACTGCCAGATCATAATTGAAAACACCCAATGTTTGTCCTGCCAATAGCATCAATACTAGAAGGGATGCCATTGAAATTAATATCCAGAAACCTCTGCCTTTATATTCATTAGTCTTCATGAGTGCTTATTATTTCTCTTAAACTAACTATAAATAATTCTATCTTCGCTTATAAATTGCTCCTGTTACGAAATCAACAATTGGCGAAGGTGCAAAAATGTCACCATTACCATGCATAGGCCTCAGGAGCTTCACCACCTGGCCCAGGAAATATTTCATCTAGTTTATTTAATACTTCTTCATCCAGTTTTATACTTGCGGCTCGAACTGCACTTTCCAACTGTTCAACAGTCCTTGGTCCAACAATAGGGGCTGTTACGATTGGATTATGAAGTAACCAGGCTAATGCGACATCACCAGGTGGAAGACCTATTTTTTTACATAGGTTTTCGTATTTCTCAAGTTGACCATGTTTAGCCTCAAGTTGCTTTAAGTACTCTTTATCTGTGCGCCTTCCGACTTTATATTTTTGCAGAGCTCCACCTAAAAGTCCACCAGCTAGAGGACTCCATGGCAATAGACCTAATCCATAATGTCTGCATGCAGGAATCACCTCTAGTTCAACCATTCTGCTATCAAGATTGTAAATACTTTGCTCACTCACCAAACTCATCATGCCGCGTCGAGATGCTTCCTGGCATGCGGTGGCAATATCCCAGCCTGCAAAATTACTTGAACCAGCATACACCACTTTCCCTTGTTTCATTAATGTGTCAAAACTATTCCACGTCTCATCCCACGGACATTCACGGTCAATATGATGTATCTGGTATAAATCAATCCTATCCGTTTGCAAACGCTGTAAACTGCCCTCACAATGTTTCATAATCTTATAAGAACTCAGGCTTCGACCATCGCTATTTACTTCTGATAAATTTGCCTTCCTATCTACTGGATTGTAAACTTTCGTAGCAAGTACGACTGCATCTCGACGTCCACCACCTTGCGCAAACCATCTCCCAATAATTTCCTCTGTTAATCCATGCTCTACGCTCCATCCATAGACATCAGCTGTATCGAAAAAATTTATACCTAGTTCTAATGCTCGATCCATGATTTTGAAGCTATCTTCTTCGCTTGTATGCCAACCGAAGTTCATTGTTCCCAGACAAATATTACTAACCAGTACTCCATGTTTTCCCAGTCTCTTGTGTTTTATATCCATTATATGTTAATTATTTTTAAATCTTAATATCGATATCAAATCTGATTCTACTGCCGTTTTCCTTGGTAATACCAAAAGGAATGAGTTGCTCAACAACATAGTATTTCATGGTCAAACTCAATTTTTTGTCAATATTATGCGATATGGCCAATTCAATGCCTTTAAGATTGGTAAGCCTTCCGTCCGGCGAATCAAAAGCAGAATAATCCCATCTGGCCCAGTCATTTTGAGCCAGGAAATCAACCGCCGAATAACGTTGAAGCCATGCATAAGTTGCACTGGCTCTCCAATCTCCCTTGTTGCGTAACGCGCCATATTTGAGTCCGACTACATATCCTGATGTCTCATCCTTAAAATTATCAGGTATGGAATCGTTATTTCTATAACCTGTTAGGTTTCTGTAATAATCCAGTTCAATTCGTAAAGGCACAGTATTGAGCACTTTAACTCGAGTCCCAACATGCAGAATGGAATAATCAAGGAGGAACGTATCGCTACCATCAGGAATATTTGGTATGTTCTTGAATAGGTAAATTGAGGGAAACAGGATAAGTCCATTGTTCAAGGCTTTCGTTGAGATTTGAAATCCCTGAAAATAAGCGTCTTTATCAAACGATTCGTTAGATGTTGCAACTACAAAATGACCACCTGCCAAGCTCACGGAGTCGACAATATCAGAACTTACATTAAATTTCTTTTCAATTGCAACACCTTCTGGAAATACATTATCGCTCCAAAATAATTCGTTGCTTTTAAGAAATGGATATGTGTTCTTTCCAACCCAAAACTTAAAGGTTTCCCATTTTCCTTGAAAATAGGCTTTTTCTAAACCTATAGGTAGTGTGTTAAATTCAGCGTATCCGTCACCAAGGGTTAGCTGCGGATCTTGTTGTTTGTTTGGGTTTCCGGTTCTTAGTCTTAATCCAGCTTCATACCATTTATGTTTGTAAGTAGCGCCTGCTCTTACTCTATACCGAAGCCTTGACCGGTCTTCTCTAAATGATCCATCAGACTTCCTTGAATCCCAATCTTGTTCGGCACGAAAACGAAAATCGCCATTAAAAACCAGTTTAGAATTTAGGGAATCAGTTTGCGCTTCAGCAGTTACTGTTAATATGAGTAACGTTAGAATAAATAGTAATTGTTTCAAATTGTTACTAACAGTTTTGTGTTTGGCTTTGTTGCGAAACGGAATGCAAGAAATAAGCTTGCGTAACTATAAATTTAGCAAAAAGGCTTGAGATTCCGTTAGTCTTTTGATGCATTTTTGATCTAAATAATCCTGATACATACGGTTTAAATTGCTGGTGTTGAAAACTCTTCAAAAATTAAGAATGGCTTCCGTAATTCCTAGGTTATTTTTTTTAGATTTGTGGCGAGAATCTAATCCAAATATTAACTTTTTAAAATCTATTCTGTTTGATGATTGAAACAAAAATTACATCAGAAAGAGCGATGCAGCTTGAGGACAAGTATGGAGCTCATAATTACCATCCACTACCAGTAGTTTTGAGTAGAGGTGAAGGCGTTTATGTATGGGATGCTGAAGGCAAA
>JABDOZ010000124.1 GCA_013043005.1 Flavobacteriaceae bacterium | reverse complement strand
CTTTGACCCTACACCATTCATTTTTATTGATTGCAAAAGTGAGAATGGTTTGCCGACCATATCAGTGATAAGCGCTTTGTCCTCTTTGTTATCATATGTGGTTTCTACTATCATATTTGTCAATTATGAAGTAAATCTACAAAATGTTTAATATAAAATAATAAACATTAAACAAATATTAACATTTTTACTGCGAATGGCATCAAGTTATTATGAAACGGTGTGTTTTTTTAGAATCCGTTTAGCTTCTCGTTTTACTAAAGTATTCTTTCTCATTCCCCAGAGAATATCGCTGGCTTTTTTTCTTGAAGACGGATAATCCACTATTGGTTTTGGATAATCAACTCCCACAGTAAAATTATTAAGTTGCTGCTCCAGGGGTGTCATGATATTCGGTTGATGAATAAATGGCTGACTGAGATGAGCCAATTCCGGAACCCATTTTTTAATAAATGTTCCTTGCGGATCATGTTCAATTGAGTTTTTTATGGGATTGTAAATTCTGAGTGTATTAATACCGGTTTCTCCTGCCTGCATTTGCAGTTGCGGGAAATGAATACCGGGCTCAAAATCCAGAAACATTTGAGAGAGGTGAGTGGTTGCCTCTTGCCATGGTTGCCATAAATTGTGAGTAAAAAATGACACTAACATGGCACGCATTCTAAAATTCAAATAACCGGTTTCATTAAGGCACCTCATACAAGCATCAACCAGAGGATAACCCGTGTAACCGGTTTTCCAGGCTGTTTTAAAATCTTCAGATATGTCTTTTTTGAGTTTTTGATATCCTTTGTTAACGCTAGCCATTTCCATGGTATACTCCATTTCAAATTTTTGAATGAAATGTGCCTGCCAGCGCAATCGGGATGTGAAGGCATTCAAATGTTTTTTAAAATGTGAATCCTTTTTTTTAGCAGAAGCTGCCTGCCAAACCTGACGCACTGAAAGATTTCCCCAAGCCAGATAGGGAGAAAGTCGGCTGCAGTTCCTTCTGGACTCTAAAGGTTTGGAAATGTCATACATATATTTCTCATATCTGCTTTCAAGAAAAGAACTTAAATATTTTAATCCAATTGTGGTGCCCCCTTTTTGAAAACTACTTTTATTACTTGTTGACAAGCAGATCATTTCAAAATGTTCCTCTATTTCTGATATGCTTTTTATATCCAGTAATTGATTGGTATATGGACTGAATGAAAGTTGAGGTCTTTTCATAAATTCGATCCATTTTTCAACCCAATTATCTCTGTTCTTTAATCCCCTTTGAACGCCGTTATTCAGATTTTCATGCCAGGTTATGAGATTGTTTCTGCAATATCTCTTGAATTTCATATCGCGTTTATAGGTAATCAATAATCCTGTTTCCTGATGTGAATAGACATCTTTTATACCATAAAATGAAAGCAATTTGTTAAAAGCCTGAATACAATCAGACTGTATAATCAGGACCTTGGAGTTATGCGGTTTTAAACGCTCATTTAAATCACACAAGGATTCTTTTATAAAATTCCAGTGGCGTTCACTGTAGTGTACATCTTCTAGTAATAAGGGCTCAAACATATATAAGAGCAATACTCGTTTTCCTGAATTGAGAGCATTAAAAACAGCTTCATTATCATGTAACCGCAGATCTCGTTTCAGCCAAACCACAGCAATTTGTTCTCTGTTAGTATTCATTGGGATTTTCAATTATATGTTGTGCTTTTTCCTTTATCGCAGCGAGGTCATCCCTATCAAATTTATCTAACAGGCTATACATCATACCCATTCTTCTGTTTTTACGAAGCAATTCCCGTTTATCATCAAGAAAATTCCAGTACAGGCTGTTAAACGGACAAGCATTTTCTGTAATCTTTTCCTTTTTATTGTACTCGCAATTCGCACAATAGTTACTCATTTTGTTGATATAACTTGCCGAGGATACGTAGGGCTTTGTAGCGATGAGACCTCCATCAGCAAACTGACTCATACCTCTGGTATTCGGGAGTTGGACCCATTCAATGGCATCCATATAGATACCCAGATACCAGTTATCAACCTGATCTGGATCAATCTGTGTTAACAATGCATAGTTGCCGGTAATCATCAACCGTTGTATGTGATGTGCATATGCATTATCTAATGAGTTATTGATACTGTGCTTTAGACAGTTCATTTTGGTGTTACCCGTCCAGAAAAAATCGGGTAATTTATTTTGATTCCCCAGTCGATTCATGGTTTTGTATTCCGGCATAAGGTGCCAGTACATACCTCTCATATACTCTCTCCAACCCAGAATCTGCCTGACATACCCTTCAACCTGAGAAATATCTATGTTCGCCAAATGTTCCCTGTAGTAGGCCAGAACTTCATTAACTATCTCTTTTGGACTGATTAATTTAATATTGAGTGCAAAGGAGATTCTGGAATGAAATAAATAGACTTCATCTGTTCTCATCGCATCCTGATAATCCCCAAAGCTGACCAGTAAATTTTTGCAGAAATAATCTAATTGTTCCAATGCCTGTTCTCTGTTAATCGGATAATCAATGGTGCTGGATTCCATCCTGCCTATGTTTGAAATATTCGCTTTTTCAATGTCACGGACGATATCAGCAACTTGATTATCAAATGGTATGTGCGGTGGTATGTTATCGTCACCTTTCCACTTTTTTCTGTTGCTTTTATCATAATTCCACTGTCCGCCTTCAGGTTGTCCAAGACTCATCAGTATATCATGTTTTTTACGCATGTAGCGATAAAAATTCTCCATGAGATACAGTTTTTTTCCTTCAAAGAATTCAGATAGTTCAGTTCTGCTGGTATAAAAATGTTCGGAATCTGTAACGGCAGTTTGAATACTCAGGGAATCACAATATTTCATTAATTGCTGATTCAGGCGAAATTCATCAGGAAGCATGTATTCAAATTGACCAACAGCATGATTTTTAATTAGGAAATTTAAATTATCTGTCAAATTCTGGATATTGTCAGGATCATTTATTTTAAAATAAACAACGTTGTGACCCTTTTCCTGTAAAGAACTAGCAAATGACCTCATAGCTGCAAAAAAGCCGACGACTTTTTGTATGTGGTGTTTAACATAATCGGTTTCCTGACGCATTTCAAAAAGGCAATAGATAACAGAATCATCCACAGTTTTCAACCAGGAATGCTCACTATTTAACTGATCGCCTAAAATGAGTCTTAATGTCTTCATTTAAAATAAACTGGTTTGTAACCACAGATTTCTGAACTTATGATTTTCATCGTATCGTTCAGCCTGCAATTGTACATTAAACTTTCTGTCTCTTGGATCGTTACCAACACCGGCTACATACATCCAGTTGCCATAATTGCTATGCACATCATAATCAATAAGCAGAGACTCAAAATAAGCAGCTCCAATTCTCCAATCGAGTTTTAGATCCTTAGCAAAATACGATGCAACATTTTGCCTGCCTCTGTTACTCATCCATCCGGTATTTTTTAACTCTAACATATTGGCGTTAACAAAAGGTTCTTCAGTTTCTCCCTGTATCCAGTCATTAATTTTGGATTTGTCTTTGCTCCATTGATAGGATCTTTTAAGAATCCCTCCAATTTTAAAAATATCGTTTCCGTGTTTCATTGAAACGTATTTGAAGTAATCGCGCCAGATCAGTTCAAAGATCAGCCAGTAAGTGGATTGATTTTTAAATTCGGACGCTTCAAATTCCTTCACTTTCCAATAAATTGTTTTAGCAGATAAACTACCATTGGCAAGCCAGGGAGAGAATTTAGAGCTGTAATCTTTACCTACCAGCCCATTTCTGGTTTTTTTGTAATATCCGATCTTTTTAGAATCAAAAATATAATATTTCAACCTGGCAAAAGCTTCTGTTTCTCCACCTGGGAAACGAAATGCCGAATTAAGATGCGTTTCAAACTCAGGAAATCCCAATTCCTTCAGACCAGGAATTTTGGAGTCCTTTTGAATCAGATTGGAATCCGACATTTTTTTTACCGACAATTCCGGTCTTACAGCAACATATTTTTCAATTTTTTTTCTGAAGGCTGTAAATACCTGTGGAATGTTATTTAGAACCTGAAGGATATCTTCCGGATGAAAAAGGAACTGGGTGTATGAGCCGCACATAAAAACAGTATCTGGAATGGACTCTTTAATCTTACCGATAACTTCTGTTTCTTCCTGAGTCCATTCGTTTTGATAGTACAAAGCATCGACTTTAAATTCTTCACAAACAGAACTCAGGATATTCTCCGGACGATCATGATAAATAAGTAAGGTAATATTCAAATCCTTTAAGTTATCCTTTAAATTCCTGACCGTTTCAATCAGGAATTTTGCCCGGTATTTTTCTGTTTTCCTGAATCCAAATTGAGTGTCTTCAAAATGCCTATGGTCAAAGCAATAAACCGCAATAACCTGATCATGTGATTGACAAGCCCTGTGCAAAGCGTCGTTATCATGAACTCTCAAATTATTCGTAAACCAAACTAAACCTGTGCTTATTTTTGTCTTCTGCATTTTTCACTGCAATATTTTACATATTCCCAATTTCGCTCCCATTTTTTTCTCCAGGTAAAAGGTCTGAAACAGACAGGACAAATTTTTTGAGGTAATTCTGATTTCTTCATAGGAATCTCGATGCCTCATCAAGGTCAGTTTTTAACCAAATTATTGATCATTCCTTTGAAAATAAATCCGTGAAATGGCAGTACAGAATACCAATACATCCTACCAAATAAGCCCTTGGGTCTGAATGTTGCTGTTTGTTTTAAGGTCTTATTCTCAATTTTAAATTCTAACCAGGCTTCTCCCGGGAGCTTCATTTCTGCATATAGCAGCAATCGCTTTTGTTTTTTATCAGCAAAAATAACACGCCAAAAATCCAACGAATCCCCAACATTTAATTCCGTCTGATGCGTACGACCTCTCCTTAACCCAATTCCACCAAATAACTTATCAATATGTCCTCTCAACCTCCACAGGAAAGTGCCGTAATACCATCCTGTAGTACCACCAATAGACCATATTTTGTTAAGCGTTTTCTTAACATCGCTAACGGGGCGTTCCTTATGGTCTTTAAAACAGCCATAAGTTGGAACATTGATGTACTTATGAGCACTTTTTTTCAATCGACCACTACTGATAAAGGAATCTTTCCAGCTTGAAATTATACTGTTTTGTTCTATTTTCTCAAATGCTAATTCCACAGCATTGGTATAGGACATTGGATTCACGTCTAACAACTCATTTATGTTGCTGGATTTACCAATTATTTGCACACCCATACTGTCTACTAAAGTTGAGGCTAACTTATAAGAAGTCGAGGTTACAAAATATAACCAATATGAGGAAAGCTTCGGAGTCATCACAGGAACTGTCAGGATAGAACGTTTTAACTTCCTGATCCTGGCAAACTGAAGCAGCATTTCCTTGTAGGTTAGGACCTCAGGCCCAAAAATATCATAAGCTTTATTAAAGACTTCCTTTTTATCCTTGGCTCTGTTTAAAAAAGCAAGTACATCTCTAACACCAATTGGTTGTGTTTTTGTGTTTAGCCATTTTGGTGCTATCATAACGGGTAATTTTTCAACAAGATCTCTTATGATCTCAAATGATGAACTTCCTGAGCCTACAATAATTCCAGCCTTAAAGGTGGTTAGAGCATATTTTTTTGAAGCCAAAGCATTCTCTACATTCTTTCGGGAAGATAAATGCTTGGATAGTTTATCATCATTGGTGATGCCACTTAAATAGATCACATGACTGACATCTGTTGTTTCCAAATAGTCTTTAAAATTAACCGCGCATTGCTCTTCCAATGTCTTAAAATCATCAGAGGAATTGGACATGGAATGTATCAGGTAGTAGGCTACACCCAGATCTTTAGGAATGTTAATTAAAGTCTCCGGTTTTAAAAAATCGGCTTCAACAATTTCAATGCGTTCTTCTTCCAGATAATCTTTATCAGCACGCATTTTATCTCTGACGGCACAGACCACATTGTGACCTTCATTGACCAAAATAGGAATTAACCGTTTACCTATATACCCAGTTGCACCTGTAACAAGAATCTTCATAAAATTATTTTTTGGCGGTTTCTGGCTTTGGCCTTTGGTAACTCAATCTAGTTTTTAAAACTGGAGTTGTGTATGCATCAAGACCATTTATTGCCGATACTTTGGCTTTAGTAAGGTCGATAAAACCGTCTGGTTGTAAAATTGATTCATCAATATACAATTCTGTTATCTGGCCTACAACTAAAATGGTACTATTAGCTTTTACAGGGTGTTCTTCTATGTATTTTAATGCCATCTTCACAGGAACTCCCTTAACAAATGGTGCGTAGCAATCATTGATATATTCTTCTTCCAGATTCGTCATATCAAATTCCGATACCTGTTTGGCATATTTGGCAGAAGTATGATGCGCATCTTCCAGAATAGGTTCATGAATATGATTAACGGTAAAAACCTTTGTCTCTTTAATATTTTCATAGGTATTTCTCATCACCGTTGTTGGTCTGAGAAAAAAGCCCAACAGTGGCGGATTGGATCCTATGTGAGTTACGGAACTAAACACCGCCACGTTGGATTTTCCTTCGCCTGATTTTGTACCCAAAAGATTGGCCGATTTAAAACCTGAACAGCTATTAATTAGGTTAATTCTGTACAGATAGTCCATATCATTAATATTCTGTACACTAAATCGTTTCATTATAATTTCAGGTAGTTGTTGACTTTTATATTATTTGCTTTAAGATCAAACATTAAATTATAAAGTCCAAAGAAAGTTCTGTTTATATAAATAAAATGTTTAGAACCTCTGTTTGCATTCATTTTTCTTAACTCAGTGTTCTTGCTGTATTGCTCCCCTAATTGGGCTATTTTTTGAAAGAATTCAGCATCAGAAAAGTCAAAGGATTCATCATGAAATGGTTGTGTAAATAAACTTAACATTTCATGAAACATTCGTGTGAAAAAAGCGATTTCCTCCTTAGAATCGTCAGTTCTTAATATTTCAAGTTCAAACAGTTTATTTTTGAACACTTCTGGATTATTGATGTTTTCTGGTTCAGCTAGTTCAAAATATGGTACATAAAAATCGTGAGGAATGGTTTTCATGCATCCAAAATCAAGAGCGATGAGCTTACCTTTTTCAGATACCAAAAAGTTACCTGGATGCGGATCTGCATGTACCTTTTTTAAATTGTGTATTTGAAACATGTAAAAGTCCCATAGAGCCTGACCTAGCCTATTCGATAATTCCTGATTCGTGATATTTGCGGTAAACTCAGACAAATGTATGCCTTTCATCCAGTCCATTGTAATGATTCTTTCTGAGGAATATTCCTCATAATAATTCGGAAATTTTAAGTTTGGTATATGCTTGCAAGCTTCAACAACAGCTTTACTTTGCTCAATTTCTAATAGATAATCAGTTTCTTCAACTAATTTATCTTGTACCTCTCTAAAATATTTATCAGAATCTTTTCCTTTAATATTGAACATGCTTGTTGCAATGGGTTTTACCAAAGCCAAATCTGACGTAATACTGTCAGCAACTCCCGGGTATTGGATTTTCACAGCTAATTTTTTCCCATCTTTTTCTGCTTTATGAACTTGACCAATGCTGGCCGCGTTCATAGATGTAGAATTAAAGGAGTCGAAAATTTGACTTGGTAATTTCCCAAAGTATTTTTTAAATGTTTTAGTTACTAGAGGTGGTGATAAAGGAGGTACAGAAAATTGAGCCAATGAAAATTTTTCTACATAGGCTTGTGGCAGGATACTCTTGTCCATACTTAGCATTTGTGCAACTTTCAAAGCACTACCTTTCATTTTCTTTAGACCATCATAAATATCTTCTGCATTGTTTTTGTTTAGCCTTTGCTTAGCTTCATTTTCTGTTGTGACGATCTTGTCACCATAGTATTTTAAATAGTTAACACCAACTTTAGCTCCCGTTTGAACTAACTTAGATGCTCGTTGTATTTTTGTGATTGGTATACTATCTATTGTATTCATATTAATTCATTTGGAATGTTTCCTTGAATAAAAACTTACCTAGGTCAGTTACTGTTTTTAACGGTTTTATATCCATAAGATCAAAACTAGCATTTACAGCTTTTTCAATAAGTATATCCGTCTTCTCAAATGAAGCAGATGTGTCTTCCATCCAAAACTTCATTGTTAATAATAGTTGTAACCAAGCAGATTCTTGAATAGATATGGTTTGTATTTGTTCTAATCTCTTTTGTTTTATTTCGATAGTCTTAATATCTAAAGTGTCAATGTAATCTGTAAAACTTCTTTTTAATTTCGATAGCGCTTTAATTTTTTTAATGTCAGTCATGTGACC
>JABDOZ010000174.1 GCA_013043005.1 Flavobacteriaceae bacterium | reverse complement strand
GAAAATACGAGTTTAACTATTTTTTCTGATTCTTTTATAACGGACAGCATAGGGTTTATAGATAAGAATTATGTGAATGTAAACGCTCATGAACTGGCTCATCAATGGTTTGGTAATTTGGTTACGGCAAAAAGCGGCGAGCACCATTGGTTGCAGGAAGGTTTTGCAACCTATTACGCGCTATTAGCGGAAAGAAAACTCTTTGGCGATGATTACTATTACTGGCAACTATTTGAGTATGCTGAAGAGCTTATAAGGCAGGATAAGGCGGGAAAAGGTACGTCTTTGTTAAACCCTAAATCCAGTAGCGTCACATTTTATAAAAAAGGTGCTTGGGCATTGCACATGCTTCGAGAGCAAGTTGGAGAAAAGGATTTCAGAAAAGGGGTTAAGAAATATTTAAAAAAACATCAGTATAAAAATGTTGAGACTTTGGATTTTTTAACTGAAATGGAAGAAATTAGTGGTCAGGACCTAACATTGTATGCTTCGGAGTGGTTATTGAGCAAACAATTCAACCATGAGCTTGCTTATAATTCTTTATCAGAGAACAAGTTTGCTGAAGCAATACTTCAAATGCAGGAATTTGACGATAATAGTGACGTCACAACATTGCTTTCAAAATGTGATGAGGTTCTACACGCAGGTTCATATTTTCCGCTGCAGCAAGAACTATTCTCAAGAGTTAGAAATGTGGATTCTCCGGCAGCAATTCAGTTATATCAAGCAGCATTACGTTCTAATGATATTAAAAAAAGACAAGCAGTTGCCTTGTGGTTAAAAGAAATTCCTCCTGCATTAAAGGCTGACTATGAGTCTTTATTGAATGATAAGTCATACGTTACTGTTGAGGCAGCTTTATACAATTTATGGAATAACTTTCCTGAAGATCAAGAAATATATTTGGAGCAAACTAAAAATATAATAGGCTTTAGAGACAAAAACGTAAGAACTCTATGGCTGGTGCTAGCCATTTTAACTGATAATGACGAATTGGGAGATTCTGATGAATTTTTTAAAGAACTAAATAGCTATACATCACCCAATTATCATTTTGAAGTCAGGCAAAACGCATTTAATTATCTGCGATGGATACGTTCATGCAAGGAGGAATGTCAGGAAAATTTGAGAAATGCTTCTCAGCATCATAATTGGAGATTCAAACAATTTGTTAAACGCATGTTAGAGAATCATTGATATGAGGGCATTGGTTATTTCAGGTGGAGGAAGCAAAGGCGCATTTGCAGGTGGTGTTGCGCAATACCTGATTGAACATAAGGGCATACATTACGATATGTTTTTAGGAACATCCACTGGTAGCTTATTGGTTCCGCATTTAGCGGCTCACGATATTGGTAAGGTTTACGATATTTTTACCAATGTAAGCCAGAAAACCATTTTTAGTATCAATCCTTTTGTTGTCCGTCAAAAAGACAATAGGGAATATGTGTCTATTAACTTCATAAATTCGCTAATTCAGTTTGCAAAACGTAAAAGAACCTTTGGAGAAAGTCATAATTTAAGACGCAATATTAAACGCAATTTTACTAAAGAGGAATATCAGAAAATTAAAGCTACAAGGGAAGATGTTATAGTTACTGTTGCCAATTTATCAAAAAACAGAGTAGAATATAAATCTATAAATGAGTTTAGTTATGAAGAGTTCTGCGACTGGATTTGGATTTCCTGTAATTACATTCCTTTTATGTCACTGGCAACAGTAAATGGTCATGAGTATGCAGACGGTGGCTTGGGATGTGTAATACCAATCAGAGAAGCCATACTAAGAGGTGCAACAGAGGTTGATGCTATTGTGCTGGAGAGTGAAAATATGGAGTACAATAAGGTGCTTGGTAAAAATCCATTCTCTTTAATGATCAATCTTTACGGGCATTTATTAGACCAAGTTGAAAAAAGTGATATCGCTATTGGGAAATTAGCTGCAAAACACAGAAATGTGAAGTTAAATATATATTATACGCCTACAAAATTAACAGAGAATTCACTGATTTTTAATCGTGAACTAATGATAAAGTGGTGGGAAGAAGGTTTCAATCATGCGCGTTCAAAATCAGAAAGCACTCAAGATTAACCCCAAATTTCTGATACTTCATTTTTAATGAATGATAAAGCTGCATTGCTTGGTGACCTTTTCTCCATCATTTCAGTTAAAATAACTTCCCTTAATTTATTAGCAGAATTAGTTTTTGGAAGTAAACTTGCTTTTCTAATGAGCTGTATGGTTGCATTTTTAGAAGCTGTAATTATGCTCCAGCATTCATCACTTAAATAGATTTGTTGCGACAGATTGTGTTCAAATTCGTCTTCAATAGTTGATATAAGTAACATTTCATAACTCTCTTTATTAGAGGATTTTGGAGATGTTCTTATGAGTAATTTAGAAGGTGTGATTCTTTCTAAAAAGAGCGCCATTCTTTCATAAGCCTGAAGCCTAAGAGGTAAGGCATGTTTTTCAAGTTCTTTTCTAACTAAAAAGTTTCTCCTATTATCTTCGTTTCTTACAAATTGTTTAAAGAAATAGAATGCTAATATTCCAGTAACAACGGCCGGTATAATGTATAGAAAGAAGTCAATTATTTTTTCTGATTCCATAATATAGTGATATTAGAAGTAAACTTAAATCCTTAAAAATTATTGTCCAAAGATTTTTGAATTTAATCTGAAATAATGTTTATAATTAATCCGAGAACAACGTAAAAATGAATCAAACATTGGTTATTTTCACATTCTTAAAGTCAATTAATTTTGGATAAATTTCTTAGTCAGTTAAATGAAGCACAATTAGCGCCTACTTTGCAAAAAGAAGGACCAATGATTGTTATTGCAGGAGCAGGATCTGGAAAAACAAGAGTTCTCACTTATCGTATTGCATATTTAATGAGTCAGGGAATTGATGCCTTTAATATTTTGGCCTTGACTTTTACGAACAAAGCGGCTCGGGAGATGAAAGACAGGATTGCCAGGATTGTAGGAAGTGAAGCGAAAAATTTATGGATGGGAACTTTCCATTCCGTCTTTGCGAGAATATTGCGTTTTGAAGGAGATAAGTTGGGATATCCCAGTAATTTTACTATTTATGACACACAGGATTCAGATCGATTGATAGCATCGATCATTAAAGAAATGAATCTTAATAAGGATATCTATAAATACAAGCAAATTCGATCTAGAATTTCTTCATATAAAAATAGTCTCATTACGGTCAAGGCATACTTTCAAAATCCTGAGTTAATCGAGGCAGATGCCATGGCAAAAAGACCTAAACTTGGTGAGATCTACAAAAATTATGTTGACAGATGCTTTAAAGCTGGAGCTATGGATTTCGATGATCTCTTGCTAAAAACAAATGAACTGCTGACAAGGTTCCCTGATGTACTAGCGAAATATCAGGATAAATTCAGGTATATTTTAGTAGATGAGTATCAGGATACAAACCATTCGCAATACCTTATTGTGAGGGCTTTATCAGATAGATTTCAAAATATTTGTGTTGTTGGTGATGATGCTCAGAGCATTTACGCATTTAGAGGAGCCAACATAAATAATATATTGAATTTTCAAAATGATTATGATGATGTTAAACTGTTCCGATTAGAACAAAATTATAGGTCAACAAAAAACATAGTAAATGCTGCAAATTCAATTATTGATAAAAACAAATCCAAAATTGAAAAAATTGTTTGGACTGCAAATGATGAAGGACAAAAAATAAAAGTGCACAGGTCTATGACAGATGGTGATGAAGGTCGTTTTGTTGCCAGTACTATTTTTGAAACTAAAATGCAAAATCAATTAAAGCACAGTGATTTTGCGGTTTTATATAGAACCAATGCTCAATCAAGAGCAATTGAGGATGCGTTAAGAAAACGAAACATTCCATACAGGATTTTTGGAGGGCTATCTTTCTACCAACGTAAAGAAATAAAAGATGTACTATCTTATTTAAGACTGGTTATTAATCCTGCAGATGAAGAGGCTCTAAAACGTGTTATAAATTTCCCTGCAAGAGGTATAGGACAAACTACAATTGATAAGCTTATTGTGGCTGCAAATGGATATGATCGCTCTATTTTTGAAGTGATAAAAAGTTTAAACAGTATCCATATCAACATTAATTCCGGAATCAGGAATAAGCTGTCTAATTTTGTCACTATGATTGAAAGTTTTCAGGTCATGAATAAAACTGCCAATGCCTTTGAATTGGCAGATCATATTGTGAAAGTTACAGGCTTGCTGAAAGAATTCAATAAAGATGGAACTCCAGAAGGAATTGCAAAAATGGAGAATATTGAAGAACTCTTGAATGGTATTAAAGACTTTGTGGAAGAACAAAAAGAATTAGTTGATTCTACCGGATCCTTGACCGAATTTCTCGAAGACGTTGCTTTGGCTACAGACTTAGATCAGGAAGATGTTGACAAGGATAGAGTTGCGCTTATGACCATCCATTTAGCAAAAGGACTGGAATTTCCATATGTTTTCATTGTTGGATTGGAAGAAGATCTGTTTCCAAGTGCTATGAGTATGAATACGAGAAGTGAATTAGAAGAGGAGCGAAGATTATTTTATGTTGCCCTTACAAGAGCAGAAAAGCAAGCCTATTTAACGTATTCATTATCACGATATCGATGGGGAAAATTAATTGATGCCGAACCTAGCCGATTTATTGAGGAGATAGACGATAAATATTTAGATATAATTACGCCAATTCAAGAAAGGCGAATAAATCCAATGCTTTCGGCAGATATTTTTGGTGATTTAGAACCTAATAAAATCCGATTTAAAAAACCAATTCAAAGGAAGTATCAAGGAAAAAAGACTAAAACACAGCCAGAGAATCTAGGGAATAAAAAACCAAAAAATTTAAAGAAAATTTCGTCTGTAAATGGGACTACTAATTTGTTCGACAACAAACTTGTAGTTGGAAATATTGTCAAGCATTTGAGGTTTGGAAAAGGTGAGGTCCTCAAAATTGAAGGTAAAGGAGCAGATGTAAAAGCTGAGATTAAATTTGAAAATGGTGGACTAAAAAAATTATTGTTACGATTTGCTAAATTGGATATTCTTAAATAAATGGCACAATTAATTAAAATATACTCTGAGAATCCAAGCCCTAAGGCAATAAAAAAAGTTGTTGAGGTTCTTAAAAATGGCGGTTTAGTAATTTTCCCTACAGATACAATTTATGCACTGGGATGTGATATAAATAATACTAGAGCACTGCAAAAGATAGCTCAAATAAAAGGCGTTAAACTGGAGAAAGCTAATTTTTCTTTTATCTGTAGAGATTTGAGTAATTTGAGTGATTATGTCAAACAGATCAGTACGAGTACTTTTAAAATATTAAGAAGAGCGCTACCGGGACCATATACATTTATACTTCCTGGAGCTAGAACACTACCTTCAGTATTTAAAAAAAAGAAAACGGTTGGTATTCGAGTTCCAAATAATTCAATTGCAATTGCAATAGTATTAGAATTAAGCAATCCAATAGTTTCTATTTCAATTAAAGATGAAGATGAAATCATTGAGTACACAACCGACCCTGAATTAATATTAGAAAAATGGGGTCATTTGGTCGATTTGGTAATTGATGGTGGTTATGGAGGAAACGAACCTTCAACAGTGATTGATCTGTCTGAAGATGAACCATTGATAGTTAGAGAAGGCAAAGGAAATCTAGAGATATTTTAAAAACGGAAATTCCTTATTTTAATTTTGTCGGCATTTTTGATCCTATTCTTTGCTAATTCAAGATCTCTAATATATAAAGTATTGTATTGGTCCTTTCTATAACTTTTTAGTACTTCTATTTTTCTATTAAATGGATCGTACTTATAAGGGCTAAAACCATATGATAATATAAGTTGATGAATGTCATTATCATTTGTTTTATATTTTTGACCAAATGTATTTAATTCAATTTGTAAGATATTTAAAGTTTTATTTTCTAGGATAATTGATGCTCCATCTAAAACGAATTTCTCAAAGCCTTCAACGTCTATTTTCATATAGTTTATGGGTTCTTTTATTAAATCATTTGCTGTAAACACCTCAATTTCAATACTATTATTACTTTTTATCGGAACAACATGATTCATAGAATCTTTATTATTAGAAAAAAATAGTCGATCATTTTTATAACTTAGACCAACATTATGAAGCGTAACTTTTTGATCTAGCTTGTTGAGCTCAATATTTTTTTTTAAATAATTGAAAGTTTCAGGAATTGGTTCTATTGCTATGCTTTTACAATTTTTTTCTCCTGATGCCAGAATAGTATAAGCTCCAACATTTGCACCAATATCTAAAAATATATCTGAAGGTATTAAATAATGAAGTAAAAATCCCATTTCTTCTACTTCATGCAAGCCAAAATATATGTTCGGAACAATACCACTTAATCCTTTTTTCGCGTAGAATTTCGTATGACTTAGGAAAGGGTAAACTCTCTCTTCATTAAAAAATATTTGCTCAGTGTTGAATTTAATATATCTATAATAAGCACTTAATTTATTATTTTTTGTCAATGGATTTTCATTGAATTTATTACTGATCCATTTAAACGCCTTTACAAGACTTTTTCCCATAGTTTTGATTAGAGTTCTAAATATAGAATATTAAAAATCAAATAAAAAAGGCTCAACTAAAAAGTTGAGCCTTTAATGCTAGTTTATAGTTTGATTTAGTCAGTACTAGCAGAAAGATTTTTCATTTCTTCTTCAATCATTTCATAGAATTGATCGATCTTAGGCATTACAACAATTCTTGTTCGTCTGTTCTTTGCTCTGTTTTCAGCAGTATCATTATCAACTAAAGGTACATAATGACTACGTCCAGCAGCAACTAATTGTGCAGGATTAACGCCTAAATCTTGCAATACTCTGATAATAGAAGTAGATCGTTTTACACTCAAATCCCAGTTATCTAATAGTACACCACTCTTGTAAGATCTACTATCAGTATGACCTTCTACCATTGCCTCGAAATCTGGTTTACTGTTGATTACTTTCGCAACTTTAGCCAAAACTTCTTTAGCTCTAGTAGTTACGTTATAACTGGCTGTTTTGAATAATAATTTATCAGCAATTGAAATAAAGACTACACCTTTTTCAACATTAATTTCAATATCCGGGTCATCTATACCAACCGCTTTCTTTAAACTGCTGACCAGCGCAAGAGTGACACTATCTTTTTTGTTAAGAGCATCTTGAAGTCTGTTAATTTTTAAGTCTTTCTCTTTCATACTTTCAAGAGACTTTTCCAGATTTTCAGCACCTTTTTGTGTCAATGTTGTCAAGTTACCTTTAGTGTCAATTAGGTCTTGATTCGTTTTACGTAAGTCTGCTAACTGCTCTTTTAAACCTTCCAATCTTGCCGATGCAGCTGCTTCATCTGCTAAACATTTATTAAGCTTTACGGTAGCTGTATTTAAAAGATCCTGTGTGTTTTTGTGTTTTTCTTCTAATGCTGTAAACTCCTTTTTAGATACACATGAACTTAAAAGTAAAAGCATCGAAAAACTAAATAAAATAAATTTTTTCATAAGTATTGATTAATAATGGATTATTATGTCAAAAGTATATAAAAAACTCTAGTAAAAACAAGCATTAACAAAACTTTTACTAACTAATTTATAAACGATTGAATTGACGTTTCTTTCTAATAAAATATGACCAAACAATTGAATTTATCTCGTAATAGTTTTTTGATTGAGGTAGTGATCGACGTCGCTTCAATAACTTTGATAAATGTGAATAAAAACTAAGGTGAGCCCCTATTATTGATGTAAAATGCGAGAATTTAAATTCAAAAATAAACTTTATTCCTGCAACCCCGTCCATTATTAACCTTACTAGAATTAGCAGGAATAAATTTCCTTTGGCATTTTTGACTAGATTAAAAAGGCTGTTTCTGAAATTTAGAAAAGTCTTTTTTGGATTGCTTTTACTTAATGTAGCACCACCTAAATGAAAAACTGATGAATTTCCAACATATTTAACATCATAGCCAAAATTTTTAGCACGCCAACAAAGGTCAATTTCTTCCATATGTGCAAAATAGGCTTCGTCGAAACCATTTAATTCTTCAAAAACTCTTTTTCTTATAAATAAACAAGCACCTGAAGACCAAAATATATCGGATATTTCATCATATTGGCCAACGTCTTTTTCAATAGAATTGAAAATTCTTCCCTTGCAATACGGATAACCATATTTATCAATGAATCCACCACCAGCACCTGCATATTCAAAATAGCTTTTGTTATTAAAATCTAATATTTTAGGCTGAATGATAGCAATATTTGGGTCAGAATTAAGTGTTTTAGCTATAGGCGAAAGCCAGTTTTTAGTTACTTCAATATCGTTGTTCATCAAACAAAAAACATCTTCTTTAATTTGCTTCAAGGCATCATTATAGCCCTTTGCATAGCCTCCATTTTCAGAATTCTGAATTATTCTTACTGAAGGAAAAGATGATTTTAAATATTCGACTGAATCATCAGTTGAAGCATTATCTGCTACATAAATTGTTGCATCTTGAGAATGTTTAACAACAGAAGGCAAGAATTGTTCAAGCAATTTCTTTCCATTCCAGTTTAGTATGACAATTGCTATATTCATTATTTATATTCTGGAATATCTTTTAAGAATTGATAACGTTCTTTGTCAAAATCCATTTGACAATAATAATGATTTATTCCGTTTGTGACCATTAAATAACTTGCTTTTAAAGCAAGATTATAACGTGATATCTGGTCAAATGCTGATTGATCAACAATAATCTTCGGAGATTTACATTCCACAATTAAATGTATAGTGCCATCAGTATTAAACACTACAATGTCATATCGTTTTTTCAGACTATTCAGTTTTATCTCTTTTTCAACATTTATTAATGAAACCGGATATTTCTTTTCTTTAATTAAATATTGAATACAATTTTGACGCACCCATTCTTCTGGTTGAAAAATGACAAATTTTTTGCGAATTTGGTCAAAAATAAGCCGTTTATTTTCGCTATTTTTGAAACGAAAGGTATATGTAGGGAAATTCAATTTCTGCACAGCACAAATTTGGTGAATTTTTTTCGATGGACGAAGTTAAACAACTTGTAACTGATATTAAAAAAGGAAATATAAAACCTATTTATTTTTTAATGGGTGAGGAATCGTATTATATTGATAGGATTTCAAGTTATATTGAAGATAATGTTCTAGCGGAAGACGAGAAGGGATTTAACCAAATGGTTCTGTATGGTCGCGATGTTACAATAGAAGATATTGTTGGAAATGCAAAGCGTTTTCCTATGATGGCAGAACGACAAGTTGTAATTGTTAAGGAGGCTCAAGATCTATCAAGAACTATAGAAAAGTTACTGAAATATGCAGAGAATCCGCAACCTACAACGGTTCTGGTCGTGAATTATAAATATAAAAAACTTGATAAGCGTAAAGCTCTTTTCAAGGCCCTTAAAAAAACAGGAGTCGTTTATGAAAGTAAAAAACTTTATGAAAACCAGGTCGCTGATTGGATAAGACGTGTCTTATCGCCTAAAGGTTATGCTATTACTCCCAAAGCAGCCCAAATGCTGGTCGAATTTTTAGGTACAAATTTGAGTAAAATTGATAATGAATTGGAGAAACTTCAGATTATTTTACCTAAAGGGACTCAGATCACACCAGACCACATTGAAGAAAATATAGGAATAAGTAAAGATTTCAATAATTTTGAATTAAGAAAAGCCATAGGAGAACGAAATGTGGTAAAGGTTCATCAAATCATAAACTATTTTGCTGACAATCCTAAGGATAATCCGATGGTGGTTACCGTATCATTATTGTTTAATTTTTTCTCTCAATTACTTCATTTTCATGGATTGAACGACAAATCACCAAGAAGTGTGGCATCGGCACTAAAAGTTAACCCATTTTTTGTAAATGAGTACTTGGTAGCTGCTAAGAACTACCCTATGAAAAAAGTAAGTGCTGTCATAGCAATTTTGCGTGATTTTGATGTTAAAAGCAAAGGAGTAGGTGCAAATGCATTACCACAAAGAGATTTATTAAAGGAATTGGTAGTTAGAATTTTAAATTGAATATTATTTAATATTTTCCAGCGCAAACATGGCAGCTCCAATTATCCCAGCATCATTTAATAACTGTGCAGGAATAACAGGGGTTTCAAGAGTCAGATATTTTTCAAACTTATCCAAATTTTTACTGATACCTCCACCGATTATGAATATTTCCGGTCGCATTGTTTGTTCTAGATGAGTAAGAAAAAAATTAATACGTCTTCCAAATTCTTTATAATTTAGGTCTTCACGTTTCCGAGCGGAATCGGCTGCAAATGATTCCATAATATCACCCTGTTTACCATAGATTCTACCTAGCTCAAAATTAGGTAACAGTTGTCCATTATAAAAAACACCAGATCCCAGACCTGTTCCAATTGTAATTGTAATGACCAATCCTTTTTTATCTCTGCCCGCTCCAAACTTCATAACAGCCATGGCTGCTGAATCAGCATCGTTTAAAACATAAAAATCATTAGCACAACATTCTTTAAACAATTTATCTATTTGTTTGTTTTTCCAGGATTTATGTAAGTTTCCATATTGTAATGCTTTTCCGTTTTTAATTACTGTCGGAAAACAAACACCAACGGGTCCATTCCAGTTTAAGTCATTAATTAACTCCTGAACAACTTTGGCTACAGCTTTTGGTTTAGCTGGTTGGGGAGTAGGAATTCGTATTCTTTCACTAACTAATTTTCCTGTTTCCACGTCAACAATGGCTCCTTTTATGCCTGAACCTCCTATGTCTATACCTAATAATTCCATGAATAAAATATTAATTGTGAACTAACTTAATAAAACTTAGTTAAATCCACAATTTAATTAGCATTATATCAATTCTTTTTGGTTTTGTTTTATTCTGAGATAAAAGTAGGTAATACGAAATTGTTAACTTTAAGAAATTAAAATATAATCTGCTATGAAAAAACACATTTATGTAATAGTTAATTTTGCCTGGTTAATGTTGATCATAATTGGGTGCAGCAAAAATGATGAATCATCAGGTTTTGTAAATACCAGATCAATGCAAGATGTGATTGATGAATTTGCCCAACTAGAATTTAGTGAAGGCATTAATGATATAATAATTGAAGGTCCTTTCAGCAGTACAGTTTGGAAATTTAGAGTCATAATTCCGGTCGGAGCTAGTGAATTGAACAAGAGACCTCTGATTGTATGCCTTCATGGAGGAGCTACTGCACCGGGAGCATCAGATTTACATACTTTTACAGGTTGTTTAGAAGTACCGGGACTTATTGATCTTGAACCAATTTTACTTTGCCCTAATAGTGGTGGCAGTATTTGGTATAGTATTCCAGAACAAGAAGAAAAAGTCCTGACATTAACTAATTTAGTAAAGCAAAATTTGCCTGTTGACTTAAATAGAATTGCCATTATGGGTTATAGTGACGGAGGAAATGGCGTATGGTTTTATTCTCAATATTATCCGGAAGCATTTTCTGCCGGAATTGCTTTATCAAGCTCTTATAATCCTGTTAGACCAGATAATGTACCTGTTATGATTTCGATTCCAATGTATGTCATCCATGGTGAGAACGATCAACTTTTCCCACTAGAATTGACTCAAAGTTATATTGATGCTTCTCTGGAGGCTGGAACGGATATAACATTTGTAATTGCAGAAGGGCTCGAACATTATAATTCATGTACCTATGTGCCATATTTGTTAGATGCGGCTACCTGGTTACAAAATGACGTTTGGGATTGATTAAAAAAATCATTCATTACTTAAGTAATTATATACTAAAGGCCGATTAATTCTTGATCAAAATCGTACTGCAAATCTTCATGTAAGCCTGAAATCTTCTTTTTAATAAAATCCAATTGTCTTTTGTAGATATTGGTAAGTGTTACGTTGCGACTTATCGATGGACTAAAGGCATTAAGTTTCTTGCAGAAATAGAGTAGGAGTTCCACTTCTGTTTCCTTTTTCAATGAATAACGAATGTATTTTTTAATGTTACGCAGAATTTTGCGAACGCTTTTCTTGATGTAAAAGTAACTGCTGGTATTGATAAGCTCAAACTGTTCATCAATTTCCATTTTAACACTTTCTATATAGCTGCTTTCATCATCAGCTTCAAACAGCAAATAGGTAAGGAGCTCCTTGTTTTCTTTTTTAAAACGTGATAAGCGTAAACAAAGTTTTACTAAATCTTCATTAGCGAGATATTTTAATTCGTCTTTAAGTTGTTTGACGGTCGCTGTTTTCATTTTCTATTTTGGGTTAAATATAAAAAAAGCCCCTAGTATTTTAAGAGCTTTAATTATGTTTTATTTAATGAAATTTATCTCAATTTAGGAAAATCAGTTGGATTTGCTTCATGCATAACTTCATAAACACCCTCAAAGATATCTTCTGCTGATGGTTTTGAAAAATAGTCTCCATCTGTTCCATATGCCGGTCTATGGTCTTTTGCAGTAATTAGTTTTGGTTGACTATCCAGGTATTGATAGCCATTTTGATTATTCAGAATTTCATTTAATATGTAAGCAGAGGCTCCACCTGGAACGTCTTCATCAATAATAGCTAATCGATTGGTGTTTGCCAGACTATCACAAATATCATGGTTGATGTCAAATGGGATTAATGATTGCACATCTATAACTTCGGCATCAATGCCAACTTCAAGCAATTCTTTTGCAACTTGTTGAACAATTCTAAGAGTAGACCCATAGGAAACAAGTGTTATATCTGAACCTTTTTTTAGTGTTTCCACAACACCTATGGGCGTTGTGAATTCTCCTAAGTTCGTTGGAAGATTTTCTTTCAATCTGTAACCATTTAGACATTCAATAACCAAAGCAGGTTCTTCTGCTTGCAAAAGCGTATTATAAAAACCAGCTGCTTTCACCATGTTTCTAGGTACTAATACATGTATGCCTCTAATAAGGTTTAATATACCACCTAATTGAGATCCAGAGTGCCAAATGCCTTCTAATCTGTGACCTCGCGTACGAATAATTACTGGAGCTTTTTGCCTGCCTTTGGTTCTGTAATGCAAAGTAGAAAGATCATCACTTATAATCTGCAGGGCGTACATTAAATAATCTAGATATTGGATTTCTGCTATAGGTCGAAGACCTCTCAATGCCATTCCAATTCCTTGTCCTAATATTGTTGCCTCACGGATTCCAGTATCCGTAACTCTGTCTACACCAAACTTAAGTTGTAATCCTTCAAGGCCCTGATTCACATCTCCTATATTTCCAGTATCTTCACCAAATATTAATACTTTAGAATATTTTTGAATTAGAACATCAAAATTATCTCTAAGAATAATTCTCCCATCTGATCTCTTAGGTTTATCACCAAATACAGGTTTAACATATTCAATATCAATAGCTTTATTTTCAGATTCATTATAAAGATGAGAGCTGTAAAGTGGTTGAATTTTATTGAAATAGTCATTGATCCATTTAATAAGGACTTGTTTTTCTGAAGATTCTTCAGAAATAACATAACGAATCGCTTTTCGAGCAATTGAGATAACATCCTTTCTTCCCGGTTCACTGAATTTCTGCAAATCCTTAATTAATTTTTCGATAAAGACCTTATTGGCACTTTTTTGGGCCAGATTGGATAATAACTTGATTAGTTGCTTCTGCTCTTCAATAATTGGTGATAAAAAATTGTTCCAGGCATCAGTTTTACCCGATCTAACTCTTTTTTTAATGTCTCTTTCAATGGTAATCAATTCCTCATCAGTTGCAATATCATTCGCTAGTATCCATTCACGCATTTTTAAATTACAATCATTCTCCTTCTCCCAGTTTAATCGTTCTTTTGATTTATAGCGTTCATGACTACCAGAAGTTGAATGACCCTGTGGTTGGGTTAATTCTTCAACATGAATAATTACTGGAATATGTTCAGTTCTGGCAATTTCTGCAGCATTTAAGTATGTCTGGATCAGTTCTACATAGTTCCAGCCTTTAACCTTAAGAATTTCATAACCTGATTTTTTTTCAGTTCGTTTAAAGCCTTTAAGAGCCTCAGATATATTCTCCTTGGTTGTATGATATTTGGAAGGAACGGAAATTCCGTATTTATCGTCCCAGACACTAACAATCATGGGAACTTGTAGTACTCCAGCAGCATTTATTGTCTCAAAAAACATACCTTCACTTGTACTAGCATTTCCAATCGTGCCCCATGCTATTTCATCACCATTGTTAGAAAATTTTGAGCTATCAATTTCTTTAATCTCTCGGTAAACTTTAGATGCCTGTGCTAGACCAAGCAGTCTTGGCATTTGGGAGGCCGTGGGAGAAATATCTGAACTTGAATTCTTCTGTTTTGTTAAATCTTTCCAATTTCCATTTTTATCTAAACTATGGGTAGCAAAATGCCCTCCCATTTGCCGACCGGCTGACATAGGTTCTTGATTGTGGTCGGTATTAGCATATAATCCAGCAAAAAACTGTTCTATGGTCAGTTTTCCAATACACATCATGAATGTTTGGTCTCTGTAATAACCAGAACGAAAGTCTCCATTTTTAAAAGCCTTAGCCATAGCAAGTTGAGGCACTTCCTTCCCATCACCAAATATTCCAAATTTGGCCTTACCAGTTAGTACTTCACGTCTGCCGAGCAAACTGCATTGTCTGCTAGTTACAGCAATTTTATAATCTGCGATAACCTCTTTTTTGAAGTCTTCATAAGTAATATTTGCGGTTAGCTCAGGATTGTTTTGCATAGTTGTAGATTGGTGCAAATTTAGTTATAATTTACACTTTAAGCAATTGAATAATTTTTAAAAACTTTATATTATAATTAAAAAAATACAATATAATTATGAATAATTTAAAAATATAATCGAGAATACCAAATGTATTATTAATTGTTTAACTACAATAAACTTCATATTCGGAATACAAATCTAATAAGGAGCTAAACAAAGAATAAGTAAATTAATTAATACCATCTTCTTGTAAAAAGGCTAAATAATGTTTTTGGGTCTGCTGTAAAAACAAATCGAATTTTTTGACTGTATTGAGGTTGAGCAATTTCCCATCCTAAATTTGAGTATACGGGAAAGTAAATTTCAAAATAGTCTTGAACCAGATTAATTCTAATGCCAGAATCATAAACAAATTTTGCACTTTGGTTTTTGTTTTTTACTAATCCTATATCTCCGTATGCCTGAATATAGTTCCAAATGGAGGTGCTTAAATTTAAGGTTGACAACCATTGATTCGCAAAAGGAGTATCCAGTTTAGATTTAAAGCCACCTTCAGCTATAATAATCTGCTGGCTAAATATTCCTGTATCCTCAGATCTTCCTAAATAATTAAAATCAAAAAGATAATCTGTTGGCCTGTCAAGAGCAAAACTAAAATAATCTGAGGAAGGATCATTCTTATTCCTTAAGAAAGTCCCCGCAAAAAACCTTATATTCAATTGTCGGTTACTTTTGAATAACCTTCTGAATTCATAATTCAAAGATATTTTACTAAATGTCTGTGACACTTGAAAGTCTGCAAACCATCTCGAAAAATCAACTAATCCAGGGTTGCTATTTACGTATCTAATATTAAAGACACGATAGTTGGGGTCTGTAACATCTGATATATTATTAATGTCTTCATCCCTATCAATATTAACGTATCTAAAGTTTAGAATTTCCCTTTTGTTAAGCCTTAGATCTGAGTTATCTCTAAAATAAAAACTAAGATTGGGAGTAAAGACGGTCACAAACAGATCTTCAGCGTAACTCGAATATTTAGCTCCTAATCCGTAATAAATTCTGTATAAGCGTTTTTTATTTTCAAGGTATTGATCGTATTGTACCAAGGCTGAACCAGTCAATGATCTTGAATTTGTAGAATATTGAGGAGTAAATTTATAAATAAATTGTTTTTTTAGTATTGTCTTATTGTATGCCTTCATTCCCAGTCTTAAGCCATCATATATATTCTTATATTCAACAAGTGGCATAAGGAAAATTTGATTGTAATCTGGATCTTCAACATCTTTAAACAGCCTAACCTGAGGTGGTTTGTTGAACAATGACTTAGTTAATGACTTTGTATTATTTCTTAAATTAAACTCCGGAATTAATTGATTTTCGTTCAATACTAATCTATCTGCATCATTTTTAGGTATGGTAATGGTTGATTTGTCTGAAACATCGTTTATCCATGTTCTATACAAAACTGAATCTTTTTGCATTGCGAAAAGGGAAATAGGCACATTACTCTTTCGTTTATTTTTAACAGTGACTTTTAATGAATCATCTGCTTCATGGATATCAATTATTTTAAAATCAATTTTTTTAGAGGTTGTCAAGTAATCTTTAAAGAACCAATCAATATTTTTGGAAGTTCGTGATTTTAATAAGATTTCAAAATCTTTAGGAGATGAGGGTTTTAATTTATTTTTAACCAAATATTCTTTGATAGTTGTGTGTACAATACTATCATTTAAATAATCAGATAAATACCTCAACCCTATTCCCGCTTTGTATTTACTAGCTATATTTTTATTAAATTTAAGTAATGAATCCTTCTGCATTGTCAACGGTTGATCCAGGTTAGGCCTTGCCATATTCATATACATAAATGCATATTGATCATTAAATTCTAAATCCGCAGCATGAAAGGATCTTAAGCCCCAGATTTTTGCTAAAGAACCCATTAGCTTGATCTTTGGATAAAACTCATCAACGTATTTCATTAGAAAATAAGTTTGCAAACCATCTGGCAACCAATAGTCTTTTCTTGGGTTTATTTGAAGTGTATTATTTAAATAATTCCTAAGTGCTGTTTTTAATAATTTAAGTTCATATTGAAAATGATCTGGAAATGGTCTAATAAAATCCGGCAAAAGATTTAATCCATATATAGGATCTTTTCTGTATTCAACATTAGTTAATAAGAGTTTTTTGTGCGGATATTTCCCAAGATTGTCATTCAAAAACTTAACAACTCTATCTGATATTATAGCCTTATCAATTGCGGCCAATCCTTCATCTTCTATATTTGACTCTAAAGTCAAAAAATCGGTGTCAACTATTTTAAATGATGGAAGTCTTGTTAAAAATAATTTTGTATCTATTCTGTTCTCACCGTGTAAAGTCATAACTTGACTAACTCTGTTGAGTTTTAAATCAACAACATCTAATTCAGAAATTAACAAGTAGTTTCTGGGGTATTCAATTTCAAAGTTGAGAGTAGCTTTTGGAACATATAGATCGTCTAGGTCTTTATTACTGTAGTAATTCCATTTACCATCATAAACAGCCGGAGTTATATACCAGTTTTTCAATTTAAAGTCAAAATTATTTGTTACACCAAATCTGGTAAAAGCATCACTAGGTACTTGCACTATATAGTTGAGACTAATTATGTAGGATTCATTTGGTCCTATTGGATCTTGTAGTTCTACTTTTATAATATCTAATTGATTCGAAAGTCTTGAAAACTGTAATTCAGAATTTTTATCATTCTTTAGAGAAGTTACAACCGTAAATCCTCTTTGCTCATTTTTAGCAAAATGAAACTTATTACTAAATTCTTCAGAAAATCGTTTAGCCAGAGGAGTAGATTTTGTGGAATAACTATTGCTCCAGTCATTTAAATATATTGACTTTAGAGTATCATTTGAAATATTTTCATATTCTATTCTTTGAGTTAATCTGATCTGTTTATTTTCAACATCAAAATAAGCTCTAAGATCTATTTTATTCTGACCAATGGAGCTAATACTTACAAGTATTGTTAATAGAATATGTAATGATCTACAATTCAATTTACTTTAATAAATTTTATTGGTTTTAAGGATTGATCGTTCTCAAACATTAAATAATAAAGACCACTTGACAAAGTGGATAAGTCTTCTCTAATTATTGATGACTGATCGATAGCAATTGTTCTTACTTTTTGCCCTAATGTATTATAAATAATTATATAATTTGATGAAATTAATTCAAAATTAACTTTTATGCTTAGTTCATTTTCAATTAAGTTACCATTTATAAGTAACATTGAATTTTGGTGTTCAATAGGTACAATACCCAGGGTTTGATTGGTTTGCAATGCAAGGGTAACCGGAAGGTGGTCACTAAAATTATAAAGTGCATTTCTTTGGCTCAGTGAATATTCAGTTCCACTGCAATTAATAGAGTTAATTTCCCTGTTAAAACAAGACGGATTATTGTTATTACCATAAGTTTTATATGAACCATTGACATAATATAATTGGGAGTCGGTTAGCATATTGTCTGATGTCATAATAAAATCAAAACGATCATCAAAACCACCAGATGCGCCACCAAGACTTGTTGTGGTTCGAGTAGATTGTGTAAAAACATCCAAATAGTTAATATTTGTATGCCAGCTTCCCATTCTGTTTATCGGATCGACAAATGTTACAATATTAGAATTATCCAGTAACTCTTGAAAAGCAGGTTCGGATGAGCTATAAAGATTCAGATCTCCTGCGAGTATTACATAACTATCGCTATCAAAATTATTAGATGGGTTGTTTAAGTAACTTTGAAGATCATTTACCATTTGCAATCTTAAATTTTCATCCTCATCAGTAGCCTTTAAATGGCATACAAAAACTTCCAGAACCAAAGGATTAGTTGATTGTTCTAATGTATTCAGTTTTAAGGAATACCTGTTAAAATCCCTGAAAATTGAGGTGATTTGGTCTTGAGATTCCAGAACAAATTTTGAGCTGTCGTAAAAAATAAGATTTTGCAGATCATTTTGATTTCCAATCCCATCATCAGATGAATTTAATACAAAATTTGCCATGGAATAATTAGGATTAATATCTTGCATTGTTGCCAATATACTATTAGCGCCATCTTGGCTATTCAATTCGCAGACCATAAATAAATCTGGTTGATAGTCATTTAAGATAAAATCCAGGTGTTGAATTCTATTTGCAGGTTCCTGTGTTGGAAAATTCAACAAATTGTAGAACATTACCTTAAAGGTCTCTTGTGAATAAGAGATAGTACATAACAAAAATAAAAATATGAAGACAGATTTTGGGAGATTCATGTTTCAATTAAAAATTAGGACTCAAATCAAATTCCTTATAAAATGCATCTAATATGAAGATAACTTCATCTGCAGTATCTACTATATGAATAAGATCCAGATCCTTGGCACTAATATTTCCATTTTTTTCTAATAGGTTTTCTTTTATCCAGTCAAATAATCCTTCCCAGAATACTTTTCCGACAAGGATTATAGGGAATAATTCAATTTTTTTTGTTTGAATTAGGGTTATCGCCTCAAATAATTCATCCATTGTTCCAAAACCTCCAGGCATGACAACAAAACCTTGTGAATATTTAACGAACATAACTTTACGCACAAAGAAGTAATCAAAGTCCAGACTTTTATCAGAATCGATATATGGATTATCATGTTGCTCAAACGGAAGTTCAATATTTAAACCTACTGATGTTCCTCCACCTAAATGTGCTCCTTTATTACCAGCTTCCATAATTCCTGGTCCGCCTCCTGTAATAACACCATAACCAGCTTCAACAATTTTTTTTGCAACGTTTTCTGTTAATTCATAATATTTCTCGCCAGGTTTTGTTCTTGCTGAACCGAAGATGGACACACAAGGACCAATCTGACTTAATTTTTCATATCCATTTACGAATTCCCCCATTATTTTAAAGATTGCCCAGGAGTCATTGGTTTTTATTTCATTCCATCCTTTATGGTTTCTTTCTGTTCTCATATGCTGTACTATTTTTAGCTAATTTAATTCTTTTTTGAGGAAATCTGCGGTATAACTTTTCTTGTGTTTTGCAACTTGTTCAGGAGTACCTGTCACAACAATTTGCCCACCTCCTTGTCCGCCTTCAAATCCAATATCTATAATATGATCTACCATTTTAATTACATCCAGATTGTGTTCAATTATGACGACAGTATTGCCTTTGTTAACAAGTTTATTTAGCACGATCATAAGTACCCTAATATCCTCAAAATGAAGTCCGGTTGTTGGTTCATCTAAAATATAAAATGTATTACCTGTATCTCTTTTGCTTAATTCTGTTGCCAATTTAATTCTTTGAGCTTCGCCTCCAGAAAGCGTTGTACTCTGTTGTCCTAACGTAATATAACCTAATCCTACATCTTCTATGGTTTTAAGTTTATTGTGGATTTTTGGTATATGCTCAAAAAAATTAACCGCTTCTTCAATAGTCATATTCAAAACATCACTTATCGATTTCCCCTTATAACGAATTTCCAGTGTTTCCCTATTAAACCGTTTTCCATTACATGTTTCACATTCAACGAACACGTCTGGGAGAAAATTCATTTCAATAACCTTTAAGCCACCTCCTTTGCACGTTTCACATCTTCCGCCTGTAACATTAAAACTAAATCTACCAGGTTTGTACCCACGGATCATAGCTTCAGGTATTTTAGCAAATAAGCTTCTAATTTCACTAAATGTCCCTGTATAAGTAGCCGGATTACTCCTTGGTGTCCTTCCAATTGGTGATTGATTAATGTCTATGACCTTATCAATATTGTTTAATCCTTCAATACTTTTATAAGGCATTGGTTTTTTTACACCTTTATAAATGTGTGCATTTAAAATAGGGTAAAGGGTTTCGTTGATCAAGGTAGATTTTCCACTTCCAGAAACTCCCGTTACACCAATCATTTTTCCAAGAGGAATTTTTATTGATACATCTTTTAAATTATTGCCAGTGCATCCCTTCAGGTTAATGTGTTTGGAATTCCCTTTTCTTCTTTTTTTGGGAACTTCGATAACTTTGGTACCATTTAAATAATCAGCTGTAAGTGTTTTGTGGTTTTTGAGTTCAATTGGCGTGCCTTCACTAATTATTTCACCACCATGCTTACCGGCTCTCGGACCAATATCAATAACATGATCTGCACGTTCTATCATTTCCTTGTCATGTTCCACTACTATGACCGAGTTTCCTATGTCACGTAGAGATATTAAAGAGTGTATTAATTTGTTATTGTCTCTTTGATGTAAGCCAATGCTTGGTTCATCAAGAATATACAGTACACCGACTAATTGAGACCCTATCTGCGTTGCCAAACGAATACGTTGTGCTTCACCACCGGAAAGGGATTTAGAACTGCGGTTTAATGATAAATAATCCAGTCCTACATCTACTAAAAACTGTAGCCTGGTTTTAATTTCTTTAATTATTTCCTGAGATATCTTTATTTGTTTAACAGATAATTTAGATTCTAAATCTAAAAACCAATTAGTCAGATCTACTATGTCCTTGTTTGCTAATTCCGCAATATTATGGTTGGCTATTTTAAAATTGAGAGATTCTTTTCGCAATCTGGATCCTTCACATTCATCACAAGTGACTTTGTCCATATATTCCTTTGCCCAGCGTTTTATTGAAGTCGAATCTGATGTTTTAAATTGATTCTCTATAAAGTTAGCGACACCTTCAAAGTCAATTTTATAATTTCTTGTTATTCCGAGGGTCTTACTATCTACTGAAAACTTTTCATTTCCTCCATAAAAAATCATTTTTTTAGCTTCATCTGGTATTTCCATGAAAGGATCGCTCAAATTGAAATTGAATCGTTGAGCAATGAGTTCAAACTGTTTAAAGATCCAACTATTTTTTTCCGGGCCATGAGGAGCCAAAGCACCGTTTTTAATAGAAAGTGTAGTGTCTGGAACTATTTTATTTATGTTTACCTGATACAAGTTGCCGATACCATTGCATTTCGGACAGGCACCTTTAGGAGAATTAAAGGAGAAATTATTTGGTTCAGGATTCGGGTACGAGATCCCACTTGAGGGACACATTAAATTACGGCTGAAATAACGAGACTCATTTGTATCCTGGTCAATTACTAATAACACATTGTTTCCATGATACATTGCTGTGTTGATAGTTTCTGTTAGCCTGTTGTCATTATCTACAGATTCATCAATTTTTAATCGATCTATAACTATTTCTATATCATGTGTCTTGTATCGGTCTAATTTCATGCCTTTAGCAAGATCTCTGATTTCACCATCTGTTCTAACTTTAACAAATCCTTGTTTGGCAATTTGTTCAAATAACTCCCTGTAATGACCTTTTCTAGATCGTATTACAGGAGCAAGTACATTTATTCGTTTTTGAGAGAAATTTTCAATAATGAGATCCTTAATCTGCTCATCACTGTAACTCACCATTTTTTCACCTGTGTTGTAACTATAAGCATCACTGGCACGTGCATATAACAAACGAAGAAAATCGTAAATTTCGGTAATAGTTCCAACTGTAGAACGAGGCGATTTGCTGGTTGTTTTTTGCTCTATGGCAATAACTGGTGACAGACCATCTATTTTATCGACATCAGGTCTCTCAAGACCACCCAAAAATTGTCTTGCGTAGGCCGAAAATGTTTCAATGTATCGTCTTTGTCCTTCTGCGTAAATAGTATCAAAGGCAAGAGATGATTTGCCGCTTCCAGACAAGCCTGTAATTACCACAAGTTTTTCTCTTGGAATTGTAACATCTATGTTCTTTAAATTATGAACACGAGCACCTTTTACTTCAATATTTTCTTCAAAATTGGTCATAAATGGGCAAAGTCTTACTGCGTAAATAAATGGTATTATTTACTTCGGATGACAAGTTTGCAAAGGTACGTATTTTAGACCTAAAAAAGAAGCAGAGTTCTATTGCAAAATTGATACTTCTGAAGATTGATTTACTCTATTCCTTTTAAATCATTAATATCTATACCTAGAAATAATAATTTATGAAATGTAGATAAATTGGCTCCGCTTTCAGTAACAACCCATTTTTCCCAGCTGGCTTCCAGACCATCTATTGGTAATATGGAAGTCCACATTTTAAAACTTTTAGGTCGGTGGTTCTGGTCTAAAATCCAGAGATAAGAGTCACCTGGAGTGGAACCTCCGGAGGTATATGTTACTAATAATGATTCTTCTCCTGTATCTGAAGTAACCAATCGGCGTTCTGTTCCTTCATCAAAAACTTTATATGGTGCTACAAGCCAAAATGAATCATTGTTAAAATAGGATGTGGCTTTATCAATTAATTTTTTTGCCTGATTACCTTGAACCTTAAAGTTATGTGCAAAAGCAATACTTTTCTCTGGATTCCTTAAATCCAGATCTGCTTTAAATTCTTTCCAGTACACTGTGCATAGACCTTCAGCTTTATGCCATCTAAAATGATGTCGACCTTCAAAAGTCCATTCAAGATAGCTCGTATTTTTGTAAGCTTCATAATCTAATGAATTAATCATACGAGTAGCCAGAGCATCTGCCTGAGGTCCCTGAATTCCAGTAGGAACATCTTCATTATATTTTAGATATAAAGAACCAAATAGCAATAAACTGGGTAAGGTTATAAATATTACTATACCAGCAATTATCTTTATTGCTTTTTTTAGGTTCATATTAATTTTTTAATGGCAAAAGCCAATGAATTTGCAGCTGCAGGATTATTTCTGAACCATAATTCGGGTTCTATAAGTTCCAATTCAGATACTGCTAATATACCATCATTATCTGTAAAAACATCAACCCTTGCATATAAAGGTAACTCTATACACGCTTTAACAGCGTTTTCTGCGAATTCTATTTCATCATTATTAGGAATATACTCATGCACACTTCCGCCAAAATCATCCTGCACTCTGAAATCTCCTTTTTTCGCGATTTTTAATACTGCATGCGTGAACTTACCATCGATAATAATCATGGAAACTTCACCTTTTTCTACTATATTATACTGAAAAGGCTGCAGCATCATAGCTTCTTGGGCTATTAAACTTTTAAAAACGTTTTCATGCTGATGAATATTGTTTTTATTCAATTTATAAGTATGTCGTGCAGCTCCGGAAATACAAGGCTTTAAAACGGTTTCGTTCCATCTCAATTGATGATGAAGTTCTTTGAGCGTTGATTCAGAGCTCTGTTCGATAAAATGTGATTCAGCAATGTGAATGCCTTTTTGTTTTAGATCTTTAAGATAATGTTTGTCAATATTCCAAAGAATGAGTTCTTTAGAATTAAGCAATTTGGTTTGTTTGGAAACCTTGGAAAGCCAGGTTGAAAACTCTTGGAATCTATCAAAGTAGTCCCACGTTGTTCTAAACAATAAATATTTAGTATTAGACCAGTTAAAATTTTCGTCATCCCAGGCTAATCTGAGTACGGACATCCCTTCATTTTTAAGTGCGTCAACAACCAGCTTATCTTCAAAATATACATTATGCTTGTAGACATCAGAAGATGAATCTTTTAAGTATCTTTTATCGGTAAGTACAACTATGTCGATCATTTTTAATTGAAATGTTTTAAAGCTTCTCTGCGACTTAAAGAAGGCAAAGAGTTATATTTTACAAATTTAAGAACTGAGCCTGGATTAACTTTTGCATATTCTCTTAAAGCCCAACCTATTGCTTTTTGTATAAAAAATTCATTAGAACTTGAATGTTTCCTACATTCTCTAAATAGGATGTCTGCATTTGTATTTTCCTTATAACCAAGTTGATACAGAATCGCACTTCTGTGGAGCCATATATTGTCGCTATCAGAAAAATTATTGATAACTTCTTCAGTTTTATTTACATAAATTAAGAGGTAGTTTCCTAAAATATGCTTTGATATAAAATCAACGGAATCCCAGTGAGAATTTGTGATCAGGAGAAATTCAATTAGACCAATATCGTCAAGGATATAGTTCTTTTTTAAAAATTCATCCATGATTTCCATGGCGCAATAATGGAATTCCCGCTGAGGAAGTAGGTAGAGTTTTTTGATTATAGTTCGACAATTTTCAAAGACTTCAGCTTTATGGTTTTTAATGGCCTTTTTAAGTATCATTTTTCTTTCAGGAGACTTGATGCCATAGAATTCAAATTTATGTTTCATATAGGCCTCCATTGCACATTTATTAGAATGGCTTGCATGTTCTATAAAAGAATCTTGTAATGCTCTAATAAAATCCATAGTTAATTAAAATCCAACGGCTGTGTCGTCACCTCGTTTATCTGCGCCGCCTTCAAGTGAGCCATTATCCAAAACTAAAATTCCATCAACCTTTCCTATAATTGGTGAACGATCTTCGTTAATTATATATCCTTTGCTTTTCAGTTCTGCTTTTACAGATTCCTTAAAGGAATTTGGTTCCATTCTAATTTCATCCGGCAACCATTGATGGTGAAAACGTGCTGCATTGACTGCTTCCTGCATAGATAAATTAAATTCATGAACGTTTAAAATAGTTTGCAACACAGCAGTAATTATGGTTGATCCTCCAGGAGTGCCAACGCTCATTAAAAGTTTCCCTTTCTTTTCGACAATAGTTGGTGTCATTGAGCTAAGCATGCGTTTTTCCGGTTGGATACTATTGGCCTCGGCACCAATTAATCCAAACATGTTTGGTTCACCTGGTTTACTGGAAAAATCGTCCATTTGGTTATTTAAAAAGAAACCCAGCTCTGCACAATATAATTTTGATCCGTAAGCGCCATTTAATGTTGTGGTAGCAGAAATAGCATTGCCAAATTGATCGATAATAGAGTAATGAGTTGTTTCATCACTTTCTATGATCTCTATATTTCCATGTGAAACTTCGCTGGAAAGCGTCGCATTTTGAAATGAAAATAATTTCATTCTATCATTTAAATATGTTTCATCTATAAGTTCTTTTATGGGGATTGAGACAAAATCAGGATCTCCTAAATAAAAACTTCTGTCTGCATAGGCCCTTCTGGATGCTTCAGTAATAACCTGAATTGATCTGGCAGAATTATGTCCAAATTCTTGTAGATCAAATGGTTCTATCATTTTCATGATTTGCGCTAAACAAACGCCTCCGCTGGAAGGAGGCGACATGGATATTACTGTTAAATCATCATATCTAAATTCAATTGGTTCACGCCATTTTGCTTCATATTTTTTTAAATCTTCTTCAGTCATTATTCCTCCATTGTTTTGGATGTAATTAACCAATTTTTTTGCAGTTTCACCTTCATAGAATTCCGATTTACCATGGTCAAGTATTCTGGACAGCGTTGCTGCCAATGCAAAATATTTTATCGTGTCATTTGCTTTCCATTGAAGCCCAAATTGAATGGAATTTTTATTGACCTTTTTGAATAAAGGTTGATATTTTTTTAATCTATTTTCCTGTTTTTTAGTAACGACCACTCCTTTTTTCGCTAATTCAATAATTGGTGACAGAATATCCTGAATGGGCAATGTTCCAAATTTTTCATGAACAGCAAAAACGCCTGCAACAGTGCCAGGAACACCTATAGACATCGCTCCAAGTGTACTCTTGGCAGGAATTATTTCACCATTTTCATCCAAGAACATATTTTTGTTTGCAGCCTGAGGTGCTTTTTCTCTGTAATCTAAAGCTCCAATCTCGCCATTATTTTTCCTGTAAACCATAAATCCGCCACCTCCAAGATTTCCGGCAAATGGGTATGCAACCGCAAGCGATAACTCAGTGGCCACCATTGCATCAAACGCATTCCCACCTTTTTTTAAGATTTCCAGTCCGATCTTAGAAGCTTCCTTCCTGGCTGAAACAACCATGGCATGTTCTGAGACGATGCCTCTGTTAATAGTCCTTTTCTCGGGGACACTCTTACAGGAAATTAATAGTATTGAAAGACTAAATATTACAAGAAAATTCTTCATAGCTTGTTATTTATTTCTTCTAATTTACCGTTCGAAAATTTAATAAGCTCGTCAAAAAATAAAGTGAATTCAGTTTCAAATTCGGTGTAATATTCCATAAGGTCATGTACTGCCAAATCCATTTTAGATTCATATTTTGTTCTTTTGCTCATGCCTTCCAAAACCTTTTTAATTCCTTCAATACTTGCATAGCTAAGTAACCAATTTCCAGAAATCATATAAGGCATCAATCTTTGAACTTTCTCAGGTAAAATATCAGATTTCTTTTTTAATATTTTATAAAAATGAAGGGTATAATTTTCCAGTGGAATTTCACAATATTCTGTCCAATTCTTAGCTAAGAAATGATCGTAATAAATATCCACTATCACACCAGAATAATGGCTATATTTCTTATGTAAACGTTTAGTACTTTGTCTAAAAAAAGGATGGGCATCTGTAAAAGTGTCGATTTCTCTATGAAGTAAAATTCCTTTTTGAATTTCTACAGGAAATTTTTTGTATTTAATACCGCGAACACTATCAGAAATAAAGTTGCCAATAGCAACATCATCATTATTTCCCGATAAGTAAATATGCGCCAAAAAATTCATATGTGTAATTTACGAATTAGGATTTAAGATATACGATTTTGTAATTGTATATTTGCCAAAAATCAGATTATAAATGACGTTAATAAAATCAATTTCTGGAATAAGAGGGACCATAGGAGGTAAAGTAGGGACTAATTTAACACCAATTGACGCTGTGAAGTTTGCAGCCTCATACGGGACATGGCTAAAACAACAGCGCAGTAAGGAAACTTATAGAGTCGTAGTTGGCAGAGATGCAAGAATATCTGGAGAAATGATACAGAATTTGGTTATGAATACCTTGGTAGGTCTTGGAATTCATGTGGTAGATCTGGGTCTCTCTACAACTCCCACTGTTGAGGTTGCGGTACCCATGGAGCATGCAGATGGAGGGATTATTCTAACGGCAAGTCATAACCCAAAACAATGGAATGCCTTAAAACTACTAAATGATAAAGGTGAATTTTTGAATGCTAAAGAAGGCGCGAAGATCTTAGACATCGCAGAAAGCGAATCTATAAATTTTGCTGAAGTAGATCATTTAGGTAAGATCACAAGAAATGATGCTTATATTGACTTACATATTGATGAAGTATTAGAGCTTCCTTTGGTTAATAAAAAGGCTATTGAAGCTTGCAAGTTTAAGGTGGTTGTTGATGGTGTAAATTCTACGGGAGGAATTGCAATTCCGTTGTTACTGGAAAGACTAGGAGTAGAACCGGTAAAATTGTTTTGTGAACCAAATGGCCATTTTCCACATAATCCAGAACCATTGAAAGAGCATTTAACAGATTTGTCTAAAAAAGTAGTTAAGGAAAGAGCAGATTTTGGTATAGTGGTAGATCCGGATGTGGACAGGTTAGCATTTATGGATGAGAATGGCGACATGTTTGGTGAAGAATATACCCTTGTGGCATGTGCAGATTATGTGCTGAGCCAGCAAAAAGGGAATACCGTTAGCAATATGAGCTCTTCCAGGGCTCTTAGAGATGTTACAGAAAAACATGGAGGAATCTATCAGGCAAGTGCTGTGGGAGAGGTGAATGTTGTTGAGATAATGAAAAAAACTGACGCTATTATTGGAGGCGAAGGAAACGGAGGTATTATATATCCTGAATTGCATTATGGAAGAGATTCGCTTGTTGGAGTTGCTTTGTTTTTGAGTTTATTGGCCGAAAAGAGAATATCAGTTAGCGACCTTCGTAAAACCTATCCAAGTTATTTTATGAGTAAAAAGAAGATTCAATTGACACCTGGATTGGACGTGGATGCCATTTTGAAAGAAATGGCAGAATGCTATGCTAATGAAGATATTACTACCATTGATGGTGTTAAAATAGATTTTCCAGCAAGTTGGGTTCATTTGAGAAAAAGTAATACAGAGCCAATTATAAGAATATATACAGAAGCCAAATCACAAGCCGAAGCCGATTCATTGGCTGATAAAATAATTGCTGAAATTAAGCAAGTAGCAAATATTTAGTAATTTTAGCTCATTAAGTGATTAACAGATGTCCATAGTTGATACTAAACATAGAACGAAATTAGAGCAATATTTCAAGCAATTTAGAGATAATATTGTTGGAATAGACCTTGAATTTGAGTCTCCCTATGGTATCCAAAAAATTGTTTATACAGATTGGACGGCATCCGGCCGTTTATATCGGCCTATTGAAGAAAAGATCTTAAACGAATTTGGACCGTATGTAGCAAATACACATACTGAAACAACCGAGTCTGGAACAGCTATGACATTGGCTTATCATAAGGCAAAGGACATTATAAAAGAACATATAAACTGTAATGAAGATGACGTTCTAATTGTTTCCGGAACTGGAATGACAGGTGTTGTTAATAAATTTCAGCGCATATTAGGATTAAAAGTACCAGAGAATTTAGAAAAATACACGTCAATACCTGATGAAATTCGTCCGGTTGTGTTCATCACTCATATGGAGCATCATTCTAATCAAACTTCCTGGTTAGAGACTATGGCCAAAGTAGAGGTTATTCCGCCTTGTCCAAAAGGTTTATTCTGTATGGACAATCTCAAAATTTTGTTAGAAAAGTATAAAGATTCAACGCTAAAAATTGCATCTGTTACAGGAGGGTCTAACGTTACTGGAATACAAACACCTTGTCATGAAATAGCTAAAGTGATGCATCAACATGGAGGTGTTTGTTTTGTAGATTATGCTTGTGCTGCACCTTATGTTGATATTGACATGCATCCAAATGATAGAGAGGCTTATTTAGATGCAATATTCTTTTCACCTCACAAATTTTTAGGAGGACCTGGGACCTGTGGCGTTTTGGCCTTCAATAAACAATTATATCATAATATGATTCCCGACTGTCCGGGCGGAGGAACCGTTAGCTGGACAAATCCTTGGGGAGAGCATAAGTATTTTGATAATATTGAAGACAGAGAAGATGGAGGCACTCCAGGGTTCTTGCAAACTATTAGAACTGCTTTAGCAATTAAGCTTAAAGAGAAAATGGGTGTTGATAAAATACTTGAGCGTGAACATGAGATTCTAAATCATATTTTTAAAGAATTGGAAGCTGTATCCAATATTAATATTTTGGCACCACAGCATACAGATAGATTAGGTGTAGTTTCCTTTTATATTGATAGTCTTCACTACAATTTGGGAGTAAAACTATTGAATGATCGCTTTGGTATACAAACTCGAGGAGGATGCAGTTGTGCAGGCACATATGGACATTATTTGTTACATGTAGATCAAAAAACCTCCCATGAATTAACAGATGAAATAAGTTTGGGTGATCTGGCTAGAAAACCAGGCTGGATTCGTATGTCAATTCATCCAACGACAACTACTGATGAGGTTGAGTTTATTTGCAAAAGTATCAAGGAATTAGCTAAAAATCATGACAAATGGTCTGTAGATTATGATTATGACAGACATACTAATGAATTTATCCACAAATCATTTTCTTCAGACACCAGGACCAGAAAAATAGATAGTTGGTTTAAACTTTAATTCTTACCTAAATTGTTCTGGTACCTTGTTCCTATGCTTCCAACGCTTATGCGTCCATAAATAGTATTCAGGTGCTTCGTGAATCTGCTTTTCAATTAACCTCATGTAAATATCAGTAATCTGATAGTCATCATATTCATTAGGATTTTCACATATGGTTTTAAAAGTGGTTTCATAAAAACCACGCTTAACCTTTTTTACACTAAAAAAAACAACAGCCAAGTCCAACTTTTTAGCCAGCATTTCTGCACCTGTATGTACTGGGACTTTAATGCCCATAAATTCATTCCAATGGTAGGCCTTATTGATCTTTGGTGATTGGTCAGAATTGAATCCATTAAGAGTTAGTTCTCCTTTGTTTTTGCATTCTTGTAAGACCGCAATCGATTCTTTTGTTGTGATTAAATACGAGTTGTATTTGGCCCTGATTCTTTTCACCAATCTGTCAAAATATTTATTAGCCAATTTTTTGTAGATGGCATACCCTCTATGTTCAATATAGGTTTGAAGAATGAAGATCCATTCCCAACTAGCATAATGACCGCACATGAGTGCAATGCTTTTGTTTGCCTTTCCTAATTCTCGAATAATTTCAACATTCGTAAAAACATATCGTTTTTTCATTTGAGCTTCAGAAATGGTCATGGATTTAATTGACTCCACTATCATGTCGCATAAATGATGATAGAACTTATTCATTATTCTATTGACCTCTTCTTTTGATTTTTCTGGAAAAACGAGATTAAGATTTTCTTTGACAGTCCTTTTCCGGTAACCAAATATTTTATAAATAAAAATGTAAAGAAGATCTGAAAAAGCATATAACAACCTAAATGGAAGAATCGATATGAGCCATAAAAACGGATATATTATTAAATAGGCAATTAATTGCATTCTGCAGTTTTAAATTTAGCAGTGGCAAAGATAAGTTATAATTAATTGTTTTTATGAATTATAAAATAAATACAATTATCTTCGTTATCTCCAAAAAACAATCTATGTACGGTTTAAATATCTTAATTATTGTAATTATTGCTGCGAACGTTATTGTCTCATACAAAGGCTTTAACGACTTTAGTTTTTTTGAAAAATTTAAATTTAATATAGGTGGAATTAGAAGAGGAGAGCAAATAAGGTTATTGAGTTCGGGTTTTCTCCATGCTAATACTATGCATCTTTTTGTCAATATGTTGGGGCTATATCTATTTGCCGGATTTGTAATAATGGGTTTGGGGAATTTCAATTTTCTGTTGATCTATTTTGGTAGTTTGCTATCTGGGAATCTATTGTCATTGTATTTTCACAAAAATGAATACCATTACAGTGCCGTTGGTGCAAGTGGTGCCGTTACTGGAGTATTATATGCAGCTATTCTATTAGATCCATCTCAAAAATACTATTTTTTGTTTCTGCCTCCCAGCATAGGATCTATGGATCTTGGTATTCCGGGATATATATTAGGGATTGCTTACATGCTGTATTCCATTTACGGCATGAAACGTCAATTAGGAAATGTAGGGCACGACGCACATTTTGGTGGCGCTGTAGGAGGTTATGTTATAACTTTATTATTAGCGCCCTGGCTATTTAATGAACACTTGATAATGATCATTCTATTAGCGATACCAATTTTACTGTTATTTGTTTTACAACGTACAGGGAGACTGAATTAATCCAATAATTCAGATATTTTTTGTTCTAAAGCAGCACCTCTTAAATTTTTTGCAATTATTTTCCCATTATTATCTAAAACAAACATGGCAGGAATGGCTTGAATATTATATTTTTTGGCGACTGGACCGTTAAAATAATTTAGATTAGATACTTGGTGCCATGTTAAACCATCTTTTTCAATGGCATTTAACCAATCATTTTTGGCATCTTTTTGTCTGTTACTACCATCTAAGGAAACTCCAATTATCTCCAAGCCTTTTTCATGGTATTTTTTGTATACTTTCACCAAATTTGGATTTTCTCTTCTACAAGGGCCACACCATGCCGCCCAAAAATCAATGATGGTCACATTTCCTTTGATCTTGCTGAGGGTGATTTCTTTGCCATCAGGATTGGGTGCTGTAAAATCAGGAGCAATCGCACCAACCTCTGTTGCTAATGCAATCTCTATTTTTTCCTTAATTCGCAAACCAACTTTAGATTTCTGCAAATCGCCTGTCAAGGAGTTATAATTGTTTTCAACTTCTTTTGTATCTATTGCTTTTGCCCTAATTAAATTCTCCATTATTAGTAATCCGAACAGGCTGTTTTTATTTTCTTTAATGAATTGCATGTTGAATTCGTCATTTTGCTCCTTTATCTCCTGTCTTTTAATTCTAAAGCTCTTTAAAAATTGAGTGTCATTAGATTTTCTTGCTTCATTATACTCACTCATGAGTGCTTCATTCTTTTTCCTGAATTTGTTTAAGCCATTCAAATAGTCTTGGGCAATATCATTTTC
>JABDOZ010000172.1 GCA_013043005.1 Flavobacteriaceae bacterium | reverse complement strand
GATCACAAAAGACCTGTAATTTTTCCTTGAATACTAAATTGCTTAATAAAGACATTCAGGAATTCATCAAAACCCATCTTGATAGTAATCCATATGATCTGACCCTTAAGCGCAAGGAATTTAATGGCGTTTCCATGCGTGAAATCGCCGAACAGATCGATTCCAAAAGACGAATAAAGGACAAATTACCCTCCTGGTTCAAAGCTGATAGAATCATATACCCCAATAAATCCCGACTGCAGCAATCCTCTTCGGAAATCACTGCAAAGCACAAATGTGAACTGATCTCAGGAGCAAGCATTATTGATATTACCGGAGGTTTTGGTGTAGACTGTTTCTACCTGGCAAAGTCATTCGAAGAGGTTTATTATTGCGAACAGGAAGAGGAACTCCATAATATTGCTGTACACAATTTTGGAATCCTTAAAGCCAATAATATAAAAGCCTTCAACGATGATGGACTCGATGTTCTTAAGAAATCAAAAATGCACTTCAGCTGGATATATGCCGATCCGTCCCGTCGTCATGAAAGCAAGGGTAAGGTGTTTTTTATAGAAGACTGTCAGCCAGATGTGATTGAACACTTAGACTTGTTTTTTAATCATTCTGAAAAGGTGCTTTTAAAGCTATCACCAATGCTGGATTTATCGAGAACGATAAAAGATTTAGGGCATGTTAAAAGAATTGATATTGTTGCCGTAAATAACGAACTGAAGGAGTTGCTTTTTGTTTTGGAAAAAGATTATATCAACCAAATTATGGTGAATTGTTTTAATTACAAAGGGGAACAAAAATCGAAATATGAGTTTGAATGGGGATCAGACAGCAGTGTTAGTTATGGGGTGCCTGAAGTAGGTGATTTTCTTTATGAACCCAATGTAGCTATTTTAAAAGGAGGGGCCTTTAAACATTTAAGCCATGACTTTGAATTGAATAAAGTTGGGCTCAACAGTCATTTGTATTTTTCAAATCGAAAAAAAGAATTTCCCGGCAGGAGATTCCTGATAAAGGACATTCAATCATACTCAAATAAATCTGACTTAAAACAAAAACTCAGGAATAGTCAGGCCAACATCAGTACACGGAACTTCCTGTTGACGGTTGAAGTAATCAGAAAGAAATACAAAATTAAAGATGGCGGTGACCGATATGTGTTCTTTACAGCGGATCAGGTCGGAAATAAGCTGGTTATTTATTGCAAGAAAGCATAAAAAAAGGGTTGCAAGACTGCAACCCTCCATCCTTTTTTTGCTAATAACATTAACCTTAAACTATAGCTATTGAAAGGATTATTTTTGGTTTTTTCAAAATATGAACAAGTTCATATTCGAATCAAAATTACATTTTTATTCTATTCAAAATCCGTTATAAACCAATTTTTAATTCACATTTAACATTAATACAATTATTGTTGATCGCCCCAAAATAGCTAACCTTTTTATAGGCGACTTGTTTTCAATTACTTATAAGTTTAATAGTTGAATTCTTTTAATCACAGAATTAAATTTCTATTCCTGAAAATCATTTTTGCCCTATTCGTATCTTATGAATGTAAAAATCCCCATCATAAAGACAGGGAATTTTTATGATAAAGAATTCTATTGAGCTCATTGTTTAATCAATTTATTTGTTGAGATCCTCCGTTCCGTTCTAACTTTCAAAAAGTACATTCCATTCGGCAGAAAGGACATCGGCAATTCATTTTCGCCCACAAATATTTCACCTTCAAGTAAAACTTGACCATTCAAATTAAAAACAGAATAGCTGCCTGGTTCATTAGTTTGAATCTTCAGCACATTTTTAACCGGATTGGGAAAAACTTTAAAGCTTGTCAATTCAGATTCTTCGATGTCCAGAGCGGGACAGTTAACATCGAAATAATGCTGTGGGTCAATATCGGTCCAATTAGATGTAGAATATGCCACGTTATCAACATTTATACAAGTTAGATTCGGATTACCTGTTGTCCGGAAGGTATTGATAATACCATTGTTTCCATTTTGAATATCTAAACCGGTCAGACTATTATTCTGCACGATCAAAACTGCTAACTGGGTGTTAGAGGTTAAATCCAATCCTGTTATTTGATTATCGGAACAACTGAGCTGACTTAACACACTATTAGCGCTCGTATTAATGCTTGTTAAACTATTACCATAACAATATAAAAATATCAGATCGGGATTCTGAGTGATATCCAAACTGGTTAGCAGATTATTAAAACAATTCAAATTTGTCAGCAATGGATTTTGAGTGACGTCAAGACTTGTCAACTGGTTGTTATAACAATCAAGGAAGGTTAGGCTGCTGTTCAAACTTAAATCCAGGCTCGTCAATTGCATATAAGAACATGACAAACTCTCTAATGCGGTATTATAACTAACATCAATACTTGTGAAGCTATTTCTTGAGCAATTTAATGACGTCAACGATAGATTCTGACTCAAATCTAAACTGCTAAGTTGATTGTCCTGGCAATCTAAAGTGGTCAATCCTGTATTCTGTGTGACGTTTAAAGTTGATATTTGGTTTACACCACATTCTAAATATGAAAGGGCCAAATTCTGACTTAAATCCAAGGATGTAATATCGTTAAAACTACATATGAAGATCTGTAAAGCAGTGAAATCTTCAATGCCTGTAAGATCAGTAATACCATAGAATTGCACATCCAAATATGTCACTCCGGCAATGTTGCTGGTTGGCACATAGTCGTCTAGAGGGTATGAATCATAACCCCAATCAATCAGGGCCTGCTCAAAATTGTCATCTGGTACATAAGTGTTTTGAGATTGGGTAACTATTGCAACACAAAACAAAACACACATTAGTAGTTTAGTTTTCATTTTTAAAAGATTTTAGTTGTAATACATGTTCAAATATTATAAAGCTCACTTCATAGAGCATCACAGTCCGAAGGACCGAAGGACTTACAGGCTAAGGAGACTATAAATAAGATACAGTACAAGACTAATCAAAGCAGCGCAATGTGGAAAGATAAGCTGCAAAATGTAGTATAATTTCCATTGAAAATAGATGCAAAACCCAATGGATAATTCAACTTTTGTCCTTTATAAACTCAGGAATCAAAGCTTATATAAAGATAAGGAATTTGAGCAAAAAAGTTGGCCGAATTTCTAAGAGATTTAATGCACAATTGACAAGTAATGATTCATTCCTGAGGAAAAACCCTGCGTAGGCTCTCAATCAGAGACCAACAACTGTTGTGAAAATAAAAAAAGACCCAAAATTCCTCTTTTTTAAATTTCTATTTCAGCCACATATATGACTTATATCATATTTAAGCGGACGTTCATTTCGTATTTTTATAATGGATAAAATCTGAATTGCACAATACAGATTTTGTGTAATTCCTAATTCAACTCTATTGATGGACCAATCTGAGAATAGAGATAAAAAAAGCACTGATCCTTTATACACGCTTTCCGTAGTGTCCAGGCTAACAAATACCCCAACTCATTCCATAAGACAATACATAGATAAAGGATTAATTCTGCCTTTTAAAACCAAAAGCAATCGACATTTATTTTCTGACGTTGACGTCTCAAGACTTAAATGCATAAGAAAGCATCTCGATGAACAAGGATTGAATATCGCCGGTATTAATGCGCTTTTTGCACTTGTACCTTGCTGGATCATGAAACCTTGTTCGGTTGAAAATCGCAAAAATTGTGATGCGTATTCCGATGTCACCAAACCTTGTTGGCAAGCTTCCAACAAAGGTCCTGAATGCAGAAATACAGATTGCAGACTCTGCCCGGTCTACAAGCTCCCGGAAAAATGTGTAAACCTAAAGGATTTCATGAAAGAATTAACGAATACATAATGATTAAAACATATGAATTATGAGTACAGATAGTATAGAAAAAGTATTGGATTTAAAAGGATTATTATGTCCGATACCAGTCGTTAAAATCGCCAATGCAATAAAGGAAGTTGAAGTAGGAACAGTTGTAGAAGCTACTGCAACAGATCCGGGTGTAATGATGGACATACCAGCATGGTGTGCTTCAACAGGAAATGAACTGGCAAGTATGGAAGAGGCTGATAATGTCTTTACTTTCCGTGTAAAAAGACTTAAATAAATTATTATGGATAGTAATAGTTTTATGCATTTCGTGGAATACGAATTACAGGCCATTGCTCTAACATGGATGGTAATCATGTATACCATAAAAGCTGTACAACTTTCTAAATTGCCCATGCCCTGGGAAAAAGAAAAACCCAGAGGTAGTGGCACTAAAGGAATTCTCAGATCCTATGGAAGTATCTTCATGCCATGGTCGGTAGAAAGCAGTCGTGACAACATTGGGAGGTGGATTGGATTTTCTCTTTATCATGTTGGGTGTTTGGTGGCTATTGTCAATACGTTCACATACACCTTTACTCCCGGGATAATGACCCCAACGGTCAAGATCGTATTTTCAGCATTAATTGCCCCAGCAATTTTCATCGGATTTGTAAAGTTTTATAGAAGACTAAGCAGGCCTGAGTTAAGACATATCAGTACACCTGATGATTACTTTTCATTACTGTCGTTACAGCTGTTTTTCTTTACAGGAATAATGGCGCTGCTGCTTGATACGATTTTCTGGAGATCCAGTTACTACATAATTACAGCAGCATTTCTGTTTTATGTGCCATTCAGTAAAATTTCACATTATATCTACTTTTTCTTTGCCCGGTTCCTGACTGGGAAAAGATATGGATGGCGTGGTATAATTCCTCAAAAGTGATGTTATGGAAGCAAAAGAAAAAGTATATCAAGAACTAGATAAACGATTTAACAGACTCATCGGAACATCGGCAACAAATCTTTGTACGCATTGCGGATGGTGTATAGAATCATGCCATATTTTCAAGGCAACCGGAAATCCGGATCACTCTCCCGTTGCAAAAGCTGAAAAAGTAAGACGGGTATTAAAAAGAAAGCATGATTGGCTGTCTCGTCTGTTTCCAAAGTGGACAGGTGCTAAAGATCTTACTGACAGCGATTTAGATGAATGGATTGAAGCGGCCTTTAAAAACTGTACGCTTTGTGAACGATGTGTGGTCAATTGCCCTATGGGTGTTGAAACACCTCAGCTATTAGGTATGGCAAGAGGTGTATTAACCGCGATGGGAAAAAGTCCTGAAATTCTAAATCAATTAACAGATTCTGCCATAGCGAGAGAAGAAAATATGGAAATGATGGAACCATTTTTCAGAAAGCAAATCGCTAATCTGGAAAAGCAGGTACAAGAAAAAATGGGGGACGAAAATGCCAGAATTCCACTATCAGAAGAGGCAGACATCTTATATGTTCCACTTTCAGGAGCACATACCATGATTCCCGCGGCCATGATATTCAATGCTGCAAAGGCTGATTGGACAATGAGTCTTTTTGAAGCTTCCAACTATGGATTATTCGTTGCAGACATTCCTAAAGCTAAGAGGATAGTTGAGAGAATTATAAAAGAAGCTAAAAAAGTAAAAGCAAAAACTCTTGTCGTTACTGAATGCGGACATGCTTATGGCGTATTGAAGTGGGAAGCACCAAAATGGTTTGGAAAACAGTTTGATTTTGAAGTTAAAAGTCTGCTGGAAGTAATGGATGATTACATAAAGGAAGGAAGACTGGAATTAGATCCTTCAAAGAATTCAGAACCCGTAACCTATCACGATCCTTGTAATATGGGACGAAAAGGTGGAATTTTTGAAGAACCTCGACATGTGATTCAAGCCTCTTCTAAAGAATATAAAGAAATGACACCCAGTAAAGTTGAAAACTTCTGTTGTGGTGGTGGCGCAGGAATGGTTGCTTGCAGCGAATGGACTGAAGACAGACTGCTTTACGGAAGTGTCAAGGTTGAACAAATAAAAGATACAAAGGCAAAAAAAGTTGTTACTGCTTGTGATAATTGTCTTCATCAGATTAAAGAACTCGGTGAAAAAAATGATTTGAACATAAGCGTGAGTAATGTTTCAGAACATCTGGCTAATGCCCTGGTATTCTCTAAATCTTAAAATCACAATATAAATTCAATAATAAAATGGAAGAAAATAAGCCAAAAAGAATGGCTATAATAGCCTCACAAGGAACATTGGATTGGGCTTATCCGCCTTTTATTCTAGCTTCTACAGCAGCAGCGATGAACATGGAGGTCACCATATTTTTTACCTTCTACGGACTTACATTGCTCAAAAAAGATGTAAAAGCTAAGGTTGCTCCTCAAACAAACCCGGCGATGCCTATGCGAATGCCATTTGGCTCTAAAGGATTTCAGAAATTTACATGGCCAATACCAAATGTAATCATGGGCAATGTTCCGTTTTTTGAAAACATGGCAACTGGTTTAATGAAGAAGACATTTAAAAACAAAAATGTGATGTCTATAGAAGAACTGAGACAGATGTGCCTGGATTTAAACGTTAAAATGGTTGGTTGCCAAATGACTATGGACGTCTTCGGATTTACAAAAGAAGAATTCATTGATGATGTAGATATAGGTGGTGCAGCGTCATTTTTAAATTTCGCAGCAGATGCCGATATTCAGCTATTCGTCTGAAATTAAGAGTAACTTAAATTTTAAAGGGTTTGTATAAGCAAACCCTTTTTTTAATGGCTGGAGGTGATAAAAGTCATTGAACATTAAATGATTGAACAGTGCTTTCGTTTAAATTATAGATCAGTGCAGCAGATCCTAAAATGGCAATATTTGGGGTGGCGGAATAAATAATCTCGATATTATCGCGGGATTTTTCATAAGCAAATTTGGAAAGGCTCCTTCGTAGTCCTTTATCAAAATATTCAAACGATTGTGCAATAGAGCCGCCAATAACAACTTTTTCAGGGTCTAAAGCATATAAAATAATACAAATGGCATTGCCCACATGCTCACCAAACTGATCATAGGCTCTTAAGGCATCATCATCTCCGGAA
>JABDOZ010000171.1 GCA_013043005.1 Flavobacteriaceae bacterium | reverse complement strand
GCGGAATTAAGATGTTGTGTTGTGACACTTAAATGTGTCATGTGGTACTGAGAAATCAGTAACCAATGAGAAGCTTATCCTGAAGTTTACGCTGAGCGTAGCCGAAGTGGATGGGCTTTTTTTGTTTGGGTGATGTCTACACAAAATCCCCCTTTTTGCAACTAAAAATGTAATGAGGCTAATTACTTCTCTCTACTACTAAATCTTCCGGTTCAATGAACCAGTCCGGTTGAAGTTGTTTTACGTCTCCTTTTTCTACATAAGCTGGATACCATTTCAAGCCATTTTTAATCGTGGACTCTGGAATTCTCTTCTTATAGTAATCTTTTTTTACACCCATCTTATGTGCTTTTATACTGCCCTTACTGTTTACAATGGATCTGATTCTGTCCAATCTATCAAGATCCGAATTTGGATTCACGGGTTCCATGCGAATTCCTTGGAATTGATGTCGGACCTCAATCAAATATATTTTGCCGGCTGATAATTCTGCATCTACGAATTGTTGGTAAGTTGGCTTTCTTCTGGCAATCCCGAATAATTGACTTCCAGGGTCACATTCATACCTTATAAAGTTTTTCCATGTTAGAATACCGATAGGGCCATTCTCACAAAAAACTTCATGACCATGGAGGATACCACTACCACCTTTTACAGTTCGTACAAAATAAACTACTGCTTTATCTTCAGGAGCTTCATAGATGACTTGACCTAATGAAGGAGTTGATATCAAGAAAAGTAGCATTAACAGAGCTATCGTATATAGATATCGAATTATTGCTTTCATAATATTATGATTTAAAGATTAAAGCTATGTCCAACTATATAGCAGAGATAGCGCACCTGTCTGAGGAGGAGAGATTGGCAGATAAGTAATTTAGAAAAATACAACCCTTTAAAACCACATGCAATGACACGGGTCATTTTTGCAGGTATTTTGTAGAAATAATAGCTTGATTAGCCTTTAAATATTAGCGAGTTCGAGTCTCGTCCAGACCGGACCGAGCGTTAAAAAAACATCCGGTGGATGTTTTTAGCGAAGGGGCCAGGAGGCGCGGTGGCAAGATGTTGTGTTGTCTCTGTGAAAGCAGAGAAGTGGTTTAGATTTCGCAATAAATGCGGAATGACAAACCAATGAGAAGCCCTGCCCGCCTATGGCGGGTTTCCTTAGTTGGAGAGGCTTTTTTTGATTCTAAAGGTTTTATAGAAATGATTTAGCATAGGTCCCTGAGCTCGCCGAAGGGGGCTTTTTTTGTTTGGGGGTAAGATCTAATTTATGATCAGGAACTGTTACGTACCCCCCACGGTCTAAATTTCCTTCAGATTCCCAATGGCGTGCGAGAAGCATTCCTTTAGACATCATATTGCAATGATATTATAATTGCAAACTAACCAAATTATTGGTTCAAACTAATTCCTTCAACCTTAGGAGCTCCAAGAATAATATCTTGTTTTTTTATGGCATCATTATAAGATAAATAATTCAGTAATGAGTAAATGCCAATGCTGTAAAGGGATCTCATGTTAACTTTGAAGTCAAAAGCTCTTTTTAATATAGACCCAATGGTAAAATATTTCAACCTGGCATCGTAACACGCATCAGCGAGTTCGTCTGGTGAAAAATGGGCAGGAATAAATGTTGATTTTCCAAAGCGATAGTCGGGATGTAACCACCATTTACCATCATATAACAACCTATTTTCCTTAGCCAACTGATTATATAGCTGTGTTTTCGGATAAGGCATTAGAACGTTAAAATCAGCTAGAATGAATTTATGAATTCTCGAGAACTCTAAAATACTGTCAAGAGATCTCTGAGTGTCAAAATCATGTCCGATTGTGAAAGCTCCCCATATAAAAAGTCCATAATCTTTTATGATTTCTAATTTTTCTTTGTAGCTGTCGAATTTTAATAAATTCGGAGTCTTTTTCATTGCCCTAAGACTGTCCTCTTCTACAGATTCAAAACCCACCAGCTGTCCTATACAACCGCTCTCTTTCATCAAATCCATCAATTCCAGATCATTAGCCATATTAATGTCGGCCTCGGATGCCCATTTGATTTTTAGTGGTATCAATTCTCTAAATAGATCTTTGGATAATTTGTGACTCATGACCACATTGTCATCGGCAAACAATAGTAGTTTTTTAGGTTGAGATTCAATCTCTGCAATCAAATGATCTATAGCCTTAAAATGATATTTCTTGTTATAGAAGGAACTAACGGAACAAAAATTACAGTCAAAATAACATCCCCGGCTAAATTGAACGAGTCCAACCGGTAAATATTTTTTTCCTTTAAAAATGCTCCTGTCGGGGATTAGGCAGTCCTTCGACATCCCATTTTTGGAATGATAAAACTGTTTAAGTTTTCCTTTTTTTACATCCTCAATAACTTCCAGCCACTTATCTTCTGCATCACCGATGTAAACGCTATCGGCATATTCAATAGATTCCATAGGCATATGAGTAGGGTGGTAGCCTCCTAAAATTACTTTTACGTCTCTTTTTCTATATTCTGAGGCTATTTGATAGGCGCGTTTTGCTGTAAAAGTTTCTACGGTGATGGCCACTAGATCTGAATCCTCATCGATTTTAATTTCTTCAATTCTATCATCGAAGAACTCTACTTCTACATCATCAGGAGTTAATGCTTTTAATATAGCCATAACCAATGGCTCCATTACAGCTTTATCTCTATATTTTCCATCTTCACTATGACCAAGTCTTGGTTTTATAAGAGTAAGTTTCATGTCGTTACTATTTTAATTTTTTTTCTTAATTCTAATCAATATCCATGGCAATAAAACAAGATCGTATACAAGTGCCATCAAGATATTTACAGCCACGAAAATTCCCAGGTAATAGATTGGTTGATAATTTGAAAAAACCATTATCAAAAAACCTAAACATATAACGATGGTCGTCCTTATCAATGCAGAAGCAACGTGCTTCAGTCCCAGAGTTATGTTTCCCTTACCTCTATAAGCATGTAACAGATATATTGTATCATCAACTGAGACCCCAAGGGATATTGAAGCTACTAATACAGTTCCAACATCGAGAGGTATCCCAATTAATCCCATGATTCCCAATGTATTAATAACCGGAAGCACATTAGGTAGAATTCCGGTAAATGCAACTTTATTAGTTCCAAATATGAAGACGATTATAAATGAAATAATAAAGAATGAAAACCCTATACTAAGCATTTGACTTTCAAGAATGCTTGAGTTCAGTCCTGCATATAGCAGTGAAACTCCGGTGATGAAATATTCCGGACGATTATTCTGAAAAAAGGAATTTATTTTGATTTTAATCTCTTCCGCCAAAGCCTGTGATTCTTGATTACTGGTAAAGTTGGTATTTACTATTAATCTTAATTGTTGATTTTCTTCTGAGTAAAAACGTTTTAATTGATCTGATGAATTGATCATTCGAGAGAAATTATTCCCAGGTAATTGATCAATACCAAATTCGTGATAGAAATCAAATATGGATAAACAGTATTCAATCATTGGTCCTTCCTCAAGCTGTTTTTCAAAATTTCCAATTTTATTGATGAATTCTGGGAGAGAATCGGTCTCGATACCTTTGGTTGATATTATAACCTCTAATGGTTGAGTACCAGTGAACCAGGACTCAACAATTTCTTTATCTGCAACCACTTTATGCTCAGGTTTAAAGAACCTGAAGACGTCTGTTTCTGCTGTCAATAATGATATGCCATAAATAGAAACAATTGTAACTATGGATGCAATAATTATTGTGTAAGGACCTTGAATAACCTTGGATCTCATGAATAAAAGAATCCACATGTCTATGGTAAATCGAGACTTTTTTAATCCGGATAAGAACCATTTTGAGACCGAATGAAACAGAATTATAATTACGATGCAGCTAACAACAAAAGATATTGAAATGCCCAAAGCGCAATACATTCCAAACACTCTAATGGGCGCAATAGAACTAAAAGTAAAGGAAAGCAATGCTAGTGATGTCGTGATATTACTTATAAGTCCTGGAATAAATACTGCGTTAAGAGAAGACTCCAAGACCTGGGGTCCTGCTGCATTTGAACTAGAAAAGTGTCTTATTTTACTTAAGAAATGAATAGAGAACGTAGAACTCGTTACCAATATGACTAAAGGAATTATGCCACTTAACATATCGATATTTCCACCATTGGCGGTAAATACCCCAAGGGTTATAATGATTGATACTACGGAGGTTATTAAAGGAATGGTAGCGAAAATTACATTTCTGAATAGTAGTATAAGAATGAAGAAAATTATGAATAGAGAAATAGCCAGGAAGGCTCCGGATTGGGATTTTGCCAGTTTGGTTGCTTCAATGGAAAGCACCTTTCCGCTGTAATAATGAAAATTATCAACCTCACCAGTTGATCTTATTATATTATTAAGACCAGTATAAAGGCTGTCCGGATGAACCTCCGGAGTTTGATAAATATGAAAAACGGTAGCTTTTCTATCGTCGGAAACTATATTGTTAAAAATTTTGTCATGTCGATTAAGTCGAGTTTCAACTGTCTCAGGATTTATTCTTTCTCGCGGAATTAATCGCGTGAAGAGTATTCCAAACGGACTTTTAACAGGAGCTTTAATTGTACTTAGGCTAACCAGGTCCAACACACCTTCAAGTTCAATGATACTGTCCGAAATAGATCTCACTTTTTTTAGCCCGGATTCTGAGAGTAGGCTATCGCTTCTGTAAACAAGAATGAAATATTGGTCATTACCAAAAGATGAAACATAATCTGAATAGTTCTTATATTCTATATCCTGCTTGTTGAACCAATGTTCGAATTCATTGTTTGGTTCAATGTCTAACAAATTATTGAGAAAGATTCCGGTAAGTACAAGGATTAAACCAATCAAGGCATACCTGAATCGTAGACAAAATGATATAATGTCCTTAGAGAAATTGTGCTTATGAATTGCTTTATAAATTTTCATTTTGATTTCCAAATCTCCTGGAAAATGAAGCATTTTTCATTTACATCATCTTACCATATAACCTGTACGTTTTAGTTATTTTCGCCCCTATTAGTTCCGCTATTTTTCTAACTTTATAATTGTCCTCCATGATCCATGAAAATTCAACATGTTCATAGCTTGATCGTAACATATTAGTAATGGCCCTGTTGTAAAGGACACTCCCAATTCCTAAGGGCTGATACTTGTTTTTGACGCCAAGAGTAGCGACTCGCAACCCCTTAATACGTCTTTTATACCAAAGCAGTTTTATAAGTCCTGAAGGAAATAACCTGCCATTTCTTATCTTTTTAAAGATTTCATTGTAGTCTGGCAAGCACATGATAAATCCAACAGGTTCATCATCAATCTCAGCTATTACTATCATTTTCGGATCGATGATATTTTTTAAGTCCTTTGCCAATTGCCCGAATTCTTCAGAATCCATCGGAACGAAACCCCAATGGCCTGACATAGCATCATTGTAAATCCCTTCAATTTTTCTAATTTCCGAATGGAAATTATTCATATCGGGATTTCTTAACGTTAAATTGAGTTTTCTCGAAATACTTTTTGCAACTCTCTGGATTTTATGGGGCTGTCTAATCTCCTGTCTATTTGCACAATAGGCATGAAAATCCTTGATTTTTGTAAAGCCAGATCGCTTAATATTACGATCGTAATACTTGTAATTATAAGGCATCATAAGAAAAGGGGAGTATTCAAATCCCTTTGTCAATACACCCATCTCATAATTTATGCTAGGAGATACAGGACCGATAATTTCCTTAATTTCATGTTTTCTAAGATCAATCTCAATCTGACTTAAGAGAGTATCAAATATATCCTGATCATCTACGGCCTGTAGATAACCAAAATATCCCTTTCCCGATCTTTTGTCATAAATTGAAGCTATGCGTCCTACTTTCCGACTTCCATTTTTAGCCAAATGAAAATTCACGTCAAAATTTTTATAGAACGGATTTTTAACCGAGTCGAATCGGTTTTTTTCAGAAACCCTTAAGGGAGGTACCCAGTACTTTTCATTACGGTATAATTCGTACGGATAATTTATAAAATCATCTAAGGTTCGTTTATCTGATATTCGATCTATGGTAATCATAAAACTCCTCGTTTAACTCGGTCTTTTCGAACTATCCTGTCGAGCTTTCTGAAATAGATAGCAGGGGCTATCACTCTGAACAAGCGCAACAGTCTATCTTCCATTGTGCAATACACTTCAAATTTGTTTTTTTTCATTCCATACAACAGTTTAACGGCAACTTGATCAGGTGTCATTACCCTTGTATGTTTTGTTATCGCCAGGCATTCCGGCAATGTTTCCCTTTTCTCCATTTCCAGCATTGGTGTAGCCGTATCGGGAGGATAAATTATGGTTACGCCAATAGCATGATCACTTGCTTCCATTCGCAGGCATTCTGCGAGCCCAGAAAGGGCAAATTTTGGGGGAGAATAGCCCCCGTAGCCTATTGCACTGAAATAACCTGCAATACTTGATACAATTCCTATTTTTCCACTTTTCCTTTTTCGCATCGCGGGAAATATCGCCTTATAAGCGTTGACTACTCCAAAATAATTTACGGCCATGTTATCTTGAAGTTTAGAGCTTTCAATACCATCTACTTTCCCGCAAAGCATCTGTCCAGCACAGCATATGAGGTGGTCGATTTGATAGTTCATTTCTATTTCATTTACCACGTTCAGGACATCATTATATATTGAGACATCACAAGGGAAGATCTCTACTTCTGCATTATTTATTGACCTGATAAGTGTTTGCGATTTTTCCAATTTCTTTAAACTTCTTGAAACCAGAAACAACCGTGCACCCTGTTCGGCGAGCCTTTTTGCAATCGCCAATCCAATACCTGAACTTCCTCCTGTAATTAAAACATTCATAATCAGATCATTTTAGCATAATACTCCTCTCTGATTGGGGTATTGCAATTAAAAACACTAACCTCCTTAAGTGCTATTTGAGGAAAAATGGAGCTCTTGAACTTATTGACGGCGTAGTGAATTATTTTCCTACTGCTGTGGTAATATATGAACCGTTGTTTAGGATATCCGCCAATTTGTTGCTTAGACCAATATGCGGTCTGTCCAAGATAGATCTTGCTGCAACGCCGCTTAATTGCCAGGTTCACGATGGCATATAACAAATTAAAATACGGATCAAACTCCTGATTTTTAGCTTCAGGCAGCCCGCAGAGCATGAAGAACAGACCATCACCCTCTTTAATCAGAATACCAGAAGCGAGGACCTCCTTTCCGTTCCTTATCTCGAGTAAGTCCATTTTATGTTGAAATCTTCTAAAGAGAAGTTTAAAGAAGTTGTATGAAAGAACTTCGAGCTTATTCGATGCCCTGGCCATTATGGCTAAGTAACCTCGATAAAACTCCTTGGCAGAGCCTTTGTTATAAGAATTCAAATGAGCACCTAACTTTTCTAGATCGAACGTGAAGTTTTTTTCATCTATATTCAATTTAGCAAGCCCTTTTCTTATCTTTCTTCTATACTTATGTTTTAAGGATTTGAGATATTCTTCAAATGAATCCCAATGAACATCCATTTCCATATAGGGTAAACTAAATGCCCTTATAAATCCATGATCGGATAAATTTTTAAAATTACCAATAACATCTTCGGAAAATTCCTTGAAAAAGAGATGTTTAATCCTCTTTCTCTTAGCAATTTTTTTCATGTAAGTCGATATCAATTCGATTACATCTCCGGTATCCGATCTATCTCTTATCACAATATTTCGCTGGCCAAGTGAAATAGGCAGACCACAAATAAGTACATCCATGGTCATAAAATTTTTAAAGAATCTTCTTATTTTTTTGATCCAGAATTTATTGCCTTGCATCAGACAGTCCAGCTCAATCCTGAATTGGATAATACAAGCAGTTGCCACTAAGAGCCCTTCTTTATAAATCAGAACATACCAATGATCGGTTCCATTTTCTTTGGCGCCCTCCAGAAGACATATAAAATCGTGCTTCTGATAAATTTCATCTGGGGGTACCAGTGAATCCCATAAATCCGATTCGATATCATGAATACTTTTGTATGGTATTAGCCTTAACATTACTTTTTATTCCGGAATCTATTTTTTCTATGATATAATCCATCTCTTCATTGAGTATCGCTGCATTCATACAAATTCTAAGTCTGCCCTGATTAAAGGGAACTGCAGGGAATACTGCGGCAGGAGATAAAATTTTATGTTTATACAGAAATGCAGAGAGTTTCAATGTGTCGTTCTTCGATCCAACAATGATTGGTGTTACTTGGGATTGAGAAATTCCTGTATTCAATCCAATTTGTTTGCAAGAATTCAAGAAGTATTTTACATTCTTCCAAAGGTTCTCGATTTTATCGGGGTATCTCTCAATTATCTCCAAGGACTTTATGATTGCGGCAACCGACCCTATATTTAGAGCGGAAGAAAAGACGTAGGGAGAAGATTGGTGTTGCAGGTAAATAATTAACTCGCGACTTCCACCTATGAAACCTCCATTGGAAGGAATGGCTTTTGACAAAGAAGATGTCCATACATCAACCTCATTGGCATGGATTCCAAAATGTTCATTAACTCCTCTTCCCGTTTTTCCAAGTACACCAAAGGAGTGGGCCTCGTCTATTACAACGAAAAAACCGTACTTCCTCTTAAGTAAGAGAAGTTCAGGTAATTCTAGAATACTTCCATCCATGGAATATATTCCTTCCACGATTACAAATACCCGTCTATATGTAGGCACCTCATTTAGTTTAATTTCAAGGTCGTTCATATCGTTGTGTCTAAACTTCTCAAAATCAGACTTTGCCATAGAAAGGGCATCTATAAAGCTTTTATGTATTTTTTCGTCAATTAGCACCTTGTCTTTTTGATCGATTAGTGCTGAAGCAATCGCCAGATTGGCCATGTAACCCGAAGTGTATGAAATAGCTGCCTCCGTTCCTTTAAATTCAGCCAATTTATGCTCGAGTTCTTCATGCAGCACATGAGAACCACTCAGGAGACGAACACCTCCCGTACTGGTACCGAACTTATTTATGGCTTCAATGGCACTGGATTCAATTTCCCGGTTACCTATTAAACTCAGGTAGTCATAAGAAGACACGTTCAAAAAATTCTCATTTCCGAGGCGTATTTTATGTGTAGATTTTAACTCACCGCTTTGAAGATATGTATACTGTCCTTTTGACATAGTTTTGGAGATTAAACGACTCCAATATGATGAAATTTGTGTTTGCAATAGCTTTTGTTTGAAGACATTAGGCTTGCCGGGTGAAAAATATCCGGAGAAAGGATCCTTCGGAAGGTTATTTATGACGGTTTTATTTTTCATTTTTAGTAGCTATTTTCCTATATCTCATTTATTGTTTTATACCTGAGTCCAGCAACATCAGGGCCTCGATACATTGCTTTATTTATAAATCTTCGGCGATGATGCCAATGGGCGAATCTGAATTGTAAATAACATTTTAGGATCCCTTTTATCAAACGGAATCTTTTGACATTGTACCATGGCGGTAACTTTCTAATTGAATGTTTCTTAATTCTTCCAAGGTTCATGCAAGTCTTAACGTAGAGCCATAGGAGCTTTTGGTAATATTTCTTTAAGGAATCGTTTGTTGGCAATAGCACATGAGAGAGATCCCACAATCCATGAGCTTTTCTTGGCACTGTGATCTTCGACCTCCATTTCTCATATTCGGACGTGCCCGGCAGGGGAGTAAGTGGTGATATGTTAACATAGATCAACCCGGTATCCTCTATAAATTCATAGAGATGTTTCCAATCTTCATCAGTATAATCCGGCTGGGGTATCAATGAGCCATATGTTTCCACTCCATTTCGAGATAATACCCGGATCGCCTCATAATTATAATTTACACAACTCTCTTTATTCATCGAGTTTAATTCTGTATCCGTAGAGGCTTCCAATCCGATCAAAACTGCTGTTAAACCAATTTCTGACCATTCTTTTATGATCTTTTCATTTTGAGCGATGAAGTCTGCTCGTCCAAACACCAAGAACTTTTTACGAATGTTGCGTTCAATGATTAATTCTCGTAAACGCTCAAGGCGTTTAGGTTTAATAAGAAATATATCATCGACAATATAGATGTCCTCTTGTTCGATCAATTCGAGCTCATCGGCTATGCTCTCCGGACTTCTTGAGAAGACTTTTCCATTGGTAATGGTCCAGGTATAACAGAAGTTACATTTGTACCAACAACCCCATGTGGTCTTGATGGTCGCTAAAGGTTCATGAAAGATATAATAGTATTTGCTGCTTAAATGTTTTACCAGATCTCTTCGCGGAAAAGGAAGCTCGTCCACATTCTCCATTGGTTCTGGATCGGACGTTATATGCAGTTTATCAGGACCCAAGGGAAATGCAAGTCCGGAAATATTAGTAAGTGATAGTCCTTGTTCTTTATACTCGATTATTTTTGCGAACGTCTTGATCCCATCTCCCATTGCAATAACATCAACTGAAATGTCTATAAAATCTTCCGGACATTTTGTTGCATGAACACCTCCAACTACTGTGAGGCACTTATGATTCTTTTCTTTAATCTTTCGGCATATTTTTATGACTTCATTTACTCCTGTGATGTAGCAATTTAATCCTACTATGTCTGGCTTGAACTGTTCTAGAGTACTTGAGAGTCCATTCTCGACAAGGCAATCAAAGATTTTAATATGTTGTCTTGAATCAACACCAGCAGCGACATATTCAAGTCCTAATGGTTCGCAAACCATGATGTTTTTTAAACCAATAGTATATTTTGGTACGGGTGGTCTTATTAACAAGATTTTCATTACTAAATATTTATACTATGCCAGGGCAAATACCCTTTTTTATATGGTTCCTGTAGTGAAAATTGACACCAATCACGAATCCCCTCATAATTGGCCCCAAAGAGGCTTCATTCTTTTTAATTCTCCTCCATATTGATTTTAGTTTGAAGAGTTCCTTATATAATTTCCAATAGTTGAGCTGTAAGTCGGCTATGCTTAATTTTTTTGGCTTGAAAACTACATTTCCCCCGCTGTAAAGATTAAAGTTCTTGTGAACGATCCTTTTTTCATTTTCCAATTCCTGATAAACAGGCGTGCCGGGTATTGGTGTAAATATGTGTATCCTTGGTGTTGATATATGATTGTTCATGATAAAATCAAAAGTTTTTTGATAAACTGAGCTATCATCACCATCAAGGCCAATCATCATCTCCGTAGATACATCAATCCCGTGACTTTTAATAAGTGCAATACTTTCACTATATCTTTCTGGGTTATTAAAAGTCTTTCCAATATTGCTTAGGCTTGTTTCCGAAGTGGTCTCAATTCCAAATGAGAGCAACCTGCAGCCACTTTCATATGCAAGTTTGAGCATGTCAGGTCTTTCAGTAATATGCAAACTGCATTGGCTGATCCATATTATTTTTTCAGAAATTAAGGCCTCCCATAACTTCTTAGAATAATTGAAATCCACCCCGATATTATCATCTATGAATGCGATAAATTTGCTTCCTGTTTTTTTTGCAGCTCTCACATCCCTTATCACATTTTCGATAGGTTGCTTTCTGTAACTCCGGTTGTAATAGGTGCTCACAGAACAAAAGTTACAAGAATGGGGGCATCCCCGGGCTACCTGAACCGGTCTCCATAAGCCCAATTTGTTCTTTTCCAACAGGTCAAGTCGTGGGACCGGAAGATTATTTATGTCCGGCGGAAAAGGTGATGAATAGAATTGTTTTAATTGACCTTGTCTGGCATCATTAATTACATGAGGCCAAATATCTTCGGCTTCTCCTAGAACAATGGAATCGCAATGTTTTAAACATTCTTCCTGGCCAAGTAAAGAAGCTCCTATCCCACCAAGGACTACCTTAACCCCTTTACTCCTGAATATATCGCCAATCTGCCAAGCTCTGTAAATTCCGGAGCCCATTCCTGTTAATCCAACCAGGTCCCAGGATTCGTTAAAGGGGATTTTATCTACCGTTTCATATACAAGTTTCAATTTTACATAAGAAGGGGTAACCGCAGCCAGCATAGGCAGAGTAAGACCTGGCAGATATAATCGTCCCTGGGTAATTGGATTACCCTTATTATCTAAAGCAGTCGGCGCAATTAATAGTACCTTCATCAACTTAAGTCTAGCTATTGAGTTACTATTTTAACAAAAGGTAGAATCTACTATTTTATAACATTAATTGTTAAAATACTATGACATAAATCATTAAGTAATACAATCAATCTATTGGGAGTTTTATTTCCGGAATTTTGCTTGAGATATGATTGAAACTAAACCCGATCGTGATTATAAATTTGGAGCTTGTGCCTATGGGTTCGACTAGTTGGACGGGATATTAATACAAAACAAGACATGCTATAACTAATGAAAACATTGGATTTTTCCAGTCTCGTCCAGACCGGACCGAGCGTTAATAAAACATCCAGTGGATGTTTTTAGCGAAGGGGCCAGCTGGCGGGCTGGAATAATAAAATGTTGTGTTGTGTTTACCGCTCACTGAGCGAAGTCGAAGTGAAGGTAAACCGTGGTACTGAGAGATCAGTAACCAATGAGAAGCCCTGCCCGCCTATGGCGGGTTTCCTTAGATGGTGAGGCTTTTTTTGTTTCCAAAGGTTTTATAGAAATGATTTAGCATAGGTCCCTGAGCCTGTCGAAGGGGGCTTTTTTTGTTTTAGCTTCTCACTGTCAATGACTAAAATCATTGGAATTGGCATTTAAAAGAGGTACTTAGATTGCCTTTAGTCAAAAGGTATGAAAAAATATTTCTTACTCGCAGTCTTTC
>JABDOZ010000170.1 GCA_013043005.1 Flavobacteriaceae bacterium | reverse complement strand
GCAATAACCAATACTGGTCCTAAACGATTTAATTTTCTGGCAATCAAAACAGATATCGTAAATAATATCCATCCGATTGAAAACATTGCAAATGCGATCATAGCTCCAATTACATCCCTGCCTATATTATCAGAAGAGCCTAATTTATCTATTGCCTCAGGACTTATTTTGGCAATCTCAGGAAGAACGAATATTTGATGCCATTCATTTGCTAAAAGAAATGCACTACCAAAAAAAGCTATTATAAATGTAACTTGCATGAACATTTTAGCACGCTCAATTTGGCTATGGTACAGATAAAGTCCAATCGATCCAAATAAAAGAAATGCCACTGTCAAAGCAGCGAAAATCATTCTATAAAAAAATGGAGAAGATGTAAGCATTTCACTAAAAGGCACTTCAAAGTCGACAAAAGGAGAAATAGCTACATTAGTTATAGTAAAAGATATCCCTCCTAATATCAGCGCCATCCCACCATATTTTATCAACTTTTCCATATGTTATTCTTTTAATTAAGCACAACGTGTTTGTGCCTACCTGTCGGCAAACAGGTATGGCTCCTGCCTGCTCGCCGCAAGGCAGGCAGGCGTGCCATACAGCACTAAGATAGCAAAAAGGGATCGGCGTAATGGAAATTCGACAGAATTTCGCGAGAGGTCTTTAACAGACCATGGTATGAGCTATGCACGGTTTTCTGCATAGTTATTTCTTATATTTTATAGAATAACCTTTTTCAAGCGTGAGATAAAACTGGAAACTTCCAGTGTTTATTTGTGAAAAATTCGAACTTATCCTTTAGCATAAAAAGCGTATCTGTACCCTTTAATAAATGTTTCTCAAATCCGGAATCATCCAAAGGTGTAAATCCCAAAATTACCCGTAGAATCCTTTTATCAGGTATGCTGTGGATCACGTTATTGATCTCTATTGGACTTATTGAGAATATATCATCCAGATACACGGTGTCACCTTCAAAGTCTGCGATGACAATTGCATCAAGTTCTTTGATATAAAAAATGCTGTTTTTCTTATAGGAATTGCAGTAAAACATGATCAATGACGCATTGTTACGCATAGATATCTTTGCTGTAGGAGTTGAATCCTTAATTCGTCCTATTAAAAAAGCGACATCAGTCGGGTCTAACATGTTCAATTTTTTCCAGGATGATGAAGCGCTATGTGTATCAATTGTTTTCGAGTGTTGATATTCCTCTACAACCTTGAAATTGAATTTCGGATAGAAATCAAGGACACTGTCGTTAGCGAAGAGATAGACAAAATCAGTTTGATCTTTCCATTCATGCATAACCTTTTCCATCAAGTACTTGTTAAGTCCTCTATTCCGGTATTTTTCGTCCGTCATTACTGTTCCGATTTGAATACCCGTCTTTCTCTTGCGTTCAATATCAAATTCAATCTTATTAATTGAAACATTTGATACAACGGTGTTATTATGAAGTAGTGAATAGGGAATATAATAGTCGCCCCAGAAGCCATCCGCGTACCAATTTTCTAAACTGAAGCCAAAGACGGATTCTGTTAATTTATTGAAACTTGCTCTTATTTTTTGGTCATTTTTAAAATTTCTAGCAAATCCATAAGTAATATTATTGAGTTTTATAAGCTCCATCAATTTTTAATCTAATTCTCTAAACCTTCCTCTAATTATACATAAGGTGTTACGTGCCCACCTGCCACTAATCTATATAAATGTGACGGATAGGAATGGTTCCTACCTGCTAGCCGCAAGGCAGACAGGCGTGGCGTATCATCATCCACCGAAGCATGACGAAGGTGGATTCGGCCGAGCGAGTAACACGAAAATTTATTAAACTAAAAGTAATGAATTTTAGTGTACCCGCCTGCCACGATAATTTCACCAATTGAGGCGGGCAGGTGTCTGCTGGAATGCATTATACACGTTGTTGACTGTAGTTTTTATTTTTCAGTCACTGTTTTCCATTTCTCAATGTTCAAACCTTTAATTAAAAGCCATACCATTAATAATAATTCAGATATGTGAGTGACAATTAAAAAAGGATTTGTCCAAAGAGAAGATTCATAGTTTGGTATTAAAAACCCTTGAAAAAAATGTATTAAATATCCGAAACATCCAACCATTAAAAATACACCAAGAATTTTCGGCAGGTATTTAGATTGATAGATTAGAAGGCCAAGAGGTAATAGCCAAAGTCCGTAAAATATTGAGACAATTAACCCACCATGTTTATGAGATGTTAAAAAAAACATCATTTCATAAATATCACTATTGGCTAGTAAAAAAGCGTTAAACTGATTAAGCTGATTTAACATAAATAGTGGAACAGGCACCAGTGCTAATATTAACATAATCTTTGATAGGTTTTTGTTAACTGGCTTAAGTATTCTGTATAAATTGAACGCATAAAAAATAAAAACCGTTTCCATTATCAAACTACTCACAAAGCCAATACGAAATAATGATTCCGAGTTAATGAAATTATTCGCAGTTGCAAGTTTATCTTCATAATATATAAGTTTTGAATTGACAGAGTGCGTGAAGGAACCAGATACTAGAACGATAATTCCGATTAATCCAGTAATCCTAGCAATTTTTTTAGGTGACTCCATTTGGTTGGTTAATCGGTCTAAAATCTAGACGAATAAAGTTCGCCCTAGACGAATTGTTCACAACGTTTCCGTATATGATTTGTACGGCTTAGAATCCGTAGGATTTTCAGTCGTTGCAAATCAGATGATTAAATATAGAATTTTTCTTTGGAGTAGAGAAGGAGTATTGATTATACACGTTGTTGTGAGGCTTTTTCTTTCAATAAAACCTCAAGGAGAATTCACAAAAAGGTGCATTCCCTTCATTTAATTTTATTCCCAGATTCAAAATATCTTTAGCAATACTTGAAGCGTCTTTGTCTGGATTATTGCGCAAGTCGAAATAAATGATACTTGCCAAAAACGAAAATTGATGATCCTTAAGTTCAATGTAGCCTGCATCAACTTCTTTTATTGATAAGTATTTTTG
>JABDOZ010000168.1 GCA_013043005.1 Flavobacteriaceae bacterium | reverse complement strand
TGCTAAAGAAGCAGCCATTGTAAACGATTTAAAGGTTTATGGTATTGACAATATAAAACAAGTAATCGATTATTTTGATACAGGCCATGAAATTGAGCAAACCATTATTAATACCAGAGAAGAATTCTATAAAAACCTGAATTATCCTGATTTTGATTTTGCTGATGTTAAAGGGCAGGAAAGTATCAAGCGTTGCATGGAAATTGCAGCAACTGGAGGGCACAATATAATTTTGGTAGGGCCGCCAGGAGCTGGAAAGACCATGTTAGCAAAACGTTTACCAAGTATTTTACCTCCAATGACGCTTCAGGAAGCTTTGGAAACCACAAAAATACATTCGGTTGTTGGCAGAGTAAAAGAGCATTCCGGTTTAATGGCTCAAAGACCTTTTAGATCACCACATCACACTATTTCTGATGTCGCACTTGTAGGAGGAGGAACGTATCCTCAACCCGGTGAAATATCATTAAGTCATAATGGTGTTTTGTTTCTCGATGAATTACCGGAATTCAAAAGAACCGTCTTAGAAGTCATGCGTCAACCGTTAGAAGATCGAGAAGTCACTATTTCCAGAGCAAAATTCACGGTGACTTATCCTTCATCTTTTATGTTGGTAGCCAGTATGAATCCGAGCCCTGGAGGCTATTTTAACGATCCCGATGCTCCTGTAACTTCATCACCTGCAGAAATGCAGCGTTATTTGAGTAAAATATCTGGTCCTTTGTTAGATAGGATTGATATTCATATTGAAGTGACTCCGGTTCCTTTTGAAAAACTCTCAGATGAAAGGAAAAGTGAATCTTCAATAGACATTAGAAAGCGGGTAACTGCGGCTAGAGAAATTCAGGCGGAACGATATGAAGAATTTGATAACGTTCATTATAATGCCCAAATGAGCAGTAAACAAATTAGAACCTTTTGTGCTTTGGATAACACTTCCAAAGACTTGCTTAAAACGGCAATGGAGCGATTGAATTTATCAGCAAGAGCCTATGATCGAATACTGAAAGTGTCAAGGACAATTGCCGATTTAGAAAATGTAGAAAATATAAATGGGTCACACATCAGTGAAGCAATTCAGTATAGAAGTTTAGACAGAGAAGGTTGGCTGGGATAAATTTATTAAAGATGATCAAAAAAATCTTAATTCTGTCCATAATCAGTATTCTCTGGAATTGTAATTCATCAGAAGATAAAAAGGAACTTTTATCAGAAAATGCAAAAGTTCCTGAATTGAACTTGCAGGAGGCAAATCTTTTAGCCCAGCTTCCTCTTAATTGTATTAATACCGAATATCCGAATCGATTGGGACAAACATTGGGAGATTCGACTTATTTAAAGCCACCGAAAGTACTGCATCCGGCATTCTATGGCTGTTTCGATTGGCATTCTGCTGTACATGGACATTGGAGTTTAGTTAGTTTAATGAAACAATTTCCTAATTTGGAGAACACAACAGAAATTAAATCAAATCTAATTCAAAATATTTCAAAGGAAAATATAGCAAGGGAACTTATATATTTTGATGATCAACATAATTGGACTTTTGAGCGTACTTATGGATGGGCTTGGTTGCTAAAACTAGCTGAGGAGTTGCATACGTGGGATGACCCGCTGGCCAAAGAATTGGAAGTTAACCTGCAGCCTTTAACTGATTTAATAGCTAATAAATACATAGAGTTTCTGCCAAAACTGAACTATCCGATTCGGGTTGGTGAACATCCCAATACAGCTTTTGGATTAAGTTTTGCCTGGGATTATGCAACTTCAGTTGGTAATGAAGATCTAAAATTATTGATAGAACAGCGCGCAATTGATTTTTATTTTAATGATACAGCCTGTCCGATAAATTGGGAACCAAGTGGCTTTGATTTTTTATCACCATGTTTGGAAGAGGCGGCAATAATGAAGCGAGTTCTTAAACTAAGGCAATTTAAAAGATGGTTTAAGAAATTTTTGCCACAGGCATCAGATAAAAACTTCACATTAGAACCGGGCAAAGTATCTGATAGAACTGATGGTCAATTGGTACATTTAGATGGTGTAAATTTTTCCAGGGCATGGAGTTTGAATAAAATTTCGGAAGGTATTCCTCAGTATTCAAATTTAAAGCAAATTGCCAATAAACATATAAACTATTCTATACCCAGTATAATAGACAACAATTATGAAGGAGGACATTGGCTGGGGAGTTTTGCTATTTACGCTCTTAATTCTACTAGAAATTAATATAGAGTAGGAAGATTTAGTTTTTATTTTTTTCTTCTATAACTTTTAAGTTGGCATCTATTGGCTCAAAATTCTCAGGAACCATAGCATCCATCATTTCTATATGTTCTCCCGTCTCAAAAAATTCCCTTACAGCTCTTGGATCCATATCACCCGCAATGTAAAGAATGGCGTTTTCTGGCCCATAATTAAAATAAGCTAAAAAATCTGTTGCAATATTATCTTTGACCTTCATTGAAACTATTTTTAAGGAATCATTGGTTATTACCCTTTGAAGATCTTTAAAACGACGCCTAAAAAGACCTCTGATTTCTATTTTCAACAACTCATTTTGATTAAGATCTGGTTGATTAATTTTTATATATCTTAAATCAGTTACATCTAACAATAAGTTTCTAGTATAAGGAGACAAGCTGTCCATTACAGGCTCCTTAAACTTAGGTAATTGATAAGCTTCTACTTTTTTACTTTCTTTATAGCGATCATAGAATTTTGGTGCAGTATGATAACCGGCACAACTAGTTAGAAAGATTAAGACAAATACATAAAGAAAATTCTTCATTTTAGACACATTGATAAACAAACTTACAAAAAAGAATTAATTATATACAGGCTTTCCAAATAGTATCATTAGGTACGGGAGCATTTAATTTAATTTGTTCTTTTTTGATTGGGTGAATAAACTCAATTCTTTTGGCGTGTAAACATATGCCACCATCTATGTTGCTCCGGTCAAAACCATACTTTAAATCACCTTTAATGGGATACCCTATTTTAGACAATTGCGCTCTTATTTGGTGGTGTCTGCCCGTCTCCAGATTGATTTCCAATAAACTATAATTATCTAATTCAATAATAACACGATAATTCAGTATTCCTTGTTTACTTCCTTTTATTTCTCTATCAAAAACTGAAGATTTATTATTTTTTGGATTTTTTTTCAACCAATGGATTAGTCTATCTTCTTTTTTTAAAACTGGGTTTTTAACAATGGCCCAATACGTTTTTTGAATATTTTTAGTAGCAAATAAGCTATTGAGTCTGGCCAAAGCTTTAGAGGTTTTTGCAAAAAGTACAATACCGGTTGTTGGACGATCAATCCTGTGAACGACACCTAAATAAACGTTGCCAGGTTTATTGTATTTTTCTTTAATGTATTCCTGTACAATTTCATTTAAAGCTTTGTCTCCAGTTTTATCTCCCTGAACAATATCACCTGCTCGTTTGTTTACTGCTATAATATGATTGTCTTCATAGAGAATTTGAAGATTGGACTTATCTGATAAAATTTTAACCGCCATTAATATTGTTCTTCGTCAGAAGGAAAGTCTAAGTTTTTAACGTCTTTGATATATTGTTCAAAAGCACTCGTCATAGAGTGGTATAAATCCAGATATCTACGTAAAAACCGAGGATTGAATTCATGTGTCATTCCGAGCATGTCATGAGTAACTAAAACCTGCCCATCGACACCATTTCCTGCTCCAATACCAATAACCGGAATAGTCACACTTTTAGCCACCTCATTCGCCAGTTTTGCCGGAATTTTTTCTAATACTATTGCAAAACATCCAACTTTTTCTAACATTAAGGCATCTTCTTTGAGTTGGTCAGCTTCTTGATCCTCTTTGGCTCTAACAGTATAAGTACCAAATTTATAGATAGATTGAGGAGTAAGACCTAAATGTCCCATAACCGGAATTCCTGCGTTTAAAATTCTTCGTATAGACTCTCTAATTTCTTTCCCACCTTCCATTTTTACTGCATGGGCTCCACTTTCTTTCATAATTCTAATTGCCGAACGAAGTGCTTCTTTTGGATCGCTCTGATAAGTCCCAAAAGGTAAGTCAACCACCACCAGGGCTCTTTCTATGGCCCGAATAACAGAAGAAGCGTGATAGATCATTTGATCTAACGTAATAGGTAAGGTAGTTTCATGCCCTGCCATTACATTACTCGCAGAGTCTCCCACTAAAATTACATCAATACCAGAACCATCAACAATCTTAGCCATCGTGTAGTCATATGCAGTAAGCATAGATATTTTCTCACCATTACTTTTCATATCTACCAGAGATTTGGTAGTTATTCTTTTGTATTCCTTATTAACTGCAGACATATTTTGGTATTAGATTTTTGTTGTCGTAAATGTAAGCAAATAAGTAATTATTGTTAAAATTAATTTACGTCAGTTTATATTCTTAATCCTATCTTTGATATATATTCTATGGTATAATCCTGTATTTTTAATATCTTTGAGTAGATTAGTGGCGTTTATTAATTAATTGTATGAAGCGCGTTTGGCCGGCAAGTTTACTTGTCATTTTTATTTTAGTGGGTCACACATGTTTAGCGCAGATCAGCTTTAATACCGAATATATTGGTAAAAGCTACGATGTTAGACGCATTGACTTTACAGACTTTTCTCGTGAAACTCTTCCCTCACAAGTGGCTAATAATGTCTTTAATTTAACCAATTTATATCCGGATTTACCTGTAAATAATGGAATTGAAGTCAACAATTCTGTAGAGCAGGATTCTATCTTGGAAACATTTTACGTACTCACGGATTACGATTTTGAAACGACTTTATTAGATAAAATTGCAAATAAAACAGGATTGAACAATTTAGGGTTGGCTATGTTTAGTAATGCCTATGATTTCAATTTTAAGGATTTGGCAGAACCTGATTATTTATTCGTTTACTCTTCATTTTATAAAAAAATAAGCGAGCTGAAATTAAATTTTAGATCTAAACAATTGTCAGATAAGTTTGTTGATGATGTCAAAAGGTTGGGTAGGGATATTAGTGCAGCAGGATTTTTGTATAGAAATGGCACTCATTTTGCTTCCAAAGTAATTTACGGAGGCCATTTTCTTTTAAGAAACAGAGTGAATAGAGACGCATATAGATATTCTGCCTTAACACCTGAAGAATTTGCTGAAAAAATAAAAAATTCAATTAAAGATAATAATTCTGATAAAGTTAAAAATGGGATCATTGATCCATATACAATTGATTTAGGAAATCCTAAAATCTTCACAATTGGTGGTAACCAAACCATAACGAACCACGAGAAATGGATAAACACTATTAATAAAAATCCTGAACTCATAGGAATAGGACTTGAAAGAATTTCAGAACTGTTAACCAGAAAGAATTTTCCGGATATTGATAATTTGGAATACAAGAGAAAGGTGTTGGATTCATTAATAAATATTGCTGAGAATGAAGTTTACCTATACAGGAGTCAACAAAGATCACACACTTTTTTTAACAGAGGGTCAGTAAAATTCAAACAAAAAGTAACAACAATTGAAAAAATTGACTCGGGCTCTGAATCGGAATCTGATTATACAGGAGTTCTATTTATGGGTTTTTTCGGGCAGGATGAAGTCCTGTTAAATAAACAACCTGTATTAGGAAGGCAAGATGGAGATATGAAATCGTTTTTCACTGAAGAAGTCATAGCCCTGAACAAAATTCTTCAGGTAGAAGTAGATTCAGTAGATCTCAGGCATGGTTATGTGAGTGTTTGGGATGATACTAAGAAATTTCAAAAAGGAGCAGAGCGAAAAACACTTAGGTTTTCTGGGAGTAAAGAAGCAAAAACAAAGCTTACAGATGCTATGAATAGGAGTGTCACAAAAAATTTCTCGATTCAGACCATTGATGACGATCGATATCAAGTTGAGTATACTTTGGAGCGGGTGAGAGACTTCAACACATTTGATAATAGTAGCATTGCAAGAAATGATATTATGGATTCTGAACTGATAGCAGCGGCTGCAAATGGAGATATAAGAAGATTAAAGCAAATGTATAGGTCAGGTGCGAATAAGTTTGCAAAGGGTGTTATTAGGGCAACTATTACATCGCCTCAAGTTGATATAGATGTTTTGAATGCAATCATGGACGAAGGAGTTAGGCCAACCAAAGAAGATCTGGAAATTGCATTCGATCCTGATTATTTTAATCCATATAAAGTACTGGCGTTGCTGGAAAGAGGTGCAGAGCCAAAAAATAATATGATATATAAATCGGTGGCTTATAATTTTCCTTCTGTGGTATATGCTTTACTCAGAGAAAATGCAAAACCAATTAACAATGATCTGGATTTTGCAGTAAGAAAAAAGCGATATAGAATTGCAAAGGCATTGGTTGATAGTGGAGTAGACGGATATATTGCTGATGAAGAGGCTGTTGATCTTGCCATACAGAATGAAGATGAAGATATGACTAAAAAATTTGTAGAACTAGGTGGCAAGGCTAAATCCTCAACTTTTTCACAGGCGGTGACAATTGCTCAGAGAGATAAGGATAGAACGCTTGTTAATTTAATTGTACCAGTAACGGAGGCAAACAATGAATCTCTGGAAGCTGCAGCCAGAATAGATGATGTTGCCTTGTACAAACTATTTATCTCAAAAAATGCTAAAATAACTGATAATTCTTCTGTTAATAGAGCCATAGAAAATAAGAATCAGGAAATTTTAGAGATTGCTCTTGAAAATGATGCAGAACCAACAGAAGCATTACAATATGCAATAGAACAGGATAACAAAGAAGCCGTTGTTTTAAGCTTAGAAAACGAAGCTAGTCCTGATGAAACGTTTGAATATGCTGTAAAAAAAGAAGACAAACAATTGTTTGAAAAGGTTCTTAATGATTATGAGGGTAATTCGACAAAAGCACTAGAAGCATCAGTTAAAGGTGAAGATATTGAATTGGCGAAGGCTGCAATAGAAAAGGGTAATGCTGACGTATCATCGCAGTTAGATGAAGTGGTAAGAAAAAAAGATTTAAAATGGGTGAACTTGTTAGTTGAAAGTGGAGCTAATCCAGACTTGGGTATTGAGACTTCTATTACTGCAAATAAACCTGATATATCAAAATTCCTACTGGATGAAGGAGCAAATGCAAACACAGCTATTGTTGCAGCTGCAAAAGACAAACAACCTGAAATGGTTAAATTGGCATTGGAATATAATGCGGATGCCACTTTAGGTATACAAAAGGCTGTTGAGAATAATGATACTGAAACAGCCTTGTTACTTTTGAATTCTGGTGCGAACCCATCAGGAATGTTAACCCAAGCTACAAGTAATTTGAATGTAGAACTTGTAGAAAAGATTCTGGAAAAAGGAGGGGATCCTAACGAGGCAATTGAGATTGCTATCAGTTCAGATTCGGTTATTCTACTAGAAATGCTTTTAGAAGCAGGAGCTAAAGTTGAAGATCCAAAATTCTTGCATTATGCTTTTCAAAATAACAACTCTCTAATGGCAGAAAAGCTTTTCGAAAATGGTTGCAGAGTATCTCATGAGTTTTCTAATAAGGAGTCTTATTTACATGCTATTGCCAGAATGGAAGATGCTGGGTATTTGATGGAGTCCTTCATTTCTTTTGGTCTGAATGTGAATAAAAAAAATAACTTAGGAGAAACGCCTCTGCATCTAGCTGTCCAAGAAGGGAACAAAAACTCTTATTCTGTACTTGCCTTGTTAAAAGCAGGTGCAGATCCTCATGCAAAGACAAATAAGAAAAAACGTGTTTTTAAGTATGCAAGAGGGATTGA
>JABDOZ010000167.1 GCA_013043005.1 Flavobacteriaceae bacterium | reverse complement strand
ACAATTATTGATTTATAGAAAAAGGCCTTACATAATAATTATGTAAGGCCTTATATCCTTTAATAAATTCCTATTGTTTAGCCACATTTTGTAAATCCGCAACTTTTACATTTTAAGCAGCCTTCCTCAAAAACCAATCCTTCAGGATCGCCACAGCTACTGCATTTTTTGTCAACAGCTTCAGCCCCTTCAGGAACAAATCGTTTTAATGCTCTGGCAACACCATTTTTCCATGTATTGATGTGTTCATCGTATAAATTTAGGTTTTCAATCAAATCGACAACATACGGCATTGGCATACCATGACGCATCACTCCGGAAATCAGTTTCGCATAGTTCCAGAACTCCTTGTTGAATGAACGAGATAATCCTTCAATTGTGGTTTTATATCCATCACTGTCAATATATTGGAAATCATATCTTGATACACCTTCTTCGTTTCTACTCTTTAATACCCAACCTTTTTCAACCCATTGTGGTAAGTTAAAGGCGTCTTTCATTTTTCCTGTAAAGACTTCGTATGGTTTTTCGTCTACCAAACCTATCACCGCTAACCACTTTTCAGACTCGTTATGGAATCGTACAATTTCTGCTTCTATCTTATGTGGGCGTTTCTTTACAAAGGTTTCTGTTATGTATGTGTTTTCTATTTCTTCTTCCTTTTTATCATCAGCAGATACTAATATTCCACTACGAGAACCATCTCTATAAACAGTGATTCCTTTTAATCCTTTTTTCCATGAGTCTATATAAATATCCCCAACTAGTTCTACAGATACATCAGAAGTTAAATTAATAGTTGAACTAATGGAGTGTGTTGTATATTTTTGAACCAAAGCCTGCATTTCTACACGTTTTCTCCAATCAATTTCAGGTGCTGTAGCGCCTGCATATGGACTATCCATTACATCTTGTTTCCCAGAGGTGTTCATCCAGGTTTCCAGATTTTTATGATAGACTGTAAACTCTTCAAAAGCATCCCCTAAATCATCAACAAAATCAACTTTAGAGTTTTCATCGCTTGTATTTACTTTTCTTCTACGCACATATGACAACAAAAACACTGGTTCAATTCCTGAAGATACTTGAGCCAACATACTTAACGAACCTGTTGGAGCTACAGTACTGATCGAGATGTTCCTACGTCCATTTTCCATCATACGTTGATACATATCCGGGAATTCTTCTTGCATCATTTGCACAAATTCAGAAGTATCTTCAATATTTCTGTTGAAAACTTCAAACTGGCCTCTGGTAATTGCCATATCGATACTACTATCAAATTCCGCAGTCATTTTAGTTTTCATCATTTCATCAACCACGGTTAAAGCATCATCCGTATCAAACTTAATTCCAAGTGCTGCAATCGAATCTGCTAAAGCCGTAAATCCTAATCCAGTTCGTCTTCCTTTACGTCCTGTTTTCGCTAATAATTTCCAGGTTTCTTTTTCTGCATACTTTATATGGTCCGGTTCCGGATCTGCATCAATTTTTGCTAAAATTTTATCTACTGCTTCAAGTTCTAAATCTACTAGATCATCCATTAAACGTTGTGTTTCATAAACCACTTCGTAGAATTTCTTATAATTGAATTTAGCATTTTTAGTAAATGGTTCTTCAACAAAACTGAATAAATTCACAGCTATCAAACGGCAACTATCACCACCTTGCATTGCTATTTCTGAACAAGGGTTAGTAGAACTGTTTTTAAAATCTGGATACACAGATGATGTTGAATAATGATGCTGCCTGTCCCAGAAAATCAATCCAGGTTCTGCAGTATTGTGAGCACAAGTGATAATCTTTTGCCAAAGGTCATTAGCATCTATTTCTTTGGTATATTTAGGTTCATTGCTGTCAATAGGCCATTGAAGTGTGAATTTATCATTATTCACAACAGCATTCATAAATTCATCCGATAATCGAATAGATACATTAGCTCCAGTTATTTTAGTAAGATCCTGCTTAATGGTGACAAAATCTTCTATATCTGGATGTTTTACATCCAAAGTCAACATCAATGCCCCTCTGCGACCATTCTGTGCAACTTCACGTGTAGTATTGGAAAAACGGTTCATAAAAGAAACTGCTCCGGTTGTTGAGCCAGCGGCATTGGATACAGTAGCATCTTTAGGACGTAATTCTGATAAATCGACTCCTACTCCACAACGTCTTTTAAATAGTTGCGCTAATTGTTGATCTGTATAACAAACACCTCCATACGAATCTAAAACCGATGGTACCACAATACAATTTGATAAAGAAGCAATCACCTCATTGTTACCTAAACCATACATAACACTTCCCTGCGGTATCACATATTTAAAGTCTTTGAAAAGATTATATATTTTATTAGTAGTTAGGGGTTTTCTTTTTTTACCGTAAGCCGATAAATTATCGGTTGAACTTTCACCTATTAGGTATTTACTTTCAATTCTTCCAAATTGATCAGCCATTCTTCGATGCATATCATCTGGTGATCTTTCTAAATAACTTCCGCTTTTATCTTTTAAACAATATTTATTGATCCAAGTCGTCGCTGCTAATTCGTCGTTATTAAAGTACTCCAACGACGAGCTTAAGACGTCTTGATAAGTGTAAATTTCTTTAAGTAAAGTGTCTTTACTCATAATGCTATTAATATTTTAAAAATTGAAAGGATTAGGACAAAAATAAGACACAAAAATCTACGTGAAACATTAGCTTTTAGTTTTTAATAACAATTATAGTTGAAAACTTTTAAGGAGTTTTTTTTGGTATTTTAAATAATATTTCTATACATTCTATGACCTCAAAATGTTTCAATTTTTTATTTTATTTTCAAAATTTTTTATGCTTTATTTTGTAGGCGTCATTCAGAATCTCGCTTAGAATTTTGTCATTTATTTCTGCTAAAGTATTGTAGCGCAAAGATTTCATCATTTTAGGATAGGCTGTTATTAAATGAATAAAATTAACTGTCAAATGAGATGCATTCCAAAACCAACATCAACATAATCCTTTGATTGATCTAAATAACAAACAGGACGCTTATCAACATAGTAAAAAGGAACTTTCCATTTCAATTTTAATTCTGCATCTTGAATGGTCTGCTCCATAACCGTCTTCAAGTGCAATAGCATAGTTCGATACGGTTCTGGTTTGTTAATTATGCAGTTTTCACCTGATTCATTTATCCTAATAATATATACTCAATTCAAAATTTATTAAAATAATTCCAATAAGAACAAGTTAAAATACCAATTCCTAAAAAAAAACTAAGATTTCATCAATAATTTGGTCGCTAAAAAAAATCTTATTACGTTTGCCTAGTAAGAATAACTAATGACATTTTTTTCATTACATCATAATCATTTTCAAAATTGCTCTTAGGCGATAGGAAAATGATATGTGTAATTAAAACATAAAATTAAAAATCCGTCTGAGAAAATCAAGGCGGATTTTTTATTTCCATCCCAATTGATTTTTTTCAGACTCAACAAAAAAACAAAATGAGTAAACTAAAAATAGCCATTCAAAAAAGCGGACGACTTAATGAAGACTCCTTAAAACTTTTAAAGGATTGTGGAATCAAGATTGACAATGGAAAAGACCAGTTAAAAGTTACTGCCCGGAATTTTCCTTTGGAAGTTTTGTATTTGCGTAATTCTGATATTCCCCAATACATTGAAGATGGTGTTGTCGACATTGCTATCATAGGGGAAAATATCCTGATAGAAAAACAAAAGAAAACCGAAGTCGTTCAAAAACTAGGATTTGCTAAATGTAGAGTATCCTTGGCAGTTCCTAAACGAATCGAATCTAATGAAGTCTCTTATTTTGATGGTAAAAAAATAGCAACTTCGTATCCAAATACATTGAATGCCTATCTAGAACAAAACAATATTGATTCAGAAATTCATGTGATATCGGGATCTGTCGAAATTTCTCCCAACATTGGTTTAGCAGATGGCATATGTGATATTGTAAGTTCTGGAAGCACCTTATTTAAAAACGGATTAAGAGAAACCCAAGTCATTTTAAGATCTGAAGCTGTTCTAGCAAAAAACCTGAATCTTGATTTGGATAAAGCAGTTGTTTTAGAAAAATTACTATTCAGAATTCAGGCAGTTTTAAGAGCAAAAAATACAAAATATGTACTGATGAATGTTCCAAATGAGAAAATTGAGGAAGTCACTTCAATATTGCCAGTTCTTAAAAGTCCAACCATCATGCCATTGGCTGAAGAAGGTTGGAGTTCATTGCACTCTGTAATTGACGAAGATAAATTCTGGAGTAGTATTGATGAACTCAAAAACGCAGGTGCAGAAGGTATATTAGTTATTCCAATAGATAAAATGGTATTATGATGAAAGTTTATAAATATCCGCATAAAGATCAATGGAAGGAATTGGCAAAGCGACCAATTTTAGAGCAAAAAGCTTTGGATGATGTTGTGATTGACATACTCAAAGATGTTAAAACCAATAAAGATGAAGCGTTAAAAAAATATGCTGAAAAATTTGATAGGGTTATCTTAAAAACTATTGAAGTTGATTCATCAGAAATAGAAACTGCGAAAAACCATATCAGTCAAGAATTAAAGACTGCTATTATGATAGCAATAAAAAATATTGCAACGTTTCATGAATCTCAAAAAGACAATGAGAAAATCATTGAAACAACAAAAGGTGTTCAATGTTGGAGAAAAAGTGTGGCTATTGAAAAAGTTGGATTATATATTCCAGGAGGTTCCGCTCCTTTATTTTCGACTATACTAATGCTTGGAGTTCCCGCAAAATTGGCTGGCTGTAATGAAATTGTTTTATGTACACCTCCAAATGAAGAAGGAATAATAAACCCGGTAATTTTATATGTCGCAGACTTGATTGGAATTACTAAAATCTATAAAGTTGGTGGTGCTCAAGCCATTGCAGCTATGGCTTATGGAACAGATACCATTCAACAGGTTTATAAAATATTTGGACCAGGAAATCAATATGTAACAAAGGCAAAAGAACTCATTCAGCAACAAGGGGTAGCAATAGACATGCCAGCCGGACCAAGTGAAGTTTTGGTTATAGCGAACCATACAAGTAATCCAGAATTTATCGCAGCTGATTTATTGTCACAAGCCGAACATGGTGAAGACAGTCAAGTAATTTTATTGTCTGATGACAAAGAAATTATCAATAAGACAAATGAAGAATTAAATAAGCAACTGAAACAATTACCAAGAAAAGATATTGCAGCATCAGCTCTAAAAAACAGTTGGTCAATTCTTTTAAATTCAATTGACGAATGTATTGAATTTAGTAATTTATATGCCCCGGAACATTTAATTATTGCTACTGATAATGCTTTTGAATATACAAAAAGAATAACCAATGCCGGTTCAGTTTTTTTAGGATTATATAGTTGTGAAAGTGCAGGAGATTACGCGAGTGGAACTAATCATACCTTACCAACAAATGGCTATTCAAGAAATTACAGTGGCGTATCTTTGGATAGCTTCGTAAAAAAAATAACCTTCCAGAATTTAAATGAAGAAGGTATTAAAACTATCGGTCCAGCCATTGAATTAATGGCAGAAGCCGAAGAATTGTTTGCTCATAAAAACGCAGTTTCAGTAAGATTAAAAAGCCTGGATAATGTTTGATTTAAAGAAAATAGTCAGACCAAATATACTATCGCTTAAACCATATTCGAGTGCTAGGGATGAGTTTTCCGGTGAAGATGGTGTTTTTTTGGATGCCAATGAGAATCCGTTTGGAACTTTGAATCGCTATCCGGATTCCTATCAAAAGGAAATGAAGCAAAAACTATCAGAATTCAAAAACATTCCAATC
>JABDOZ010000159.1 GCA_013043005.1 Flavobacteriaceae bacterium | reverse complement strand
TATTTTAGCCCCACAACTATTGCAAAAGTTGTCTTGGTCAGAAATTAATAAATCACAGTTCTTGCAATTCATATTATACCAAATCTTTTCTTATGAGATCTGTTAGCTCTATATTATCTTGAAAAATTACAAACTCACCATCTTTAATATAAGAAACTTGACCTGTTTCCTCACTTACCACTAAAGCCACAGCATCTGTTTTTTCTGTTATACCAATAGCTGCTCTGTGACGAAGACCAAACCGTTCCGGGATATTTTTTTCATTACTCACAGGTAATATGACTCGGGTAGCCTTTACAGTATTATTATCAATAATTACTGCACCATCATGCAAAGGACTATTTTTAAAGAATATGCTTTCCAGAATTGGTTGCGTAACGGTAATATTCATTTCATCGCCTGTGCCTGTTAAAAAGTCTAAACTGTTATTTCGTTCAATCACTATTAATGCACCAGTTTTTGATAGACTCATTCTATTGCATGCAGCAACTATAGCCTTGACATTGGTCTCAGTAAATGTTTCCGTTTTTAAAAATTTAAGTTGATTAAAAAATTTGCGTCTTCTGCCCATATTAGTCGATCCAACCATTAATAAAAATTTCCTGATTTCCTGTTGAAAAACTACAATTAGTGCGAACATACCAACACTAATAAATCCGCCAAGAATATTACTTAATAATTGCATCTGTAAGGCCTGAGTTAGCTTCCAGATAAGGTATATTATTACAATACCAATAAATATATTTATCGCTACTGTTCCTTTAACCAGTTTGTAAACGTAATAGAGCAGGAATGCAACAAGAATGACATCAATAACATCAACTACGCTAAATTTTAAAAGTTCATCAAAGATTTCCAACAGAAAGGAGTTTTGGTAAATTTAGCAAATTAAGATTAATAAATAAATTCGTTGGTATCTATATTTATTTGTGTTGTGTCTATTTTTAAAAGTTCCTCCTTATAAGCGATATATTGTTGAAAACTCAAATTTTTATCAAAGTTGAAAAACACCTTTGAGTTGAGCGTGTCTAAGGATTGCAACTTCTTTAAAGTATCTTTTATATTTTTAAATGAAAGACTATCAGAATTAAAAAACAACACGTTAAATTTTTTAATATTTTTAGATTTTAAATACTCTTGAAAATCTTCTTGGTGGTAGTAAATATCAGTAAAATCAATAAATCCCAAATTGTTTATTTTTTTATAGTGACAAGTGTAATAATTTTTAGCTGCTTCATTTTTATGCATTTGAGCATCACGTTTCTTATTCTGTAGAAATACTATTGAAGGAATTGCCTGTTCAAGAGTTAGTCTTTTATCAACATTGACCAACCAATTGGTGGTACTTATCAAATTTTTTCTGTTTAATTCTATGCTGTCTGGTTTGGTTTCATCATAAAACAGGTAAGCAGAAGAAACATCTAATATTTCAGTTATTTCGGTAGAATTAATTTCTGGTAATTGAATCATTTTTTCATTGCCACATGAAAAGATAGTGAGAAACACCAGTGTTATTATAAGTCGATTCATTTTAATTGACTTGTCAATTTGATACATTCCATGGCTTCCTTAACATCGTGAACTCTGAGTATAGAGGCCCCTTTTTGTAAGGCAATTGTATTTAATACAGATGTTCCATTCAAGGCCTCATTTGGTGAACTGCGTAGTGTTTTATAGATCATTGATTTTCTTGAAATTCCTACAAGTACAGGAAGATCTGTAATTTGTAAATGCTCAAGTTTATTCAAAAGCTCAAAATTTTGAGCAATTGATTTCGAAAAACCAAATCCGGGATCTACAATCAGATCAATAATGCCTAATTTCCTGGCAGCAACAATTCTTTCAGAAAAATATAACAAAACCTCTTTCAAAAGATCCTTGTAATCTGCAAAATTTTTCATGGTCTGAGGTTTACCTTTCATATGCATCATGATGAATGGAACTTGCAGTTTAGCAATAGTTTTCAACAGATTACTATCTAAATTTCCTGCAGAAATATCATTTATTATAGCTGCTCCTGCTTCTATACATTTTCTGGCAACGTTGCTTCTGAAGGTATCAGCAGAAATAATGATATCGGGAAACTTATTTAATACTAAATTAATTACAGGTAGAATCCGTTTTAGTTCTTCCTCCTCGCTAATATGATCTGCATCAGGACGTGAACTGTAAGCACCAATATCAATAAATGTTGCTCCCTCAATAATCATTTTTTCTACTTTATTCAATATATCGCTATCCTGTTTATACATACCACCATCATAAAAAGAATCTGGAGTTACATTAAGAATTCCCATCACTCTGGGAGTAGAAAGATCAATAAGTCGTCCTTTGCAGTTAATAGTTTTCGTCAAAATTATTTTGGTATAATTAAGTTTTTTAATTCAATTAAATTATGCGAAATTTACGCAAAATTCAATCCAATTCATGCAAAACACTTCAAAACAATATGACCAAATTATAAACTCTTGCAGAAGTTTGTTTATAAAAAAGATGAAAGATTATGGAAGTGCTTGGAGGATACTGCGCTTACCTTCGTTAACGGACCAAATTTATATCAAGGCACAAAGGATAAGAGGTTTGCAGCAAAACGAAGTTAGAAAGATTGAAGAAGATGAGGTCAGCGAGTTTATAGGTATTATAAACTATTGCATTATGGCCTTGATTCAGTTAGAAAAGGGAGTTGTAGAGCAGCCTGATCTAAGCGTAGAAGAATCCATAGAATTATACGATATTCAGGTAAGTATAACTAAACAATTAATGCAAGATAAGAATCATGATTATGGCGAGGCCTGGAGAGATATGAGGGTGAGTTCTTTAACCGATCTTATTTTACAAAAATTATTACGCGTAAAGCAAATAGAAGATAATGCCGGAAAAACAATTGTCAGTGAAGGTATTGATGCCAACTATCAGGATATGATTAACTATGCAATTTTTGCCTTAATTCATATAAACGAAGAAATGTCCTAGTTAAAACCAAAAATAAAAACTTTATTAATGAAATTTATTATATCTGTAATTAGAATACTCGTTGGGGTTTTGTTCATTATCTCGGGACTTATTAAACTCAATGATCCAATTGGGTTTTCTATTAAACTCTCTGAATATTTTAGTGAGGATGTTCTAAACCTGCCTTTTTTAGAACCATTTGTTCTTTGGCTGGCTCTATTTGTGGTCATCTATGAAGTACTTTTAGGCGTATTTTTATTGATTGGTTTTAAACCTAAATTGACACTCTGGGGCTTGTTATTGATGATAATTTTCTTCACATTCTTGACCTTTTATTCGGCATATTTTAATAAAGTTACCGATTGTGGATGTTTTGGAGATGCCATAAAACTGACTCCTTGGGGAAGCTTCAGAAAAGATGTTATTCTGTTGGTATTAATACTCATTTTATTTGCAGGCATTATACATATAAAACCAATTTTTAGCAAACTGGGATTAAAATTGATTTCCGTGTTGAGTCTTTTAGTCTGTATTTGGTTTGGGTATCATGTTATTAATCATTTGCCATCTATTGACTTCAGACCATATAAAGTTGGTGACAATCTAAAAGAAAACATGATCATACCAGATGATGCTCCCAAGGCAGTTGTTGAATACAGTTGGAATTTTGACGTTAATGGTAAGGAAGAAATTCATATTACGAATGGTTCCTATCCAAGTGTTGAAGGAGAATTTATTAGTGTCGATACAAAAGTTATTAAGGAAGGTTATGAGCCACCAATTCATGATTTTTCTATTGAGCGTGACGGGGAAGACTTGACAGAAAGTATACTTCTGGAAGAAAACCTGATCATGATCGTCATGCACGACATCAATAAAGCAGAAGATGATGGTATTTCTAAACTTAATGAAATGTTTGCTCGAGCCATTAAAAATGGGTACAAGGTCATTGGGATGACGGCTTCTGGAGAAGATTTGCAACTAGGATTAAAAAACAACTTTGATTTAAATTTTGATTTTTATTTCTGTGATGAAACTGCTTTAAAAACAATTGTTCGTTCTAATCCGGGAGTTCTAAAATTAAGTAAAGGTACAGTCCTTCAAAAAGTTCATTGGAATGATATAGAGGAATTAGAGTTACCATATTAAAAAATAAAAACTGATAAATTACTTAGCAAATAAAATATTATACGCCTTACTCACTTTATTCGGGGTAGTAACAGTCATATTTTTTCTATTTAATGTGCTTCCCGGAGATCCTGCACAAATGATGTTGGGCCAGAATGAAGATAGTGAGCAACTTGCGATAATTAAGAAAAAGTATGGTTTTGATAAGCCAATTAGTACGCAATACTTATATTATTTAAACGACCTGTCTCTTGTTTCGTTTCATTCTAACAGTCCGGAGGACTATACATTTTTAGAAAACGGTAAATATTCAGCTACTAAATTATTTTCTACTAGTAATAATACAGTGGTTCTCAAATTTCCATATTTAAGAGAATCTTTTACAAAACAAGGAAAAAAAGTAAGTCAGGTATTGGCAGAAACCTTGCCTAACACATTTGTTTTAGCAGTCTCTGCCATTATAATTGCAATCATCCTGGGAGTTTTTCTAGGAGTTGTTTCAGCCTTGTATAAAGACAAGTTGATGGATAAGGTGATTCAAGTATTCAGTACCTTAGGGATGAGTGTTCCTTCATTTTTTAGTGCTATCTTATTTGCATGGATATTTGGGTATGTCTTACATCAATATACCAATCTGGAAATGACAGGAAGCCTATATGAACTAGATGATTTTGGTGAGAAGAATACCATTCAATGGAAAAATTTGATCCTGCCTGCTATTGTTTTAGGAATTCGACCTTTGGCTGTGATCATCCAGTTAATGAGAAATTCGCTATTAGAGGTATTTAATCAGGATTATATTCGAACAGCCAGAGCTAAGGGTTTAAGCGAATTTCAGGTTATAAAAAATCACGCGATCAAGAATGCAATGAATCCTGTAGTTACTGCAATCTCAGGGTGGTTCGCGTCAATGTTGGCTGGAGCCGTATTCGTAGAGTATGTTTTTGGCTGGAATGGATTAGGAAAAGAGATAGTAAATGCCCTAAATACCTTAGATTTGCCGGTAATTATGGGTTCTGTATTAATTATAGCCCTTATGTTCATTATAATCAATATTTTTGTAGATATAATTTACGCCTGGTTAGATCCAAAAGTTAAACTTCAATAAAATATAAAAACCACTAAAATGAGAAAAAATATAGTAGCTGGAAACTGGAAAATGAATAATGATTTAGCGGAAACGCAGACATTGGTAACTGAATTGAAAATGCATATCAATTCATCCAATTGCGAGGTCATGATCGCACCAACTTTTACAAATTTATGGCATGCTTTTGAAGCTTTAAGAACCTCAAAAATTGAAGTCATTGCTCAAAATATGCATTTTGCAGATAATGGTGCCTACACTGGAGAGGTGAGTGCGTCTATGCTTAAAAGTGTTGGAGTAAAAACAGTGATACTCGGTCACAGTGAACGTCGCGCTTATTTTAATGAAACCGATGAGATGTTAGCTAAAAAAGTGGATGCTGCTCTCAAAAACAATATGAGAGTGATCTTTTGCTTTGGTGAGGAACTTGCCGATCGTAAAGCAAAAAATCATGAAAACATAGTTGGAAGTCAAATTAAAAACGGATTATTCCATTTAAATTCTGCGGCCTTTAAAAACATTGTTTTAGCTTATGAACCTGTTTGGGCTATTGGTACCGGTGAAACTGCAAGCCCGGAGCAGGCACAGGACATGCATGCCTTTATTCGAAAAACTTTAGCCGCAAAATATGGTGATGAGGTAGCAAATGAGGTTTCTATATTATACGGTGGAAGTGTAAAACCCGGAAATGCTAAAGAAATATTTTCTAAACCGGATGTAGATGGTGGATTGATTGGTGGAGCTGCACTAAAAGCAGATGACTTTTTCGGTATTGTAAAGGCGTTTTAACTTTTGGGCATTACCTTTCGCTAACTCAAGGTCACGCTTTCGGCAGTCGCTTTTAAATATTTTGTCATTCTTAGAATGCCTGAGAATCTCATGCAAAACATTTAAAGAGCTCCAACAATTGCCTCAATCGTTAATGCAAGAATTCAATAATGTTATATTATGTCGGATGCAGTTTATCTAGCATATAGATTCACAGTCGAGCCAGTTCAACCGGTATCAGATATTCTTGTGGCAGAATTAGGATATGCTGGTTTTGAGAGTTTTGTAGAAACGGAAACCGGTGTAATTGCCTATATCAGGAAAATAGAATGGCACCCATCTATTCTGGAGGATATCCAGATCTTAAATTCTGAAGAGTTTTCCATAACCTATGCTCAGGAAGAAATTGAACAAATCAATTGGAATCAGGAATGGGAGAAAAATTTCAAACCTATTGTCGTTGAAGATCTTTGCACAGTTAGAGCAACTTTTCATGAAGAACCAAATACAGCATTCGATATAGTTATCGAACCAAAAATGAGTTTTGGAACAGGTCATCATGAAACCACACATATGATGATCCAGCATATTTTGAAGACAGATTTCATAAATAAATCAGTATTGGATATGGGAAGTGGTACGGGAGTTCTGGCAATTTTATCCGAAATGAAAGGAGCAAAAGCTATTGATGCTATCGATATTGATAATTGGTGTTATTTAAACAGCTTGGAGAATACAGAAAGAAACAAGTGTCAAAATATATCGGTTTACCAGGGAGATGCAAGCTTAATCAAAGAGAGAAAATATGATATCATTTTGGCAAACATCAACAGGAATATTTTGTTGAAAGACATAAAAACCTATGCATCTTGCTTAAATAATAATGGTATACTTTTCTTAAGCGGTTTTTATAAAAATGATATTCCGGTTCTTGAGAAAGAATGCAAGAAGCATATGTTAAAATTGGATGAAAAAATAGAAAGGAACAATTGGGTTTCCCTAAAATTTTTATATTAGTAAAGAAAAAGGAATTTAAAATGAGTGCAAAAGAAAAATTATCCGAAAAGATCAAGAAAGATACTAAGGATAAGAAGATAAGTGAGATCGTTTTATATAACGATGATGTAAATACTTTTGATCACGTTATAGAAACATTAATTTACGCCTGCGAGCATACTCCGGAACAGGCAGAACAATGCTCCTTATTAGTACACTACAAAGGTAAATGCACAGTAAAAACAGGTGCTTATAACGACCTTAAACCACGTTGCTCCAAGTTATTAGAAGCTGGTTTAAGCGCAGAAATAGTTTAATAAGATTTCTTTACTCCTTCGTTTTACAAGTATTCCATCCAAACGGAGCATACAAAGGGCAAAAGCTAATAAAGCTTGTAATTAAAAATATGATTGCAAATGCCATTAATACATAAGCCAAGGTTCCTGTTATCACATCAAAATAATATAATAGGGCTATGGCTATTGCTACTATAATTCTAATGCCCTTGTCGACACTTCCCATATTTTTTTTCATAATATCTGTTTTTTATGATTAGTTAGTGAGGTAATTTATGTTTAAAGGCATGATATAGAAAAGCACCTAGAATTGCGCCAATCAAAACAACAATTATAGCAATTACACCTTTACCCAATAGAACAAACATTGGTCCCGGACATGCACCACCAAGCGCCCATCCCAATCCAAAGATGATTCCGCCAAGTAAATTCCTTGAGACACCTTTCTTTTTCGGTTCAATATAAACAGCATTTCCTTCAATTGTCTTTAACTTCCGCTTTTTAAATAAGAACATGACAACCAATCCAATTACAACTGCCGATCCAATAACACCATACATGTGAAATGATTTAAATTTGAACATTTCATATATACGGAACCAGGATACTACTTCTGCTTTAAACAAAATAATTCCAAAGAAAACACCAACCAGCAAAAACTTAAAATATTTCATACAGAATAATTTAAAAAATATAAGGTAAAATTAACCATGTCATTATCAAGCCACCAATAAAGAAGCCTGCAACAGCAATAAAAGATTCGGTAAATAGATTACTCAAACCTACTATTCCATGACCAGAAGTACATCCACCGGAATACCGTGCTCCAAAACCTACCAATAGTCCTGCACCAAGCAGTATAAGAAATCCTTTCAGAGATAATAAGGCATCCAAGCTATAAATTTCATCTGGTAAGTATTGAGCTCCCGCATTTTGAATACCTATTTCACTTAGATTCTGAACCACATCCGGATTCAATGCAACAGACTGATCAGGAGCGAGCCATTGACTTGCAATAAAACCACCTATAATGAGACCTGCTACAAAATTAAGATTCCATTGTTTTGCCCTCCAGTCAAATTTAAAAAAATCAACAACTTTTCCAGCTCCTGCTACAGAGCACAAGGTTTCCAGATTGGAAGAAACTCCAAATTTCTTACCGAAATAAAACATGAGATACATGCAGAGCGCAATTAGTGGTCCTGCGACGTACCAGGGCCAGGGGTTTAAAATGTAGTCCATAAATTGTGTTTTGTACAAATATAGTCTGATAAATTATAAATTATGTAACAATTGTTACATAATTGTTTTGTTCAAAATTTAGTGATTTGCAGTAATTGTATTGGTTATTCAAATTCCTGATTTTGGCAATTAATCGATATTAGTTTTAAGTCAATATTTCACTTTATAATACCTCATTTGATAAAAAATTAATGAAATAAAATTTAATTCAGTAAATTCAATGTTTTCTATAGAGAAATTCAAAATTTCAATCAACTAACATATAATCCATGAATAGAAAAATTTTAGTTTGGTCCATAACAGCAGCATTAGCTGGTTTTCTTTTTGGTTTTGACACGGTTGTTATTTCCGGGGCAGAAAAAAAATTACAGGCAATATGGGAATCGTCAGATGCCTTTCATGGAATAGTAGTAATTGGAATGGCTCTTTGGGGAACTGTTGTGGGTGCTTTTTTCGGAGGAATTCCAACAAACAGATTGGGTAGAAAAAAGACTTTGATTTGGATTGGGATTTTATATTCCATATCAGCAATAGGTTCGGCTTTAGCTAATGATCCGATCTCATTTGCAGCTTTCAGGTTTATTGGCGGACTGGGAGTAGGAGCTTCTACAGTTGCTGCACCAGCTTACATATCAGAAATAGCTCCACCTAAAGATCGGGGAAAGTTAGTAGGCTTGTACCAGTTTAATATTGTATTTGGAATTTTAATAGCTTTTTTATCTAATTATCTATTGAGCAATGTAGGCGAAAATGCCTGGCGTTGGATGGTTGGTGTTGAAGCATTTCCTGCTGTATTATACACCTTATTTGCCTTAACTGTGCCAAAAAGTCCAAGGTGGCTGCTTACTAAATTCAAAAATGAGGAAGCTATAAAGGTGCTTAATAAAATCAATCCAAATGCAGATCCTGAAGCATTAGTTTTGGAGATTAAAGAAGAGATGGACAATGTTGTTCCAAATGAAAACATATTTCTAAAAAAATACAGGTTGCCACTTATTCTGGCATTTCTCATAGCCTTTTTTAATCAATTATCCGGCATCAATGCCTTTTTGTATTATGCTCCCAGAATTTTGGAAGAAGCGGGACTGGCCGAAAGCTCCGCATTGTTGAGTAGTATTGGCGTAGGAGTGACAAATATGCTTTTCACATTACTCGGTATTTTTCTGATCGACAGATTAGGAAGAAAGCAACTTATGTACATAGGATCGGTAGGCTACATTATATCCCTTTCATTAGTATCTATTGCTTTCTTTTTTAATTGGGAGGGAAATTCAATGCCAATCTTCTTATTCATGTTCATCGCATCTCATGCCATTGGTCAGGGAACCGTGATCTGGGTATTTATTTCGGAAATATTCCCGAATCATTTAAGAGGTTCTGGTCAGGCATTTGGCAGTTCTGTACATTGGGTTTTGGCCGCTATAGTACCTTCTTTGGTACCCGTATTGTTTTCAAGTATAGGAGCAGGAATCGTCTTTGGGTTCTTTGCATTTATGATGGTGCTACAGTTATTATTTGTGGCTTTCATAATGCCTGAGACTAAAGGGGTCCCTTTAGAAGAATTAAGTAAAAAATTAATAAAAGAGAATGTATAAAAGATGAAAGAAAAAAGTTTGATTATGCTTTTTGCAATTGCCTTTATAGCTTTAAGTTGTAAGGATAATTCGAAATCGGATGTTGTAAATAAAAAGGAAAAGTACAGGCCTAATTTTCATTTCACTCCTAAAGCAAATTGGATGAATGATCCAAATGGGATGGTATATTATAATGATACCTATCATTTGTTCTATCAGTATTATCCTGATTCTACTGTATGGGGTCCTATGCATTGGGGACATGCTAAAAGTAAGGATCTCCTTCACTGGGAACATAGACCTATTGCCTTATATCCAGATAGTTTAGGTGATATCTTTTCAGGCAGCGCTGTTATAGATAAGACTAACACATCAGGTTTTGGAAAAGATGCAATGGTTGCCATGTTTACTTATCATGACATGGATGGAGAAAAAGAAGGCAAAATTAATTTTCAAACCCAGGGCATCGCATACAGCCTGGATGAAGGAGAGACATGGACTAAATACAAGGGAAATCCGGTTATTGGAAATCCGGGAATCAAAGATTTCAGAGATCCAAAGGTATTTTGGAATGAAGAGAAAGAAAATTGGCAAATGGCACTTGTTGCTAAAGATAAAGTGATTTTTTATGGCTCCGATGATTTGAAATCCTGGAACAAACTCAGTGAATTTAAGTTTAATGATGATCCACCGTTGGGCGTCTGGGAATGCCCGGATCTTTTCAAATTACCAGTACAAGGAACTGATGAAGAAAAATGGGTATTGATCATTAGTCATGGAGGTAACAGTTCTCCAAATGGCGGATCTGGAACGCGATATTTTGTTGGTGAATATGATGGCGTAACATTTACCACAAACCAGCAGGAGAGCCAATGGATAGACTATGGAACCGATAATTACGCAGGAGTAACCTATAATAACGAACCAAATAATGAACGAATTTTTATTGGATGGATGAGTAATTGGGATTATGCAATTACGACACCCACAAAAACTTGGCGCAGTGCCATGACCTTACCTAGAAAATTGTCACTGGAAAGAATTAATGACAAGTATATTTTAAAGAGTACCATTATTGATGGATTTGATTCGTTATTAAGCAATATGGATATTGAAAATTCAGATAAGTATCCTTTTGAGTTTGAATCAGAAAAACTCCAGCATAGCGTCATTAGTTTTGAAGTTAAAATTAATGATAAATTAGAGATCGAATTATCCAACGAGCTTGGTGACACATACCTCATAAGTTATGATCCGGTAGATGGAATATTCTTTACCGACAGGACCAATTCGGGAATCGTCGATTTCAATAAGAAATTTTTAATGACTCCTCAACAAAAAATACTAATTGGAAAAAAAGAAAAATTGAAAATAGAATTAGTCTTAGACGCATCTTCAATTGAAATATTTTTGAATGAAGGTGAGTTCGTAATGACAAATCAAATTTTCCCTAAGAAGGACTACCATCGTTTTGTAATTAAAAAAACAGACGGATTAGTAATTGATAATTTTAAAATACAATCAGTAAAAAGTACTTTATAACAATAGAATTATGTCTAAAATAGTTTGTTACGGGGAAGTATTATGGGATGTCTTCCCAACTCATAAAAAAATTGGTGGAGCACCTTTAAATGTTGCTTTGCGTTTGAACTCTTTAGGTAACGAAGTATATATTGTAAGTAAGATTGGAAATGATCAAAACGGGACAAAGCTTATTGATTTCATCAACTCCCAGGGAGTTAGTACCGATTTCATACAAATAGATGAGAACTTCGCCACGGGAACCGTAAAAGTTATACTAGATGAAAAAGGATCGGCTTCCTATGATATAGAATTCCCAAGAGCCTGGGACAAAATTGAATCTACAGATAAATTAGTGAAATTGGTAGAAGAGAGCGATGCCTTTTATTATGGAAGTCTTGTCTCCAGAGGAGAACTGTCCCAAAACACCCTGTTCAAATTAATCGATAAAGCGAAGTATAAGATCTGTGATCTTAATCTGAGACCTCCTAATTATACAACCGAAGGATTGAAAGCATTAATGGAAAAGGCTGACTTCTTGAAACTGAATGATGATGAATTATTTGAGATAAGTAAAGCACTAGGATCAAAATATAATTCTATTGAGCAGAATGTTAAATTCATTTCAGAAGAAACCAATACAAAGAGCGTTTGTGTGACTAAAGGTAGTCATGGAGCACTCTTATTGGCTGAAGGAAAGCTTTATTACAATAGTGGTTACCAGATAAAAGTTGTGGATACTGTTGGAGCAGGCGATTCATTTTTGGCATCTTTAATAAGTAAATTGTTAAGTGGCACAAATCCACAGGTAGCAATCAACTATGCTTGTGCTGTTGGTGCTTTGGTTGCTCAAAGCGAAGGTGCTAATCCTGTTATTACACCTGAAGAAATTGAAAAATTTGTGAATCCTTATGGTTAATCTTTTATAGATATTTATAACCTTTGCCTGTAATCAGAATTTAATTTAACTACTTATAACAAATGAAGATATTAGTAACAGGAGGATTAGGGTTCATAGGATCTCACGTAGTAGTAGAACTCCAGAATGAAGGATTTGAGGTTGTAATAATCGATAACCTTTCGAATTCATCGGAAAAAGTTTTGGATGGCATAACGGCAATTACAGGAAAGCAAGCAATTTTTGAAAAAATGGACCTTAGGGATAAGGACAAGGTTCAAGATTTTTTCAAAAGACATCATGATGTTTTGGGAGTGATTCATTTTGCAGCATCTAAGGCTGTTGGAGAAAGTGTAGAAAAACCACTATTATACTATGAAAACAATTTAAATACTCTTATTTACATCTTGCAGGAATTGTCGAAAAAGGAATCATCCCATTTTATATTTAGTTCTTCATGTACTGTTTATGGTCAGGCAGATACACTCCCAATAACAGAATCGGCTCCAATAAAAGTTGCCGAGTCTCCTTATGGAAATACTAAGCAAATAGGAGAAGAGATCATAAAAGACACCTGTAAGATTTTAAATAATCTAAATGCTATCGCATTAAGATATTTCAATCCGATAGGAGCCCATGAAACAGCTAAAATAGGAGAGCTGCCAATTGGTGTGCCTCAAAATTTAGTTCCATTTATTACTCAAACAGGGATTGGACTAAGAGACCAATTGTCTGTTTTTGGTGATGATTATCCTACAGAAGATGGAACATGTATCAGAGATTATATTCATGTAGTGGATCTGGCAAAAGCTCATGTAGCTGCGTTAAAAAGATTGATTGATGGTAAAAACCAGACCAATTATGAAATTTTTAATGTTGGTACCGGAAAAGGATCTTCGGTGTTGGAAGTAATTAATGCTTTTGAAGAAGTTTCTAAACAAAAATTGAATTATAAAATTGTTGGCAGACGAGAAGGAGATATCATTTCAGCATATGCTGATACAAAAAAAGCCAATGAAGTGTTGGGTTGGAGAGCAGAGTCATCTTTAAATGATGCCTTATTGTCAGCCTGGAATTGGGAGAAAAAAATCAGGGAATAATTTAACATATCTGAAAATTTTCTTAATCTATTAAAAGTAAAAAACCCTATTAACTTTTTGATTAGTTATTGTGTTGTGGCCTCGGCAGGATTGGCTGTGCCTTTCCTTGGCGCTCCTATATGAAAATAGAAAGTCCATGGCTTCACCATGTTTTTTCGTTTTAAAACTCTTACAAAATCTTAAAGCTTTTGACGTATCTTAAAACGAAAAAATCCATTACTTGGGTAATGGACTTTCTGCTTTAAAGTGACCTCGGCAGGATTCAAACCTGCAACCTCTTGAGCCGTAATCAAGTGCACTATTCAGTTATGCTACGAGGCCATTTTTGTGGGTGCAAATATATTTTATTTTCATCCAATGACAAAATTAAGCACAAAATTAATTATTTTCGGGCATGAACAGAATTGAACAATATATTAGAGATATTCAGGATTTTCCAAAAAACGGAATTTTATTTAAGGATATTGCGCCATTGTTACAAGATCACAAAGGGCTATCTGCTTGTTTAAGCGAATTGAAAGCCATGGTTCCTGATGGTCAAATAGATAAGGTTATTGGTATTGAATCCAGAGGATTTTTATTTGGTACTATGTTAGCCAAAAGATTGCAGTCTGGATTTGTACTTGCACGAAAACCTGGAAAGCTTCCTTACAAAACTATTGCTCAATCTTACGCCTTGGAGTACGGAGAAGACGCTATTGAAATGCATATTGATGCTATACAAAAAGGAGACCGAGTATTAGTTCACGATGATGTTCTTGCTACTGGAGGCACAGCACAGGCAGTATGTAAATTAGTTGAAACGCTGGGGGGTGAGGTTGTACAGTGCAACTTTATTATGGAGTTAAAAGCACTTAATGGGAGAGAGAAACTGTTAGATTACGATGTTCAGTGTGTTCTTTCTTATTAATCTAATGCGTTTTTAGTAATGTATAATCGCCATCCGAAAATCAATAATTGTATTTTAGAGGCCTTCGTTAAATCCAATCCTTTTTTGGTATAACTGGGTAAAACAGTTTTGTTTAACTTGGCTAATATCTTAAATGCCTGCTTTTTCATTAATTTAGTCTTTTAACAAAAGTAACAAAATACATTTTTAATAAAATACTGTTAGTAAATTCTCAATTTTAAATGTTCTTTCCTTGACTATTTATTCATCTGTTGTATACATTTGTAATAAATACTTCATGAAAAGAATCTTTACCTCTATATGTTTCCTCTTACTATTTCAATTAATTACAGGACAAATTGTGATCAATGAATTGGACTCCGATACAGATGGTGTTGATGACATGGAATTTGTCGAGTTAAAATCTGATGCTCCAAACTTTTCACTAGATGGATATGTAGTAGTGTTTTTCAATGGTTCAGATTCTGGAGGTAATTCTAGTTATTTAGCAATTGATCTCGATGGATATGTTACAGATGTAAATGGTTTGTTATTGATTGGTAGTACGACTGTGTCTCCTTTTCCACAATTGATAATTGCAGCAAACAGAATACAGAATGGTGCAGATGCTGTTGCTGTTTATCAAGCTGATGCCACAGATTTTCCTGAAGGAACTTTAGCAACACATACCAATCTAATAGATGCCTTAATGTATGATACCAGTGATGCAGATGATTTGGATTTGATGGCTCTTTTAGGAGAAACTGTTCAGATAAATGAAAATGAAAACGGAAATAAGGATACGGAATCTATTCAATTAAATAATGATGAAATTACCTACACCGTTACTACGCCAACACCAAGGCAGCTCAATGATGGAAGTGGAGTTGTTTTAAATGGAATTACTATCTCTGTTGCACAAACACAATACAATGAAGGTGATGTGTTTGATATTACGTTTACATCTGAAACCAATGTAACGGAAGATTTGGGCTTAACTTTCTCATTGAATAATGGAGGGTTCAATACCGCCGATTTTACTGGTTCAACTTCTGTTACCATACCAAATGGGTCTAATACAATTTCAACTACCATAACTTTGGTTGATGATACTGATGATGAAGGTGATGAGGTTCTGGAGATTACTTTAGCTGCTCTGCCAGCTTCGTATATTGCTTTAAATAATGATATAGAAATTCGGGTAGTTGATAATGATTTTGTTGTGGCTACTTGGGGAATTCCAACAAGCCCAACATTTGGAAGTGTAACCAGTACGCAGCCTTCCGGATATTATAATAGTTTAGATGGTTTAGCAGATATAAATTTACGTCAGGCATTACAGGATATCATAGCAGATCCTAATACAGTGCGAGCCCAGACCTATTCAGATATTATAGATATTTTAAAAGAAGCAGATCAAAATCCGGCTAATAGCAATCAGGTTTGGTTGGTGTATACAGAAGAGGGAAGAGCAAAACTGGATTTCCAGACCACTTCTAATAGTGATGGTAAATGGAATCGTGAGCATACGTTTCCGAGATCTTTAGGTGGATATAATAGTATTGATCTGGATGATATCGCTGATGGTATCAATAATTATTGGATCACAGAAGCAGATTCCTTGCGCCATGCCAATTCTGATGCTCACGGACTAAGAGCTGCTGATGGACCTGAAAACAGTTCAAGAGGGAATCAGCATTATGGTCAGTATAATGGTCCTTCAGGAAATTCAGGTAGTTTCAAAGGTGATGTAGCAAGAAGTGTTTTGTATTTAGAGATTAGATACAACGGACTTGAGGTTGTTAATGGATTTCCAGGCATTACAGGACAATTAGGTGATTTGGCAACGCTCTTGGATTGGCACAGAAATGATCCTCCAGACGATTTTGAAATGAATCGTAATAATATAATCTACACATGGCAATTCAATAGAAATCCGTTTATAGATCAACCGGATCTTGTGGAATATATTTGGGGAACTAAGGTTGGAGATACTTGGTTTCAATCCTTGGGAATTGATGAAGAGAATACATTAGATGTTCAAGTGTATCCAAACCCAACAAGCAATACAATTTACTTTAAAGGACTTTTAAATGATGCTATTGTTGAGGTGTTTTCTGTCGATGGAAGACAACTATCTACAAATAGGATTTCAAGCAATACTTCTTTGGATTTAAATATTTCAAAAGGTGTTTATTTAATTAAAGTTACTTTAAGAAATAGAACATCAGTACTGAAAATAATTGTAAAGTAAAATTTGGAATTATATAATTAAGTAATATTATTTATTTCGGAGACATAACTTTGTTTCAAATAGCGAAATTCATTCTTCTATTACATTGATTAGTTATTAAAGAATTTTTAAAACTTGAGAAATATCATTTTTTAATTGATTAATTATTAATAATATCATTTTTAAATCAATTCCCGTTTTTTAGCAATAGTAGTAATCATATAAACTCATTATTATGAAACGATTAGTCTTATTTGCAATTTTTGGAATGTTCCTTTTCTCACCAATTAGTTCTGAAGCGCAAATTTTAAAGAAACTCAAAAAGAAAGTCGAAAGAAAAGTTGAAAGAAAAGTCGATAAAGAAATCGATAAAGAAATCGACAAGACCATCGATAAAAAAGAGGATGATAAGGAAGTAGATGATACACAAAGAGATAAAAAGGGTGAGAAGGAAGGAGATGTGCAGATTGATGATTCTGGACAGCAACCAACTAAATCTTCTGAACTAACACTAATCTGGTCTAAATACGATTTTGTTCCAGGCGATAAAGTAATTTATGAAGACAATTTGGTAGGAGAGGAAAACGGTGAGTTTCCGTCACGTTGGGATTTACAACGTGGGAATGTTGAAATAGCCGAATTTGGAGGTGAACCTGTAATCATGTTTCGTGATGGTGCTCCAGTGATAATGCCTTATATAGAAAATGCAAAAGAAGATTATCTGCCAGATGTATTTACTATCGAATTTGATTTGTATTGCGGGAAGGAAAATTTTGTTACTTATTTATACGACAGAAAAAACCAGAAAGCAGGTAGCTCAACTGGTTTTACTTATTTTAATATACGATATAACAGAATGGAGTTTGGTAGATCTTCAAGCCGAATTCCAGAAGAAAATAACCTTGCAAAAAGAAGATGGATACATGTGGCAATTGCTTATACCAATGGTAAATTGAAAGCATATATTGATGAAACCCGTTTAATAAATATTCCAAGATTAGATTTTGATCCGAAAGGACTTTCATTCCATTGCTATCATGCGAGAAATGATAATCTGTATTACGTGAAAAATATTAGGATTGCTGAAGGGGGCGTAAAATACTACGACCGTATGATGCAGGATGGAAAAATTATAGCTAATGGCATCCGTTTCGATGTAAACAAGGCAACTATTAAACCGGAATCTATGGGAGTAATAAATGAAATATATGACCTTTTGTCTAAACATTCTGAAATAGAATTTAGTATTGAAGGACATACAGATAGTGATGGAGAAACTAACTTTAATCAGAAACTTTCAGAAAATCGAGCTCATACTGTGCTTAGGCAATTGGTTTCAATGGGTATAGAAAAAGAGCGTTTAAGCGCTAAAGGATTCGGAGAGAGTAAACCTATTGATAATAACAGTTCTGCTGAAGGAAAGGCAAACAACAGAAGAGTTGAATTTATAAAGATTTAATTATCCAAAAGTTGTTGGAATTTGGTATAAGAAAAAAGGCAGTCAATTATTGACTGCCTTTTTTTGTTAACTCAAGTGTTAAGTTTACTTTGTTGTAGCTATAATAGCACCATCTTTTGCCTTATCGCCATAGATACTCATAGCTGTTTTAGATTTTAATACATCTACAGATTCTATTTTATCATTTTTTGCTAGATCATCCAGTGTTTTAAAGTCAGATTCCTTACCATCTATAACGATTAGTTTTTCTGTGTCTGGATTATCTACAAATCTAAATTTTTGATGTTTTTTAATGTTACCGTCTTCGTCTTTATCAGAATGCCATTCTAATATATGGTCTTCATCGTCAAAAAAGAAATGATTACCATTATGACCTTTGATTATGATGCGCTTTTTACCGTCTTCCTCATCTTCAATAATGAACATATTGTTCATTTTTTCTTTTAACTCATCCATATCAAAAGATTTTCCGTTAAATGAAAACACATTGTTTTCATCATCAAACATAAACATATGATCAAAATTCAAGCTGTCTAACTTACCAAAATGATGTGTGAAAATTGAGTCGTGATCAAAATCAAAATCAAAAGTCATATCATCGCTAAAGAGGGCAAAGTTCCCAAAATGACTTTTACCTTGTGATACATACAGTGAATTGTTCTTTCTTCCAAACGAAAAGGTCTGGATAGGATCTGTACTAGAAGTTTGACTAACAGCAGTATTGCCGTTTTCGTCCTTTAATTCAATTTTAATACTGGTCAGTTCCCCATCAGAATTGCGTTTAATATTACTGAATTTTGCAGTTATACCATGTTCCTTGAGCATAGCTTTAATGTCATCCAGTTCATCATCTGTGGTATCACTGTCAATGGTTATGTTTACAGAATCGTTAATGTAAATTGAATTTAAATTGTCATCAATTCTTGTAAAGCTGTTTAATGTTATAAGGCCTATTATAGCTACTAATGATAAGCCTAAAACAAGTTTAAATTTACCTAGTGTTTTCATAGTTAATTAATTTGATTTAATGAATAGATTATTATTGCTTCTACCGAATATAATATTCGGAATATTTTTATTTGTGTGGTTAAATGTTGCAGATGTTTTGTCTCCTTTATTATCGTCTAATGAAATTTTAATGCGAATTATTTCACCACTCTTGTTTCTTTTTACCTTACCATAACTAAAATCTATATTATTAGATTTTAACTCAGATTTTAAAGATTTTAACTCAGTATCTGTTGTATTCTTGTCAATGGTGTTTATCTCTAAAGTATTGAATTTTGACACCCATTTCTTTTCCATCTTTGGACTTACTTTCACTGCATAGCCAGGTTCTACAAATTCCTCATTGAATTCGAATGTAAAATCATTTACACCATGAGGTTTAGTTTTAATAACTATAACACCATCTTTACCTTTACTACCGTATAATTTAATTGCATGCTCTCCTTTTAATACATTCACATGAGCAATATCTTTAGGTGAAATAAGTTCTATTGTTTTACCATCCCTTTCTTCACCATCAACTATAAATAAGGCTTGGGTTTTACCTTTATAAAATATTTCATCTTCATGATGATCATTTTTATCAATTATAAAGATATTTCCATGTTTGTCTTTTAGTGAGTCATGCAGTTTTAGACGTTCCTTAATAATTATTTTTCTCTGGTTTTCATGTTCTTCAAGGGCTTTTTTGTGTTCCTCTCTTGCCTTCTCTACATGTATTTCAATTTCTTTTCTTCTTTCTTTAGACATGGCTTTATGCTTTTCCATCATCTCTTTGCGTTCTTGTACCATATATTCTCGCTCCTTTTTCATTTGATCTCTTTGCATTTCCCTGGCTTTCATAATTTCTTCTCTTTTAGCCTTATCAAGTTCTCTAACTTCAACGAGTTTTTTTCTTTGGAATGAAGTAGCATTTTCGGATTTAAACCCAATACTACCATTTTCTTCCTTGTAAAAATGAAATGTATTAATTGGATTGTCACTATTTAAGGCATAATTTCCTGTGTTACCATTACTGTCCTTATAGGTAATATTTATTCCAATTATCTCATTGTTGTCGTTTCTTTTTACATTTTTGAAGTTAAATTCAATGCCATCTTTTTTAAGTGATTGAGATATTTCTTTAAGTTCTTGATCTGTAGTGTTCTTGTGAATTTTTTTCTTAATAATTTTTTGTGTAAAGTTTAACATGGAAGTACTATTGCCCTTAAAGAATACTTTTGCTTGAGTTTTGTTTTTATCAACTGAATTAGTTTTGTAAAACTCATTATTTTCAATAATAAATGACAAGTCTGTTGATGTTGGTAAATCTTTTATAGGTTTTTCTACTTCAATGGTTTCTACATTGAAGCTCATTAAAAAGAATGCAAGGGCTGGAAGAACCACGGAATATTTCCAGACGTTTTTAATATTACTTTTAGCTTGATTTAACATAATGATTCGTTTTTTGATTAATGAATTATAAAAATTGTTAGTGATTGATGCATATTGAGGTTTCAACGAAGCCTTTAAAAGGGTATGTTGATATTGTTTAGCAGATTCTACTTTAGTTATTGCAAATTGGTCTGCCATAAATTCTAAATTCTGTTGAATTGATTTTTTATAAAACCATGAAACAGGATTAAACCATTGCAGAATTACAAAAAGTTGCGATAACAAAATATCAATTGAATGAAATTGATTCCCATGAGCTTTTTCATGATTTATTATGATCTCAAGATCATTTCTATTGTATTTTTTTGGATTATAAACTATATAGTTAAAAAATGAAAAGGGTGATATGTTAGAATTTAATTCAACGAAATAGAATCCATCTTCTCTTTTTTTAGTATTGTTTTTAAACAGGTTGAATAGTGATATTAGCTGAATTACAAAATTCATTCCAAAGATTAGAACACCTGCTAAATAAACATATGTTCCAAAAAGTAACCAGTTAAAAGGTTTGTTTTGTTCAACAGCGTTGTTGGTGAAAGGTATGTCCGTCAAAAACAAATTTGGATTAAATGTCTCAATAACAGGTTCTACATAAACATAGTTGGTGAAAATAACCAAGGGAAGAAGGAGAGAACCCAAAATTCCAGCCAATAAATAGTGGCGGTTCATTCTAAAAAATGTTTCTTTTTTCAGGAAAAATTGATAACTAAAAAAGAAAATAGCCAATACACCAGCTGATTTTAATAAGTATATGAGTATTGCTTCCATATCTAAGCTTTATTTTCAATTAACTTTATTATCTCCTTTAGGTCGGCAACACTTATTTTTTCCTCTTTAGCAAAAAACGATACAACATTTTTATATGAATTATTAAAATAGCTCTCAATAGCTGTATTCATAAATCGTTTTCTATAAGCTTCTTTACTAATAATAGGGAAGTATTGATGCGTTTTACCATAGGCTGTATATCCAACATAGCCCTTCTCTTCAAGGTTTCTTACAATGGTGGAGAGCGTATTGTAATGCGGTTTTTCTTCTTGTATCTCGGCGAGCACTTCTTTAACAAAAGCCTTTTCAAGCTTCCACAAGATATGCATGATTTGTTCTTCTTTGTTGGTTAATTTGATCATATTTCTAACAACTTAAATTATTAAGAAAAAGTTATACTTAATCCTTTTCAAACTTATAACTAATTTTATAGTTATACAACTAGACATATAGTTATTTAACGAAACTTTTAGTTTTTATTATAAATATTTTAAGAAAAAACTCAGTTTGTCAAAAAATGGGTTAGTATTTCGTAAATCCTAATTCAAGACTTATCTTCGTTAAAAATTAATTTAAAGTTTGGCACTTCTCTGGGTTGTATTTGGACTTCTTCTTTTAGTTATTGGTGGTGAATTTTTGGTGCGTTCATCTGTTGCCTTATCATTTAAGTTCAAACTTTCAAAGGTAGTTATAGGAATGACAGTTGTATCTTTTGCAACCTCTGCACCAGAGTTATTAGTGAGTTTACAGGCGGCATTAGAAGGGTCTTCTGATATAGCTTTAGGGAATGTTATAGGTTCCAATATTGCCAATATAGGGCTGGTTTTGGGTTTGACGGCTATAATAACACCATTGACAATCAGCAGAGATTTTTACATGATCAATTGGCCTATGATGATTTTGTTGTCAATTGTTTTATACTTTTTTCTGAAAAGTGGGAACCTGTTAAGTTTTACTGAAGGATTGGCTTTATTTGTTTCTTTGGCCATTTTTCTGTATTTATTGATAAGAAGAGCAATTAAAGAACATATTCCATTGGACATGGATATTGATGATGCTTTGCAGAATACTTCCAATTTTAAAATTATTATATGGTTGATAATAGGTGCTTTTGCCCTGTATTTTGGTAGTGAGTGGTTGGTAGATGGTGCCAAGGAAATGGCAATTAATATTGGTGTAAGCGAACGTGTTATTTCTGTAACCATGGTTGCTATAGGCACCAGTGTTCCTGAATTGGCAGCTTCAGTGATTGCAGCATTAAAAAAGGAAAAAGCTATTTCATTGGGGAATTTAATAGGTTCTAATATTTTTAATATTGCTTCAGTTTTAGGCTTAACAGCTATGATTCATCCAATTAGAGTAAATAGCGAAAAAATACTTTCCGTTGATATTATCTGGATGCTGAGCTATGCATTTATCCTCATACCTTTGGTATTTCTGGGTACAAAATACCAGTTCGGTCGTCGAAGTGGATTATTTCTTTTTGCAGGGTATTGGGTATTTATTTTCCTTACATTCTTATAAAAAAAACGCCTCCATTGGATGAAGACGTTTTTTATAGCAAAATAAATTAATCAATTTATAACTTGGCTGACTTAACAGTTTTGATAATTCTACCTGCAATTTTATAAGGATCTCCATTAGAAGCAGGACGTCTGTCCTCTAGCCATCCTTTCCATCCTTTTTCAACTGTAATGATCGGAATTCTAATTGAAGCACCTCTGTCAGAAACTCCGTAACTGAAATCAGATACGTGAGCTGTTTCATGTAATCCGGTAAGTCTTTCATCATTATATGCGCCATATACACCTATATGCTCATCTGTTACAGGTCTGAACGCTTCACATATTTTTTCGTAAATTTCCTTAGAACCACAAGTTCTCAAAGTTGTATTAGAAAAGTTCGCATGCATTCCTGAACCATTCCAATCCCCTTTAACCGGTTTTGGGTGTAATTCTATATAATAGTTGTATTTTTCTGTTATTCTATTTAATAAATACCTGGCAATCCATATTTCATCACCCGCTTTTTTAGCACCTTTTGCAAATAATTGGAATTCCCATTGTCCTGGAGCAACCTCTTGATTGATTCCTTCAAAATTCAAACCGGCTGCAATACATTGGTCAGCATGTTCTTCAACAAAATCTCGACCCCATGTATATCTTCCACCTACAGAGCAGTAATATTTACCTTGTGGACCAGGAAAACCTCCTCTTGGGAAACCTAAAGGTAAATCTGTTGCTGTATCCATTAAAAAGTATTCCTGTTCAAAACCGAACCAAAAATCATTATCGTCATCATCAATAGTCGCTCTGTGATTTGATTCATGAGGTGTACCATCGGCATTCAAAACCTCAGACATAATTAAAAAACCATTTTTTCTAACCGGATCCGGATAAATAGCTACTGGTTTCAATAAACAATCTGATGATCCTCCTTCTGCTTGTTCAGTTGATGACCCATCAAAAGACCATATTGGACAATCTTCTAATTTTCCACTAAAATCTTCTTCTATTTTAGTCTTACTTCTTAATTCCTGAGTTGGTTGATGTCCGTCCAACCATATATACTCTAATTTAAATTTTGTCATAATTTCTTTGCTGATAAATAATTAATAATATGTGCAAATATAAATTTATTTCAATTTAACCCATAAAAATATGGCCCAATTTGTTGTTTTTTATTAATATGATATTAACACCCCTATAAAATTTAGGGTTATTTAATTTTTAAGGAAAAATTGCGTACATATTTTTATATTTGTAAAAAATATTCATCAATGACAACACTCCGATTTTTCGCTATTCAAGAATCCTTCAATAGAAACCCTAATGTTATTAAAGAAACTAAACGCAGGTCAGAATTATTTGGTTCTAATGTGTTCAACGAGACTATAATGCGCCAATCCTTAACTAAGCAGGCTTATCATAGTGTTCTCAATTCAATTAACAAGGGTAAGAAAATTGACCGAAGTATTGCAGACCAAATTGCTTATGCAATGAAAGACTGGGCTTTGAGTAAAGGGGCTACGCATTATACACATTGGTTTCAGCCTTTAACCGGAGCAACTGCTGAAAAACATGACGCCTTTTTTGAAACTACTCAAGAAGGTAGTGCTATTGAAAAATTTGGAGGTGGGCAATTGGTTCAACAAGAACCCGATGCGTCTTCTTTCCCTAGTGGAGGTATAAGAAATACTTTTGAAGCTCGAGGATATACAGCCTGGGATCCGACATCTCCTGCTTTTATTTATGGTACAACTTTATGTATTCCAACAGTTTTTGTAGCCTATACAGGTGAGGCCTTAGACTATAAAACACCTTTATTAAGAGCTCTTCAGTCCATTGATCAGGCAGCTGTGGGAGTTGCCAGATATTTTGATAAGAAAGTACGAAAGGTGAATGCTTCACTAGGTTGGGAACAGGAATATTTTTTAATTGATGATGCATTGGCAACTTCTCGACCTGACATTACATTAACCGGTCGAACATTATTTGGTCATTCTGCCGCAAAGGGCCAACAGTTGGATGATCATTATTTTGGAACCATTCCTAATAGAGCAATGGCCTTTATGCGAGATCTCGAAATTGAATGCATGTTATTAGGAATTCCGGTTAAAACAAGACATAATGAAGTAGCTCCAAACCAATTTGAAGTAGCTCCCATTTTTGAAGAAGCTAATTTATCAGTAGATCATAACTCCTTGTTAATGGATATTATGGAGAAAATTGCTGGCAGACACAATTTTAAAGTGCTGTTACATGAAAAGCCTTTTGCCGGAGTGAATGGATCTGGTAAACATAATAACTGGAGTCTAAGTACAGATACAGGGGTTAATTTGCTTAGTCCTGGGACTACACCAATGAGCAATTTGCAATTTCTTACATTCTTTATAAATACAATAAAAGCAGTTCACGACTATGAAGAATTATTGCGAGCTTCTATTGCTTCGGCCAGTAACGATCATCGGTTAGGAGCAAACGAAGCACCACCTGCCATAATCTCAGTGTTCATAGGACAACAACTGAGCCACACTCTTCAGGAATTAGAGGGAGTTACAAAAGGAAAACTATCTCCTCAAGAAAAAACTCAACTTAAGTTGAATGTAATAGGAAAGATTCCTGAGATACTTCTGGATAACACTGATCGGAATCGTACCTCGCCATTTGCCTTTACAGGCAATAAGTTTGAATTCAGAGCAGTAGGATCTTCCGCAAACTGTGCCAATCCAATGACAGTATTAAATTCTATTGTAGCAAAGCAATTGATAGATTTTAAAAAGGAGGTGGATCTACTCATAAACAAAAAGGACTTAAAGAAGGACGAAGCCATCTTTAATGTATTACGAGAGTATATTAAGCAATCTAAAAACATACTATTTGAGGGAAATGGATATAGTGAGGAATGGCAAAAAGAAGCGAAGAAGCGAGGGTTGAGCAATAATAAAACAGCACCTGAAGCCTTGAAGGCAAGAATATCTAAAAAGGCTATCGATATGTTTGAGAGTTTGGAGGTTATGAATAAAACTGAGATCGAAGCGCGTTTTGAGATAGAAATTGAAGAATACACCTTGCGTATTCAAATAGAAAGCCGCGTTTTGGGTGATGTAGCCAGGAATCACATTATACCTACAGCTGTTAAGTATCAGAATATATTAATTGAAAATGTGAAAGGACTCAAAGCTATATACGATAAGGATTTTAAAATTTACGCTAAGGAACAGTTAGAATTGATTCAGGACATTTCAAAACGTATTGAATCTATTAATTCAGGAGTCACTAAAATGATCAACGAACGTAAAAAGGCAAATTCTCTGACTGACACAGTAAAGAAGGCAGAATCTTATTGCAGCAATGTGAAACCATATCTGGAAGAAATAAGAATCCATTGCGATAAACTGGAACTTATGATTGATGATGAACTTTGGCCATTAACCAAATATCGCGAGTTACTTTTTACTAAATAATTCTTTTATTTTGCCGTAAAAATGAAAGAGTAAGACTACAAAACCTCTATATTTTGTTAAATGTTAAAGCAAATGTTAAAATTTAACAAATAGGTGTGCGCTTCATCGAAAAATAATCATGCAAATCTACTGAACTATGTTGTTAATCTTTTCTATGGGTCAGTTATCGATTTTTTAAGATATTTCTTACATTTCTTCAAATGACACTAATTTTTTTTCAAGGATTATCTCTATATATTTGTATTGCTATTAATCAATAAATATTTAATTATGAAAAAATTATTTCTGAGTGTTGCAGCTCTTCTATGTGCTACACTCATGTTCGCACAGATCGACAACAAAGCTGAAGTAACTCAGCGTGGTTT
>JABDOZ010000119.1 GCA_013043005.1 Flavobacteriaceae bacterium | reverse complement strand
GAAAGATTTCTAAACTGATTTTTATCATTGCATTTAGAAAGCTTCTGTTACTATATTTACTTATTAAAAAATACATTTTAAATGAAAATGGTTTACTTAAATCCATTGGTAAACATTAAACGTCCTGAATGCTTTTCGAAATAATTCTATTGAAAAGCAAAATCATCTATTTATAAATAATTCATCAACAATTACATAAAATTATGGAATTACCATATGCCGAACCTTATAAAGTAAAAATGGTTGAATCCATAAAACGTTCAACTAAAGAGCAACGCGAAGAATGGATTAAAAAAGCCCATTACAATTTGTTCAACTTGTCTTCTGACAAAGTCTTTATCGATTTGCTTACCGATTCCGGAACCGGAGCCATGAGCGATAAACAATGGTCTGCCATGATGAGTGGAGACGAGAGCTATGCAGGCTCTACTTCTTATTTGCAATTAAAAAAAGTGGTTAAAAAAATTACAGGTTACAAGTATTTTTTGCCTACACATCAAGGTCGTGCTGCAGAAAATGTTTTGTTTTCAGTTATGGTAAAAAAAGGAAATATCATTCCTGGCAACTCACATTTTGATACCACAAAAGGCCATATAGAATTTAGAAAAGCAACAACTGTAGATTGTTCTATTGACGAAGCTTTTAACACAATAGACCAGCATCCTTTTAAAGGTAACATTGATGTTGAAAAACTAAAAAATATATTCGATAAGAATCCAGAAAATATCCCTTTCGTTGTATTTACAATTACCTGTAATACATCCGGAGGACAACCTGTTTCTATGGAGAACATTAAAGCTGTTTCTAAATTATGCAAATCGTATGGTATTCCATTAATTTTTGATGCTGCTCGATTTGCTGAAAACGCCTACTTCATAAAGATGAAAGAAAAGGGTTATGAAGATAATTCTATTAAAGAAATTGCTAAAAAAGTCTTTTCCTATGGTGATGGAATGACCATGAGTGCCAAAAAGGATGGCTTGGTAAATATGGGTGGATTCATTGCTTTAAACAATGAAGAAATTTACAAGCAAGCAACTGTTTACAATATCATGTACGAAGGTTTTATAACCTATGGAGGTATGAATGGTCGAGATATGGCTGCCTTAGCTGTTGGTTTGGATGAGTCAACCGAATTCAATTATTTAGAAAGTCGGATAGAACAAGTCGCTTTTTTGGGTAGAACATTAACTGATTTTGGTGTTCCTGTATTACAACCTATCGGTGGACATGCTGTTTTTATTGATGCCAATAAATTTGTGCCTACAATTCCGAGAGATGAATATAGAGCTCAAGCATTAGCCATAGAACTTTATATAGTTGGTGGCATTCGTGGTGTAGAGATCGGAACTGTTTTGGCAGACAGAGATCCTTTTACCAGAAAGAACAGATATCCAGAATTGGAGTTAGTTCGTTTAGCAATTCCAAGGAGAACATACTCATTGAATCACATGAAATATATTGCAGCTGTTCTAAAAAATGTGTACGATACGCGAAATGAAGCTAAATATGGATACACCATTATAGACGAAGCTCCAATTATGAGGCATTTTACTGTGAAATTCAAAAAAAACTAATATAAAATATATTCTATTAATAGAATAAACTAATTATCCCTCCTTAGTTTTAATCATCTCACAAATAGCTCATTTTATGAGATATATCATATTTTGCTCTTTATATTAGCTCTATAATTGGAACTTATTTTTTTAAGTAAAATTATGAAGAAGAAACACTCCTTTCATATTCCTGTAATGGGTATTGGATATACCATAGACACTCCTCTAAAAGTATCACATCTAGGTATGGATTCTGTGATTTCTTTAGTAGATGACATTCTGCTTGAGAAATTAAGAAAAATGTACAGCGAAAAGTTCGAATTACCTTATAAAGAGATTACTGATAAAATTAATGATTTTAGAGCAAAACGTATTACATCTTATTTAAATTTGATTAATGAATTAGTTGATAAGAAAATTGAAGGGTTTAAAACAATTACCTCAGATAAAATAAATGAACTAATTGAATGCTTAAATATGCTTCCTAATAGTTCAACTTTAAAGGATGAATTTAAAAAACTCACTGCTTCAAGTTTTAATGTTACAGACATTAAAAATTGGATAAGCAATAATTTACGTAAAGGTTCTATTGATGTTAACATCATGACTAAAGTTGATAAGGACAATTATAAAAACAATGAAAAACTACCTGTTGAATATAATGATGCTCATGCAGCTGTTAGAGGATTTGCTAATAGCGACTTGAACTCATCCTTAATTCTATCTGCTGGAATGAATCCAAGACTATATGGGTTTTTAGAGGAATTCGAAGATTTCTTCCCTAATGTAGATGGCGCTATAAAAAAGAAAATTGTTCTTAAAGTGAGTGACTATAGGTCTGCATTAATCCAGGGAAAATATTTGGCTAAAAAAGGAATCTGGATATCAGAATATAGGATTGAATCTGGTCTAAACTGTGGAGGACATGCCTTTGCCACTGATGGATATCTATTAGGGCCTATTTTAGAGGAGTTTAAAAATAATAGAGAGGAAATGGCTCAATCCATTTATGAAATTCTGGTACATGCACTTTCCGATAAAAATCGTACCATTCCAAAAAAACAGTTGCCAATTAAAATTACAGCCCAAGGTGGTGTTGGTACTGCAGAAGAACATGAGTTTTTAATCGATAATTACAAGGTGGATTCAGTTGGTTGGGGAAGTCCCTTCCTGCTGGTTCCAGAAGCAACATCTGTTGACAAAAACACCTTGAATAAATTGGCGGAAGCCAAGGAAGATGACTTATATTTAAGCCAAATTTCACCTTTAGGAGTTGCATTTAACAATCTTAAAGGCAATACCAAAGATGTAGAGAAAACTGCATTAATAAAAAAAGGCAGACCTGGAAGCGTTTGTACTAAAAAATACGTTGGCTTAAATACTGAGTTTACAGATAAAGGTATTTGCACAGCTTCAAGACAATACCAACGATTGAAAATTAAAGAACTAAATGCTGAAAATTTATCGAAAGAAGAATATAAAGCTAAATACGATAAAATAGTCGAAAAATCCTGTATTTGTGTTGGTTTAGGCACTTCTACTTTACTCGCCTATGATATTGAAACTAAATCAGAAGGAAAAGGTGTTGCAGTTTGTCCAGGACCAAATATGGCTTATTTTTCTAAACAAATGAGTCTAAAAGATATGACCAATCATATTTACGGAAGGTCGAACATGTTATCTAAAGATTATCGTCCAAACATGTTTATAAAGGAATTAAATATTTATTTAGATTATCTAAAAAAACAGATTGAAGAAGCTAAATCTGAAATGACAAAAAAACAAGAAAAATACATGAAGAGATTTGCAAATAACCTAAATGAAGGCATTCAATATTACGACACATTATTTAATAATATGAAAGATAAATTCAACGATACTAAATTTGATGTTTTAGCCGAATTAGAATCCGGTAAAAAAAGACTTCAAACTTTGGAAATTAGGATTGAAAATTAAAAAATTATCTGGACCAATTATGAAACCAAAACTCCTAATAACATTATTACTTGTAATTTCATTTTTAAGCTGTAAAAAAGAGGCCAAACAAAATGTTTCCAAAACTTCTGAGACTGAAGAAATAAGTTTACTCGACACTTTGACTTTAAAACTTGATAATGGTAAAAAATGGGTTGTTAATGACGAAACCCAAATTGGTATTTCGAAAATGGATTCCCTTATAACAGCTTTTAAAAGTGCAGATAAAAAAGATTACTCAAATCTAGGCAAAGATCTCTCAATACAAACCGGTTATATTATTAGAAGTTGTAATATGACAGGTGAAGCTCATGACCAACTTCATGTTGTTTTAGTACCCATGTTAGACAAAATTTCAACATTAAAGGAATCACAGGATACCAAGAAAAGCAAAGCTGCATTAATCGAATTAGAAGGTATAGTTGCTGCTTACTTTAAACATTTCGAGATTTAAAACTGGCTTTTATACCAAACTTTTTGCCATTCACGCTGTAAAATTAAAAAAGTGACCTGTTCTGAAAGTCTAACCATGTCTTGACTATCTAATTCTTTTACTTTTTTTTCGGAAACATCAATTATATACAATAGGTTTAAATAGTCAGTGAACTTTTCCTGAATAAGGTTGTAGATAGTTTCATGCAATATAAGTTTCAAGCTTGTTGGCAATACTTCAAGATCAAACTCCATATCAATGTTGGCATACAAAAAATCCTTATTAAGTTGCTTTATTAAATTTTTATAAAGATCTTTTTGATAGGCCCTTTTAATTAAGTCATCAAAAGTTGCGGGAAGTATCATTATACCTTTCTGTTCATTAATTCCTCTCCAAACTGTTTTAAAAGGTCTTTTTTATCTTCGGAAAGATCCAATGTACTTAAAACAGAGAATGCTTTGAGAGTGTAGACCTCAATCTCCATTTTTGTTGCTTCGGCTGAACCTGTAGACTCAAATATTTGTTTTACAGTATTAACCTTTTCTTCTATAGCTTCTGGATAAATACTGTATAAATGCTCTAATTGCACCATTTCTTCTGAATCACAAAAAGCTATGGCTTTTAAATAAAGAAATGTCTTTTTATTTTCAATAATGTCCCCACCAATTTGCTTACCAAAACTTTCAGGGTCTCCAAAAGCATCCAGGTAATCATCCTGAATTTGAAATGCTATTCCTAAATTCTTGCCAAATTCATAAATCTTATCTTGATCCGTATTTGAAGCTCTTGCAACAATTGCTCCCATTTTCATTGCAGCTCCTATAAGCACAGCAGTTTTGTACTCAATCATTTTTAGGTATTCTGTCAAAGTCACATCGTCCCTCGTTTCAAAATCGATATCATATTGTTGGCCTTCACAAACCTGCAATGCAGTTTTACTAAATAATTCGGCTAATTCTCTAAAGATATTAGGTTCATAATTTTCAAATAATTTGTATGCCAAGATCAACATAGCATCTCCAGACAAAATACCGGCATTCAAATCCCATTTTTCATGTACAGTCTGTTCACCTCTTCTTAGTGGAGCGTCGTCCATTATATCATCATGCATCAATGAGAAATTATGAAATAACTCAATTGCCAATGCCGTGTTTAAACTGTTTTTGTAATCTCCTCCAAAAATATCTGTTGCTAGCAATGTTAAGGTTGGTCTTAGTCGCTTTCCTCCTAGATCTAGAATATATTGAATGGGTTCATACAAATTATTAGGCTCGTTAAAAGCCATATATTCCTTTAAATATTCTGAAAATTTTGCTTGGTATTCTTCTATTGAGAGCATGATGCAAAAATAATGTAAATAGTAAGATTATTATAAGAATTAAAAATTTAATGTTAAGAAAACGTAAAACCATGGAAACTTTTTTTGTGTTTTAAGTTTCCTTTCTATATTTGCAGTCTGAAGTTATAAAAATGGAAGCTACAAAGGAAAAAATTTTGAAAAAAGCTGGAGATTCATTTCTTAAGTTTGGCTTTAAAAGTATTACCATGGACGATATAGCGAATGATTTAGGTATATCTAAAAAAACCATTTACAAATACTTTAATAATAAACATTCTTTAGTCTCGCAAACAGTATCTCATTTACACGAAGATTGTCTTTGCCAGGTTGAAGGCGTTTGCGAAATAGGTTATAATGCTATCGAGGAAAACTTTGAAGTAAAAAAGATATTTAAAGATATGTTTCAAGCTTCTACAGATGAGTCGCCAATGTATCAGTTGGAAAAATACTATCCAAAAGTGTTTGAAAAAGTCATGAAAAAAGAATTCATCATGTTTCAGGACTGCATTATAAAAAATATTGAAAAAGGAATTTCTGAAGGACTTTATCGACAGGACATTGATGTTAATATTATAACCAGGTTCTACTTTGCAATAATTATGGCTGTACACAATGAAAACCTCTTTACATATAATAAAAACACCATCAACAAATTGGAAATAGATGCTTTAGAATATCATACTCGTTCAATAGCTACGGCAAAAGGATTAAAGGAATTGGAAAATCAATTACAAAAAATTAACAACCAGGAACCATGAAAAAATCAATAATTATCATTTTAGGATTATTGTTTGGTTACATAACAAACGCTCAGGAACAGCAAAGCTTCACCCTACAACAAGCAATTGATTTTGCTTTAGAAAATAACAGACAAGCTAAAAATGCTGTTCGAGATATTGAAGCTGCCAAAAAACAGAAATGGGAAACTACGGCAACAGGATTGCCCCAAATTGAAGCATCTATCGACTATAACAATTGGCTGAAGCAACAAGTATCCTTGATTCCTGCTGAATTTTTTGGAGGAAATCCAGGAGATTTTGCAGAGATTGAGTTCGGAACTAAACATACCATGATTGCTACTGCAACGGTAAAACAATTGCTATTTGATGGTTCTTATTTAGTTGGTCTACAATCTGCAATAGTCTTTTTAGAAATATCTAAAAATGCCAAAGAAAAGACTGATTTAGAGGTTAGAAAAGCGGTAATCAATGCTTATGGAAATGTATTATTAGCAGAAGAAAGTGTTAAAATATTACAGAAGAACAAAGATGTTTTACAAAAGAACCTTGATGAAACAACTAAAATATATGAAAATGGATTAGCGGAAGAAGAAAGTGTAGAGCAATTGCAAATAACATTATCTGGTGTTGAAAGTAATTTGAACAACACGTCGAGGTTAAAAACATTGGCTTATCAAATGTTAAATATAACGCTTGGGTTAGATGTGAATTCAAAAATCGAGTTATTAGATGATCTTGAAACCCTAACTGCCCAACATATTTCTTTGGATTTATTGGAATCAGTAGAAATTGTCGAAAACAACATTGACTATAAAGTCGCCTTTAACGATAAACGAGCCAAAGAATTACTGCTAAAACTTGAAAAAAGCAGAGCCTTGCCTACTCTAAATGCCTTTTTAAATGGTGCATATTCAGGTTATGACAATTCATTCAACTTTACAAAGAGTAGTCAAAGATGGTTTGGTTCTTCTCTTCTAGGAGTGAGTATGAATATTCCTGTTTTTAGTTCATTAGGCAGAAGTGCAGCTACACAACGTGCAAAAATAAATTTGGAAAAGGCAGAAGATGACTTAACAGAAGTAGAACAACAATTAAAATTTCAAATAACAACGGCTAAAAGTAATTACCAATTTGCCATTGAAGACTACGAAAACAAAAAGCAAAATTTAAATCTAGCTGAAAGAATAGAAAAGAAAAATCAAACCAAATATTTTGAAGGCATTTCTTCAAGTTTTGAATTAAGACAAGCCCAGACACAGTTATATTCAGCTCAACAAGAGTTTTTACAGGCTATGTTAGACGTAATAAGCAAAAAAGCTGAATTGGAAACAACTTTAAACACAATCAACAATTAATTAATATAATAATGAGAACATCTATAATTACACTCCTACTAATATATCTAATTACATCATGCAATGAAAAGGCAGAAGTTTCATCAGATATACAAACATTGCAAACACAAAAAACAAGCTTAAAAAATCAAATTGATAGTTTGAGTGCTCAATTAAAAGTTGTGGAAACTCAACTATCTAAATTAGACCCTCAAAAAAAATTAACATTAATTTCTACTATTCCGGTTGAGTTAAAAAACTTTAAACATTTTGTAGAAATACAAGGTGAAGTTAAAGCAGATAAAAACATTGAATTGAAACCTGAATTAGGAGGTACTATTAAAGCAATATATGTAAAAGAAGGAAGTAGGGTTTCTGCAGGTCAAACCATTATGCAATTAGACGATTCTACCATTCAAAATAGTATCAGTGAATTGAACACACAGTTAAATCTGGCTAAAACTACTTATGAAAGACAAAAACGATTGTGGGATCAAAAAATAGGATCCGAAATGCAATACCTACAAGCTAAGACACAGAAAGAAAGCTTAGAAAATAGCTTAAATTCATTATACACTCAAGCAAGGAAAATGAAAATAAAAGCACCTTTTAGTGGTATTGTAGATGAGATTTTTCCAAACAAAGGCGAACTAACATCACCCCAAACTGCAGTGGCAAGGTTGATGAACTTAAATCAAGTTTATTTAGAAGCAGAACTAACTGAAAGATATCTTCCTGTAGTCAAAATAGGATCTGAAGCTATTTTAAATTTCCCCTCAATTCAAGTAGAAATCTCTTCAAAAATATCTCAAATAAGTAATTATATAAATCCGGACAATCGCAGTTTTAAAGTGAAACTTGATATTCCAAATAAGGATAGGAAGATCAAACCGAATCTTTTGGCTGATTTAAAGATTGTTGATTTCAATAAAGAAGGAGTATGCATTCCTTCAACATTGGTGCAACAAGACCAAAACGGACAAGATTTTGTGTATGTTGTTGAAACTGAAAATAACGAGAAAAAAGCGATTAAAAAGCTTATAACAATTGAGAAAGAGTACAAAAATGAGGCCTTTATAGCTCAAGGTCTAACAGGAAACGACATCTTAATTAGCCAAGGAGCGCGATTGGTTAAAAATGGCGAAATAGTAACAACCAACTAATCATCCCAAAATATGGACAAGGTTTTAAAAGAATTTAAGCTCTCAACATGGTCTATAAATAATAAAATGACTGTGTTTGTATTAATTGCGATGATATTTCTATCAGGCATTTTCTCATACAGAAGTATGCCAAGAGAAGCATTTCCAGAAATAGTTGTTCCGGAAGTTTTTATTGCAACTCCATATCCTGGTAATTCAGCATTAGATATTGAAAAGTTGATAACAAGGCCATTAGAAAAAGAAATTAATGGTATTTCCGGAGTCGATGAAATCGTATCAACATCTATCGAAGGTTTTTCTACTATTCAGGTAAAATTCGATTTTAGTGTTACTCCTACAGAGGCATTAAGAAAAGTAAAGGACAAAGTTGATACGGCAATGTCTGATAAGGATTTTCCGACAGATCTTCCTGCAGACCCTACAGTTCAAGAACTGAATTTCGCAGAATTAATGCCAATAATGAACATTAATTTGTCAGGTGATTTCTCAATGGATCAACTAAAGGACTACGGTGAATATTTTGAAGAGGCCATTGAAAAAGTTCCTGAAATATCCAAAGTAGACATAAGAGGCATACAAGACAAAGAGATGGAAATAAGTATCGATTTGTACAAAATGCAAACATCTGAAATAAGTTTTAACGATATTGCCTCTGCCATTCAAAACGAAAACATGACGGTTTCTGGTGGTGATTTATTAGAAGATGGATTACGTAGAAATGTTCGAGTTATTGGTGAATTTAGAAGCGCTAAAGAAATAGAAGACATTATTGTTAAGCAAGAGAATGCGAATATTGTATATCTACGAGATATAGCTGAAGTAAATTTTAAAGAGCAGGAAAAACAAAGTTATGCACGTGAGTTTTCACAACCTGTCGTCATGTTAGATGTTACCAAACGAGGAGGAGAAAATTTAATTAACGCTTCAACACAAATAGATGCCATTATAGCTGAAGCAAAGGATAATTATTTACCATCCAGCTTAAATGTGTCAAAAACCAACGACATGACCAACGATACCAAGACCATGGTTGCCGATTTGGAAAACAGCATTATTTTGGGAGTCATTTTAGTGGTTTTAGTGCTGTTGTTTTTCTTAGGAGTTCGCAATGCGCTCTTTGTTGGTATTGCTATACCAATGTCTATGTTCATATCTTTTATTATACTAAGTTTTCTTGGCGTTACCCTTAATATGATGGTCTTGTTCTCATTGGTTTTGGCATTAGGAATGTTGGTTGACAATGGAATTGTGGTTGTAGAAAATATTTACCGACTTTTAGACAAAGGTTATTCCAAAAAGGATGCTGCAAAATATGGTGTTGGTGAAGTGGCTATGCCAATTATTGCATCAACGGCAACCACATTGGCGGCTTTTCTTCCATTGGCTTTCTGGCCAGGAATGATGGGAGAATTTATGCGATTTTTACCTGTTACACTAATTATAGTTCTGGGTTCATCATTGTTTGTTGCCTTGATCATCAATCCAATGTTGACTTCGGTTTATATGAAGATCAAAGAAGATGAAGTGGACTTAAAACGAATACTAAAATTTTGCATTACGCTTTTCATAGTTGGTACAATTTTTATTTTGAGTGGAATTTCCCTGAACATTAAAGCATTCAATGCAATTGGTTTGCTTCTCATTGTTGCGGGATTGCTAAGAGTAATAAACACAAAATGGCTAGCTCCAGCTACGCTCTGGTTTCAAAATAAGCTATTACCCCGGATGGAAAATCTCTATGAGAGGAATTTAAAATTTGCACTATATGGCAAACGTCCCAGATTGTTCTTTTTAGGCACGTTTGGACTTTTAATCCTGTCATTTATTTTATTTGGATTATTTCCTCCTAATACGCTGTTTTTCCCGGAAACACCTCCAAAGCAAGTTTATGTTTATTTAGAATATCCAATAGGTACAGATATAGAAGTTACCAATAAACTATCCTATGATATTGAAAACAAAATCCAGGAGCATTTAACGAAATTTGAGAGAGATGGTTCTAACTTTTTAATCACCTCAGTAATCGGACAAGTTGGTGAAGGAACCAGTGATCCTAACCAAGGACAACAAGGTGGAACCACGCCTAACAAAGCTCGGATAACAGTAGATTTTGTAAAATTTATTGAACGTGATGGTATTGATACAAATGATGTCTTAATAGAAATTCGAGAACTCCTACAAGGCTTTCCTGGTGTTAATATTACGGTAGACAGACCATCTGATGGTCCTCCTGCTGGTGCACCAATAAATATTGAAATAGCTGGTGATGATTATGAAGAATTGATACAAACAGCAGAAAACATGAAAGTGTTTATCAATGAGGCCAATATTTTAGGAATTGAAGACCTTAAATTAGATGTGGAACAAGGTAAACCAGAACTACCTGTTGTTATTGACAGACAAAAAGCCAGACGATTAAACGTATCAACTGGACAAATTGGTGATGCTTTAAGGACCTCTCTATTTGGTAAAGAAATTTCAACTTTTAAAGATGGTGAAGATGATTACCCAATAAACATGAGGTTAATGGATAAGTATCGTTATAATAAAGATGCATTGATTAACCAAAAAATTACCTTTAGGGATCAATCTTCTGGAAAAATAGTTCAGGTGCCTGTATCTGCAGTAGCACATACCGAAACATCTTCAACTTTTAGTGCTGTAAAGAGGAAAGATTTGGACAGAGTGATTACACTGTTTTCAAATGTTATTGAAAACTATAATGCTACAGAGATTAATATTCAAATTCAGGACGCTTTAAAAGATTTCAAGACACCTTCTGGAATAGATGTTTCATTTACTGGAGAACAAGAACAACAAGCCGAAGAAATGGCATTTTTAAGCAAAGCACTTTTAATTGCCTTAGTTCTTATCTTTTTAATTCTGGTTGGACAATTCAATTCCACTTCAACACCAATTATTATTTCACTAGCTGTGTTATTGAGTTTAATAGGTGTGCTTTTAGGATTAATTGTTTTTAGAATGGAATTTGTTGTCATGATGACCATGATTGGTATTATTTCACTAGCTGGTATTGTTGTTAATAATGCCATTGTACTAATTGATTATACCTATCTAATCATGAAGCGAAAGCGGCTGGAGCAAGGATTAGCTGAAAATGTTTATACCGAAGAATTGATATACGAAAGTATCATTGAGGGTGGTAAAACACGTTTAAGACCTGTATTATTAACAGCAATAACTACCATTCTGGGGCTGCTGCCTTTAGCTATAGGCATCAATGTAAACTTTATGACCCTTTTTACCGAGTTTGATCCTCAATTTTATATTGGTGGAGAAAATGTTGCTTTTTGGGGACCAATGTCCTGGGCAGTAATTTTCGGATTGGCATTTGCCACATTCTTAACCCTTGTCATTGTGCCTGTATTGATAAGTATAATATCTAATATTAAACGAAAATTCTTAAAACCTAAAGAAAAATTAAAACTACAGGAAGCTATATAAAAATTTAAAAACTAAAAAAGCCTCAACAATTGTTGAGGCTTTTACTTTTATTTTTTGTTTTTATTTTAAATTAAAGCTTAATCTAGCAAATAAGAAACGACCTCCTATTCCAAATTGCTGAGCTCTACGAGACCAATCAAAGCGTCCACTACTTCTGTTATTTCCTCCATCTGCCAAGGTTTGTGCAGCTCTATCCGGGAATACATCAAACAAGTTATTAGCACCAATTGTTATGGTAGAACTATCAGATAATTGATACCCTACAGATAGATCGGTTACTATTTTAGATCCGAAAACTTGCTGCCTTGCAACATTAGTAGTCGCCTCAGTTACCTCACCAAAATATACATTTCTCAAAAACACATTTAATTTATCCATAGATAATGCATGCGTTAAATTCATTTTAGTTCTCGGTACTGCCTCTTCAAGATAAACTCTGCTGTCTTCAGGGAAATACGTGTCGACCAATCCAGCATTCTCAAGAACTTCAGAAGCTTTGATATCTCCTACTTTATTTGTGGTAGATAAGGTGGCAGACAACGTATTTCTTAACTTCGCTTTATTAGCTACAACAAGATCCCAGGTTACTACAGCATCGAGTCCCATTGATTCGGTATCAATAGCATTGGCAAAAAAGGATGCTCTTGATGCATTTGCCAGTGCTAATAAGTTATCCAGTTCAGTTCCTGTTCCTGGCCCACTAAATTGTCCAGTATACACAACTCTGTCATCAATACCTACCCAATAACCATCTACAGATACAGTTACATTCGCATCTGGAAAGTTGCCTGTAAACCCTACACTAACACTTCTTGAAGTTTCTTCCTTAAGTTGTGGAATACCAAGTAACTTAGCAGGTCTACTGTCATTGGCAAAAGTGCCTACTTCTTGAGGATTCCCATCCTGATCAAAAATAGTAGATGTCGAATTAAAGTTAAGCTGATGTAAAGATGGTGCTCTAAAACCAGTATTTAATGCTGCTCTTATATTAAAATCTTCGGAGGCCTTGATCAATGTAGCCAGTTTAAAATTAATAGTGGTACCAAAATCAGAATAATCTTCAAAACGAGTTGCAAAACTAGCAAGGAATGTTTCTGAAAAGTCTGCTTCAACATCAAAATAACCAGCTACACTACTTCTTCCTCTAGACAATTCGTTGTTAGGACTAAACCCTGGAAACACCTGTGATCCACCTGGTCTTGCTGATCCGAAAAAGTCTCTAGCAGGATCTTGTGTAGATAGAGTAATTACTTCTCCAATATCTGTATATTGGGCATAAGAGGCTTCCTCTCCAGCCACAATTTCATAATTCTCTAATCTGTATTCTGCTCCAAATGCAATATTTAATCCAGATAATACATCCTCATGAAATTTGGATATATCCAAATTAACCGTGTTTTGCATAAAGTTAAATCCTCCAGCGTCAAAAGTGGTTGGTGATGCATTTTGAAGTGATGCATTAAATGTGTTTCCTATAGTATATAAAAATGCGTTCTTGCCATAAGTATTACTAAAATCTACATTCCAATCAGAGATCATACCTCTTATACCCATTGAAATTGATCTGTCTGTAATTTTAGAATTGATTTCTGGTAAAAATCCATTATTATAAGCTGGAGTATAAGTCCTACTTTGATTAGGTAGCCTATAAAAACCTGCAGAATTACCTGTTCTTGAACTCAACCCGGCGAAAGAATATAATTCAGTACCATTGTCATCCAGAGGAAGAGAGAAATTTGCAAAGAAGCGTCCCCCCCGCAATGCAGATTGACCTACTCGCATATTGAAATCACTTCTTTCAAGACCTCTTGCAGACAATTCAGCATCTGTATTATCAGCATTCAAAATACCTTGTAAATCAGCTTTAGTGGCAGTAGGACTTAATCCCAATCCAGCTTGATTTCCATAATTAATGACATCGTCTACATCATCATCTAATAAATTAGCAATATTGTATCCGTCATCAACTGCGAATCTTTCAACAGTGTTATACAGATTGAAAACATTACCTTCCCATTCTTTCATTCTACCATAATCTTCTCTAAAATCAAAATCTCCCGTAAAGTTGATGTACCCACCTTTATCTCCTAATCCTAAACCGTAATTGGCACTCACGTTAACAGTTTCCCCGTCAACGCCTCCAGTTTGGTTATTAGCGTTTTCACTAAAATTGGCTCCTGTAGTTACATTAAAACTTAATTCATCAACATTGTCATTTAAAACAATATTAATTACACCCGCAATGGCATCAGATCCATATTGAGCCGCTGCCCCATCACGTAAAACCTCTAATCGTTTTATAGAAGCTGCCGGTATTGAATTTAAATCTGTTCCTACACTACCTCTACCAAACGTACCATTTACATTCACCAAAGATGAATTATGTCTTCTCTTTCCATTTATCAACACTAATACCTGGTCAGGACCTAAACCTCTTAATGAAGCTGGATCTATATGATCTGTTCCATCAGATATTGTTTGTGTATTAGAAGTAAAAGAAGGTGCGACAAAATTTAAAAGTTGATTTAAATTAACTTGAGGGGCTGCGGATGTTAATTCTTGAACATCAATCACATCAACTGGTACCGCACTTTCTAGAGCAGTTCTATTAGGGTTTCTTGAACCAATAATAACAATTTCCCCTAATGCAACTCCAGATTTCATAGTAACATCAATTAAATTGCTAGTCACTACTATTCGTTGTGTATCAAATCCAACATATGAAAATTCTAATACATCTCCATCGTTAGCGTTGATTGAATATCTCCCATCAAAATCAGTAGTCGTGCCAGTTGAAGTACCCTTAATAACAACCGAAACTCCCAGCAAGGGTTGAGAAGAGTCATCTAAAACAGTACCCGAAACTTCTTGGGCCAAAACAAAATTTGATACTCCAAAAAAAAGTAACAAAAGAATAAAGTAATTTTTTTTCATGATTAATTAATTTAATGATTTTAGCAAAAAAACTAATTTTTTGGCAATTTTCTTGTGTTTTTGTCAATTATTTAAATTATTAATTATCGAAATGACAATTTTTAGCCTTGATATTTGTGATTTTTATAAGTGATGTGGTTTTTTGATTTTATTAATTAAGGTCAAAATATAAATCTTAAATTTGCACTTGAAAATTTAAACTATGTACAGAAGTCATAATTGCGGTGAATTAAGAGCTGCAAATATCAATAATGAAATAACATTAGCTGGTTGGGTTCAAAAGGTTCGTAATAAAGGTTTTATGGTTTGGGTTGATTTACGTGACAGATACGGAATTACCCAACTAATTTTTGATGAGGAGCGCACACCTAAAGAAATGATGGATCAAGCTGAAAAATTAGGACGAGAGTTCGTCATTCAAGTAAAAGGATCTGTTATAGAACGTACGTCAAAAAATCCAAATATCCCTACAGGAGATATAGAGATTCTTGTTTCAGAATTAACTACTCTTAATGAAGCTAAATTACCTCCATTTACTATTGAAGACGATACAGATGGTGGAGAAGAATTACGAATGAAATATCGTTATTTAGATATTCGCCGTAGTCCAGTAAAAGACAGTTTGATTTTCAGACATAAAGTAGCACAAGAAACAAGAAAATATTTATCTGATGAAGGATTCATAGAAGTTGAAACACCTTATTTAATTAAATCTACTCCAGAAGGAGCAAGAGATTTTGTGGTGCCATCCAGAATGAATGAAGGTCAGTTCTATGCGCTTCCGCAGTCTCCTCAAACCTTTAAGCAATTGTTGATGGTTGGCGGAATGGATAAATACTTCCAATTAGTGAAATGTTTCAGGGATGAAGATCTGCGAGCAGACAGACAGCCAGAATTTACACAAATAGATTGTGAAATGGCTTTTGTTGAACAAGATGATATTCTAAATGCATTTGAAGGGTTAACCAGACATTTATTAAAAGAAATAAATGGTGTTGAAGTAGATAAATTCCCAAGAATGACTTTTGATGAAGCCATGAAACGCTATGGTAATGATAAACCAGACATCAGATTTGGGATGGAATTTGGCGAGTTGAACGACGTGTCTCAACACAAAGATTTTAATGTTTTCAATAATGCTGAATTGGTAGTTGGAATTGCCGTTCCAGGAGGTAACTCTTATTCAAGAAAAGAAATAGACAAACTAGTTGATTGGGTTAAGCGTCCGCAAGTTGGTGCGCTGGGAATGGTTTATGTGCGATGCAATGAAGATGGAACCTATAAATCGTCAGTAGATAAGTTCTACGACCAAGAAGATTTGGTAAAATGGGCGAAGAAAACTGGTGCAAAA
>JABDOZ010000143.1 GCA_013043005.1 Flavobacteriaceae bacterium | reverse complement strand
TGCTTTAGCTGCCGCCGTAAAAGAATACAGTCAAGACTAGCGGTTGGACTTGGGTTGGTCCTCTATTTCCTTCATACTTTCCTTTACTTCAGATTCTATGTTTGCTTTTGCACTGTTAAACTCCCTGATTCCTTTTCCTAAACCTTTCATCAGTTCAGGTAATTTCTTACCACCAAACAGCAATAATACAATAAATGCTATCAGAATCAATTCTGGGCCGCCCGGCATTCCTATCAAAAAAAGTGAAGACATGTCTTTTTAATTTTTTACAAATGTATAACGATTTTAGCTTAATAGCTCATTCTTGGTTTAGGAGTTTATCCTCCTTAGCTAAGGCTCCGGCGAATGGGAAGAGTTTAGAGAAATCTTATGATCAGTGATCGTAGTTCTAAATAATCCATGTTTATCGATTAAAATCTAAAAAGCTCATCATTATTAACCATTATATATTCAATCAACTGGTATGCTAATTAATTTACACGCATTTACTATTTCATTAAACCTTTGATCAAATAAGCTAAAAATGTCAAACCCAATACATCAAATGTCATTGTATGTTTTTCTGTCTTATTATATTTAAGAAACTTCTTGCAGGATGAAACATCATTTGTATTTGCTTTTTTTGATTTTTTCCTGTTCTTCTTTTGCACAAATGCCATCGAATTTTGAATTTCTGGATCATAGGGTAAAAAATACCTATCCAGGAGTGTTTGTCCAGTTCGAGGATGAAATTTTATATGTAAGCAGTAATTCCAGCTGGCCAATGACCTCTGTATCCCTTGTTAATAGCTCCAATCAAGTCAACAGCGTTTTCTCATCTTTTTTCAGTGCCAGATCGAAAAAAATCACCCATTCAGATTCTTCATATACCATTTACTTATATGAACTATTTGATTACGATATATGGATGCCCGGATTTTATGTCATCGATTATAATTCTGGTGAAATCCAAATAGATTCGGTATTGACTTATGAGCAAAATAATGTTGACTTCAATAATGTCTGTTTTGATGTTGCCAGGGATTCGACAGATCAATATTATGCAGTAAACTGGGATAAATTATTGAGAATAACCGATGGTGAAGTGACCGAGGAATATGATTTCGAGATAGCGTATGGATCCAGGCTTTTTAAAAATGCAAATTCAGATATTTATTTATTTAGGGATAATGAACTTTATTATTTCAATGGGAACAATTTGATACCAGTCAAATCATTCCAGGAAGATATTCTCGATATCAGAAAAAACGGAACACAAAATATTCTTCTTTTTGAGGGATTGTTGATGATCTATGATTTACGATTTGACGAACTACTCCATGAAATCCTTATCGATCCTGAAATATTTTCATTAGACCAGGTTCATGTGCAGGACACAACTATTAATACAATAATTCCATTGGAAGATACATTGACATACATCCAACACGATCTGGTTGGTAATGAAACTGTTCTCATCAATGAGTTAATGCCCGATGAATGGTACAGATCCTTCAAATTAATGAATGAAAATGAAATTCTTGTGTGCGGGTTTTACAGGGACAATAATATTTCATCAAACTTGTTTTTCAGATCTGTTCCTCTTGATTCAATTGTAAACTATAAAAAGTCTTCATTATCCATACAAGAATTTAAGCTGCATCAATCCCGCAGAGATACCTTTCATTCTTTTACAGATATACATGGAGACACGATCTATGAAATACGTTTCTTCTATGATATAGATATAACTCTGCAAAATGAGTCGGACAATATTGTTAAATACTTTAATATTTTCAGTCATATTCCTAATGCTTCTCCGTTTGGTAACAGTTCATTTTCATATACTTCATCAGATGTCATAGCGCCAAACGAATCTTTGTCCGTTCAAAGCGGCTATACTAAATACTTTGGATCTATATCCGGTTTTGAAATCGTGATCCCAGGAGCCAACTATCGTTTTAATGACAATGAAAACCGTATAGCATTTCCGGAATTTACATCTACTGTTGTTGAAGAAGATTTTGATCCTGACATTGTGTTGTACCCTAACCCTACTGTCGATAGGCTTACTATTGAGAGTCCCCATATTGTTAAAAATGTTGCTATCTACAACCAGGAAGGTCAGTTGGTTTTATTCCATCAGTCTTCGAATCTCAGAAATATAGATGTACAGTTTTTACCTTCTGCAAGCTATTTCGTGAAGCTGAGTTTTGATGATCCTGATAAGGTCGTATGGAAGAAGATCCTGAAGTTCTAGAGGAACTAAGATTTGAAAAAGTTTCCATTTTAGAAAGAGTGATGAATCATTTCTAGTATGTTACATTAGATCATTGGAACATGGTCTACTCCTGAAATAGGTTGTCATTAAAAATGTAAAAAAATGACAAAATTAGGAAGATCAAAACCTAGGTATTCAGATTCGTTTAAAGCCTTAATAATCAAAAAGCTGATCGAGCAAGATTATTCAATTGTAGAATTATCAAGACAATATGGAGTATCTACCCGAACTATAACAAGATGGATTGATCGGTTTACTAATGGAAATAATTCTATTAGTTTACACAGTCAAACACAAAAAACATTGAATAAGAGAAAGTCTCATCAAGACGATTCCAAAGAAGCACTTCTAAAGCAGATCGAACAATTAGAAGCATCACTAGAAAAAGAAAAGATGCGCAGTCAAGCATTTAAGACGATGATAGAAATAGCACAAAAGAAGTTTAATATTTCTATTGAAAAAAAGTCTGGTTCCAAACAGTCAAAAAAATAAAGGAAATGCATAATGAACAATCCATCAAAAGTTTATGCAGACTGTTTGGAAAAACACCTCATGCCTATTACAAAGCAGGCAAGTATCGAGTGAAAAAAGAATTCCAAAACGACAAGGTTTTGGCATTTGTAAGACACGAAAGAAAGTATCAGCCTAAAATCGGAGTTATCAAGTTACAACATATGATCAATCAATCAGATCTTGGACTAACTGTAGGTAGGGATGCTTTGTATAATTTATTGCGAGAACATCGATTATTAATCCGAAGGACCCGTAAATACAGGCCAAAACAGACAAACGGTAATGGAGAAAGTATCTATCCAGACTTAAGGAAAGACTTATTAATTAACAGAATAAATCAATTGTGGAGTACAGATATTACCTATTTAGAATTAGCCAATTCAAGTCGTTTTTGTTATCTGTGTTGCATCTGTGATGAAGCTTCACATATGATTGTAGGACACTCCATTTCTATACGAATGAGAACAAATGATATTTTATCCGGACTAGAACATGCAGTAGAAAATCAGCTACCAAAACATAGTGTGAGTTTTAATAATAGTTTGATTATCCACTCCGACAGAGGAAGTCAGTTTAA
>JABDOZ010000142.1 GCA_013043005.1 Flavobacteriaceae bacterium | reverse complement strand
TTCACACCTTAAGAATGAAGGTTCTAGCAGGTGGCTTTAATTTTAATTGGATGGAGTTCGATTATCCTGATAGTGATGGAGATGGTGTTTTAGATGACGATGATCTTTGTCCAAATACGCCAGAAGGAGCAGTGGTTGATTTAACAGGTTGTGCGGTTTTCAACTTATCACCAGAGAATTATGAAATAGCTGTATTTAGTGAAACATGTCGATCTTCAAATAACGGTAGTATTTCACTATCAGCATTAGAAAATTACAACTACACAGTAAACCTTACAGGAGAAGATTTTTCGGCAACAGAAACTTTTAGTTCAGAAATGAATTTCGAAAATTTATCAGCTGGTACTTATAATATATGTATTACAATAAGTGGACAGCCGAACTACGAGCAATGTTTTACCGTGGTGATAACAGAACCTGATGCACTTGTAGTTACCACAGGTAGAATGGCTAATCCTTCAATAGTAAATGTCTCATTAGAAGGAGGTGAGATCTACTATATTACCTTAAACAATGAAACGATTATTACCAGTGAGAATGAAATTCAACTCTCCTTGTCAAGCGGAATTAACGATATAAGTGTTAAATCCAACAAAGATTGTCAGGGAATTTACAGAGAGACGATTATTCTGGGGAATGAACCTGTTGTTTATCCTAATCCAATAATTAACGAGGTTTTATACGTTAATTTGGTCCAAAAAACAGAAAATACTACTCCTGTTGAGATATATGATCTAGCAGGAAAGCTAATTTATTCTAAATCATATCCAGCAGATACTAATAGATTGGAAATTGATATGTCTGATATTTCAAATGGATTTTTCGTTTTGAAGGTATCTACATCAGAAAAAATATATAATTATAAACTTATAAAGCGATGAAAAGGTTTAAAAAAATAATCTCAATAATTATAGCAGTTGGTATAATTCTGTCTTGTAGCAAAGAAGAGGAAGAAACAGCTATGGTTGAGTTAATTCCTCCATCTGCAGCAGCACTTATCTTTCCACAGAACAATACAGAATGTAATGAAGGGATCGTTATATCAGATACAGAAACAGATGTTTTGTTTCAATGGGAAGAAGCAGAGAATGCAAGTTCTTACGTCTTACAGATTACAAATTTAAATACAGGAACATCCAGAAATATTAGTACTAATTCAACTGAATTCTTCATACGTATTCTAAGAGGTAAACCGTATTCCTGGTCTGTAGTATCTAAATCAGGAACTAATAATTTAACAACAGAAAGTGCAGTTTGGAGGTTTTATAACGCGGGTCTGCCAGAAGAAAGTTTTCCACCATTTCCGGCTGAAGCAGTTAGTCCTCAACCAGGGTCCAGTGTTGACGAAGGAAATATATCACTGGTATGGCAGGCTTCTGATATAGATAATGATATTGCATCATATACGGTATTAGCAGATACTGTTAATCCTCCAGTTACTGAAATAGGAATTACAAGTAATAATAATATAAATGTGACTGTCTCATCTGGTCTTGTCTATTATTGGAAAGTAATTACAACAGACATAATTGGTAACACTTCAGATTCGCAAGTTTTTCAGTTTAGAGTAAACTAGATAATTAAAGTAAAGAGTTTTTAATTACATAAATCATATAAAAAAATGAAACAAGTAGTATTTGCTGCAGCGATGGCATTTTCAGTGCTTCTCATTAGTTGTGGAGAAAAAAATAAAAAAAGCACAGCAGTAGCACCGTCAAGCGATGGGTGGGAAGTTGATTTTTTTGATGACTTCGACGCCTTTAATAAAGATAATTGGCAGGATCAACGCATATGGGTAAATAATGAAAAACAGTGTTATGTGCCCGATAATGAGTTTGGAACACGAGAAGTTAGTGATGGGACATTAAAAATAAAGGTCATAAATATTGGCGAAAAGCGAAGCTGTGATAATTTGGATAAGCATGGTAAACAACAGGCGGATACTGAATATGTAGCTGGTCGTATTGCATCTAAAAACCGAAAAGAATTCATTAAGGGCAAATGGACGGCAAGATTAAAATTGTGGGGAAATGGAGAACCTAGTATGTTTCCTGCATGGTGGTTATTAGGTGCCCAAAATAACGAATCTCCAGTGCAGGAAGCAGACGAAAATATTTGTTGGCCTCTCACTGGATCTGGAGAAATTGATATTTTTGAACATCATGGAGATGGAGATGATAATCATTTTACAACTGGTGCGATCAAAAACTTAGGGGAGTGTGATAAAGGTGACTGGTGGAGTTTACGCAAAGGAATAGAATCAACATTGGATGAATATCACGAGTACTCTGTAGAGTGGGAAGAAAGTGATCTAGTATATCGTGTTGATGATAAGGAAGTGTATCGAAATATTGGTGAAGGCGACAAATATCCTGAGCCGATGTTCGCTATTTTAAACTATGCTAAAATTACAGATTCCCCAATGCAAGGCGAGTGGGTTATGGAAGTTGATTGGGTAAAACACGAATTTCAAAAATAATATCGAATTGGTTCAGTGGTTATTCTTATAACGGCTGGATTCAATTCCTTGCTTGCAAGGAATTGGGCCTTGCGAGTTGGCTTTACTAAGAAAAATCCAATGCTCCGCATTGTGGTATTTTAATTTTGTATAGCAAGATGGTGTAAACACCACTTGCTCCAAAACAAAAAACCTCTTGATTTCTCAAGAGGTTTTCTTTGTAGCGGGGGCTGGACTCGAACCAGCGACCTTTGGGTTATGAGCCCAACGAGCTACCTACTGCTCTACCCCGCGATATATGTTAAAAATCGAATTAGTTTCGATCCGTTATTTAAAGAACTAAACTATATCCTTGGATATAGGTGTGCAAATATACGACCCTTTTTAATTTTTACAATATTTATGCCAAAAAATCTTACTGCTCGAGGCTATCCACTTCAAAATCAATTAAGTCCTCATTCTGGAACATAACCATTAACTGTATTGGGTTACAACAGACCTCACAATCTTCAATATAGGTCTGATTTCCTACAGAAGGATCCAGCAGCATCGATATCTCTTGCCAGCAATATGGACATTGAAAATGATGCTCTAACATAGTCTAAATCAATCTATCTAAATCTTCATGAATTTGCTCCCAGTTTTCCATAAGTTGACTTAGCTTGTCCTTTTTAGCCTGATAGTCTTCATAAAAGTTAGGATTAGCTATGACCGCATCATAATTAATAGCAAGTTCCACATCTATCCCCTTCAATTCTGTTTCTAACTGGTTGATCTGAGATTCAACCTTACTTAACTTATTATTGAGAGACTTTAGTCGTTTTTGATCCTCGTAAGACTGCTTGTTGCTCTTTTTGGGTGCGTCCTTAATTACGGTTCTTTTTTCTACTTCACGAAGACTATCCACATTTCTTTGTTCCAGATAGTAATCAATATCTCCCAGATATTCTTTGATCTTATGGTCCTTGAACTCATAAACCCTGTTGGTCAAACCCTGAAGAAATTCCCTGTCGTGTGACACGAGGATCAATGTTCCTTCAAATTTCTTTAAGGCTTCTTTTAGTACGTTCTTTGATTTAATATCCAGATGATTTGTAGGCTCATCCATAACCAGCACATTAAAAGGCTGCAACAATAATTTTGCTAATGCCAGTCGGTTTCGTTCCCCTCCGGATAAGACCCTTACGTATTTATCAACCTCATCACCACGAAATAAAAAAGCGCCTAAAATATCTCTTACTTTACTTCTGTTGCTTTCGTTAGCTGCATCTAACATGGTGTCCAGAACGGTTTTACTGCCATCAAGATAATCTATCTGGTTCTGAGCAAAATAGCCGATCTGTACATTATGTCCCAGTTTTAAGTAGCCCTTAAAATCTACATCCTTCACTATAACTTTGGCCAAGGTGGTCTTTCCTTGCCCATTCTGACCTACAAAAGCAGTCTTGCTATCCCTTTCTATCAACAGGTTGATATCCTGTAATACTAGTTTATGACCATAACTTTTACTGACATGTTCGGCTTCAACAATCACCTTTCCCGGGACGACCGAAATTGGAAACTTAAGGGTCATGACACTGTTATCATCCTCATCTACTTCAATCCTGTCAATTCTGTCCAGTTTTTTTATCAGCGATTGAGCCATTGTGGCCTTAGAAGCCTTGGCTCTGAATTTATCGATCAGTTTTTCAGTTTGCTCAATATGCTTTTGCTGATTCTTTTGTGCAGCGAGTTGCTGTTCCTTGATCTCCTTTCTTTGGATCATATATTTTGAATATGGCTTTGGATAGTCATAGATTCGCCCTAAAGAGATCTCAATGGTTCTGTTGGTGACATTATCTAAGAACATTTTATCGTGCGATACAATAACGACTGCACCAGGATAGGATTTTAAAAAGCTTTCCAACCAGATTATGGATTCTATATCCAAATGGTTTGTAGGCTCATCCAGTAATAAAATATCATTTTTCTGAAGCAGTAGTTTAGCCAATTCAATTCGCATGCGCCATCCACCGGAAAAGGTATCAGTCAAATTATCGAATTCATCTCTTGTAAAACCTAAGCCCTGTAAAATCTTTTCGGTATCACCTTTATAATTATAACCACCAATTATTTCATACTGATGTTGCAACTCATTCAATTCTACCATGAGATTATGATATGCTTCACTTTCATGATCTTCTCTCTCTGCCAACTGAACATTTACAGCATCCATTTTCGACTCAAGGGTTTTGATCTCTGTAAAAGCCTGGTAGGATTCTTCAAGAACGGTTCTACCGAATTCAAAGTCAATATCCTGTTTTAAAAATCCGATCTTTAAATTCTTTTCGGCAGCTATCTGTCCGGAATCAGCCTCCATTTCATTGCTCAATATCCGAAGTAGTGTAGATTTGCCCGCGCCATTCTTACCAATAAGCCCAACACGATCACCTTTACCTAATCTAAACGAGATGTCTTCAAACAGGTAATCTCCTTGAAACGATATGGATAAATTGTGAATATTGAGCATAGCTATGTATCAAATGTTACTGGATTTTGCACTATAAAGGTTATTTTTGTGTCTTTATCCAAAACGCAAAAATACATTAATTTACATGTTTACAAAAGGATCCAAACTTTACAGCATATTTACGGGAGCCTGTCCAAAATGTCACGAGGAGAGTATGTATGTAAATAAAAATCCATATTTGCTATCAGACACCTTAAAAATGAACGAACGGTGCAGCAATTGTAAAACTAAATACAAAATTGAACCTTCGTTTTTCTACGGATCAATGTACGTAAGCTATGGTGTCGGTATTGCTTTTGCGGTTGCCGCTTTTGTGATAAGCTATATGTTTATAGGAACAGACAAGTTCACATCATTCCTGGCTATTATAGGCACGCTTATCATATTTCTACCCTTTATATTGCGATTATCCAGAAACATCTGGATCAATCTGTTTATGACATATGATAAAACACTGGCTAAAGGCCCGTCTAATTAAACCGTTCAATATTTATTTCCTTTTCCAGAGGCATTCCGGTTTCAATGAAATCATATAATTGTTTTGCCACGTATGGTGCTATCATAACACCTCTTGTTCCCAATCCGTTGAGCACAAATATATTGTGAAATTGTTCGTGAGATCCAACCAATGGTCTTCTGTCGATAACTGTTGGGCGTATGCCTGCAAACTGATCAATTACTTCATACTCACATTTTAAAAAGGTATTAAGCTTGGTTAACAGCTCTTCTTTTGCCTGAGGAGTTGGAACATTGGTTTTATCTTGCCTGTTATAAGTAGAACCAATTATATAGTTGTCTTCTCCAATTGGAATTATGAATACACTGGACTTTAAAACAAAGTCAATTTTTAATTTTGGAGCGTGAATAATCAGCAATTCTCCTTTGGATCCTTTTAAGGGCAACTGATTGAAAAACGGATTATTCCTAATACCAAAACCTTCTGCAAATACGATATGTTTAGCATTAATTGAATTATAGGTTACCAGATCATTATCCGTCTTTAATCCATTATGATCAAATGATTCTGTAATTAACATAGAACTTTCAATAAGATCCTTTCTGTACGACCTTATGAGTAAGGATGTATCGATTCGTCCGGATTCCAGGACTTCGCCAAAACCAAATCCTGCATCTATATATGCATTCGTATTTTTAATGATGGTGGTAGATATCCAGGGAGACAGATTGGGTTTATCTGAAGCGGCAAACCAGTTGTTTTGTTCTTCAATGGAATTAAAAAGTCGAAAAACAGGAATTTTATAGTCCAACTGAACACCTAAACGTTTTTCTATTTCCAGATATATTGGAATAGATGTTTTCATTTGTATCTGGCTTCTCCAAACAGGAGTAAATCTCTTTAGAATGACCGGATTGTACAATCCGCCTGCCACTGTTGATGATATTTGTGAATTATTATCAAAAACGAGATAGGACTTATTGCATTTTCTTAATTGTTCACAAAAAGCGATGCCTGCCAATCCACATCCAACAATAATATAATCAACTTCCATACTGCGAAGTTAGTAAGATTGATTAGCATACAGCACACTATAACAATCAAAAAGAGCCCTGAAATAAAATTCCAGAGCTCTCTTTTATATATTAATTATGGCTAGGTGGCTAATAAGACCACATATCTTGTTCGAAGTTTCTTATTTTCTCCTTAATTCTATCTGATTCTAAGAGTTGCATCAAGGAATTTTCGGCAATATATTCGTTAATTTGCCTGTCACCATACACATTCTCTTCTCTGTATATCAATCCGCTAAAACGTCTTGAATTCAACATATGATCAAACGATGATGGAATAGAGCTGTTCTTGTTATTGAATGCCTTGGCTTCATGCAAAACCTCTCTTGCATCTGGAAACCATACCCAAAATAATTCAACTGGATCCGGATCATCAGAATCTATAAAGTTAACGTCCGGAGCCACTGGAGCAATACCAAGCAGTCTGTACTTTAATTCTCCCTGACGTTTGTCGAAATACCAGAGACCTTTAATATGATATTCCATAATATCTGCTGCGGTAATATCTCGTCTTCTAATATATTGACGATCTACAGTTCCTTCAGCATTAAATTGCTCATAACCAAGATCTGTTGTATCGATCAATCTTAGAGCATCCTGAATATCCATTAGAGTTCTTTTGGACGTAAAATATGAATCATCATAAATGTTTTCTATTTCGCCATTTTGTATGTTGGTCATTAATACGTCATACAAAGAACGTCTGTTATTTCCAATATTATTTGTGTCTATAGGATAATACATTGGGAAATTTGCTCTTTCATCAAGATCCACTATTTCCCATACCATTTTAGACCACATGATATCTCTGTCATCAACATAACCATACTCCAATGGTTTGTCATTATCCAGTTTTTTCTGGTCCTCAGTTCTCACCCCAATATCTTCAGGTTTTTTCGCATTAAGGATATTTGCTTGTGCAAAACTACCTGTCGCTACTAAAACACATAAAACGGTTAACAAAAAACTTCTAAAATTCATCTATTATTCTTTTTTATTATGGTCCTGTTATTAATCTTAGTTAGTAAGTTCAATAATTACAGGAGATACTTTTTTAAGTCTATAAGCGCTATTACCTTTAATTTTTGCTTGTATATCAAACACTTGAACACTGGAACCTCTCTTGGCTTTTCTAAGAGCATTTTTTGCTCTTGTATTCAATTTATTTCCTCCAACGGTCATTGTAGGTTGTCCGGGAACTTTAAATTTAAAGCCTGATACCTGTAACGGAAGGTCAAAATCAAAGTCGTCTAACTTCGCACCTATTGTTGAGATCTCTAAACTTCCTCTTTGCATCTTTATAGCTCCATCTTCACCTCTAACTGTACCTGTTGGTTTTGGAATATCTTTTATTCTGAAAGTTGCTTTATCAGCTACTCTTTGCCCATCGGGCAATGTACCTGTTACATTTATTGTCACTTCTCTACCAGAACCAGGGTTCATGTTGTATTTACCAACACCACTGCCTCTTGACAATCCTTGGCCTGTTGCAACTACTTTATTATCTGAAACACCAGCGAATGATATGGTCATTGGGTTTGTTACACCACGATAGACTACATTCATCTTATCTGCGGAAATAGTTGCAGAATTAGGTTTTGGAACAGTTGCGAATGATTGTTTAACCGGCACTTCCAACTCTTCACCATCTTCGGCAAAAATCAATTGACCTTCAATCTTATGCTCTCCTGCTCTACCAGCATTTACTTTTAGTTTTACTTTTCCCTCTTCAATTATAAAATCTCTTTCTAATTGCAGTGGTCTACCATCCAAGGTTAATTCTACTCGTGTTGGCTTTGTTGATTCATCTTTACGACCTAAAACAATCTCACCATCAAAGGTTTCGCCATTAAAATAAGCTGCCTTCGAAGTCTCCATTAAGGTTGTATAATTAGTCATGGAAATCTCCTTTGAAAGAGCACCTGCCAACATAGCACTTAAAGATTCTGATTCTGTTGTTTTAACATCAGACTGTAATTGTGTCATTTTAGTTAATGAAGCAACCAATGGGAATTGTTTAAAATTTGCTTCTAACCAAGGAATTTTTTTACCATCAGAGTTAACTTTTGGATCTGTAGAAAACTTGGAAAAAACATCTTTAGCAATTTCAGGGTAATCATCCTTCAATAGCTCACTAACACCATTTTTAAATTTGGCCATTTCATTTAAAAATTCCTGTCCCTTTTTGGTTTCTTTATCACCAACAAAGAAGTATTCATCCAGAAATGATGAATTATCCATCGCTTCGTAATCTTTAACATCATCCACCTTTGCTGTCATTTGAGTTTTCAAATTCGATATATAGGCGTTAAAGTTATCGGCTAATGTTTTTATTTGATCTGCTTTAGATTTTAACGGTTTGAATTTTTCAGGTTTATCAACAGCTTTTTCAGCTAAACCTACCATAAAATCAGTATTACGCTGTGTAGCCGCTTCGTTAGATTCGGTTAATCTTTCATTCATTAATCCGAATGCCGAAAGCACTTCCTTAGACATATTCATTGCCATCATAGCAATAAATACTAAGTACATTAAGTTAATCATTTTCTGCCTTGCAGATAATTTTCCTCCTGCCATTTGCTTAGGTTTTAGGGTTAAATTATATTATGTTATAAAAACTAACATTAGTTTTTATTCATCGCAGACAGCATTCCTCCATATACACCATTCAATGATGACAATTTAGATGCTAATGATTGCATTTGTTCTTTTAAATGAGCAGCGTTTTCAATCGATTCTTCATTGACTGAAGCTTGTCGATTTACACTCTCTAATTGAACTTTATAAAGACTGTTCAAAGATTCCATTTGTGCAGCTGCAAGAGATATTTCCTCACCATACTTTTTAGTTGCATTGATAGAATCTAGTGTAGGGCTCATATTTTTAGCAGTTTCTTCAAAGCTCTTTATACTTTGACCAAGACTGGACATAAGTTCACTATCAATTTGAGCTTCTTTTAATAAGTCATCTAGTTTCTTAGACAATATACTTTCTGCATCCTCAGGACTTTCTTTTTTACCTTTTCTTCTTTGTCCTCCTGCTAATTCAGGATAAACAAGTGACCAGTCCAGGTCTCCAGCTTGCCTTTCGAATGCTGAATAAGTAAATACCAGCGCTTCAACAATCATACCTATTGTTAAGATCAATGATCCGTAAGGCCAGTGTTGAATTTTAAATAAAGCTCCTATTATTACGATAGCTGCTCCTAATCCGTAGATCATGTTAGTCAGAGTCATACTTCCTTTTTGTGCCATAATTTCTGTTGTTTTAGTTTAGCGAATAAAATTACTAAGTAGGTTAATATAAATTTTAATTTGTTTCAAATTTTAGTTTGTCGATGCATTTTTAGTAACATCTGTCCCCATGTAATCCTGAACTGTTCTGAAGCCTATATAACTTCTCGCAGAATCCTGATATTCATAATCTCTTGAACTTACCTGGAGGAAGTAAGCCACATCTTTCCATGATCCTCCACGCACTACTTTACGTTTATTGTTCTTATCATTTACGCTAGGATTGATCGTTGAGGAATACTCATACGATCCAGGGTCATAGGATGAATGCACCCATTCTGATACATTTCCTGCCATATTATATAAATTATAATCATTTGGTTCAAAAGACTCCGCCTCTACAGTATATAGAGCCTGATCTGCCGCATAATCTCCGCGAAGTGGCTTGAAATTTGCTAAAAAACATCCTCTGTCATTTTTAGCATAAGGTCCTCCCCATGGGAATGTTGCGCCTTGTAATCCTCCACGTGCAGCATACTCCCATTCTGCTTCAGATGGCAATCTAAATGCATTAACGAAAGCTTTCTTCCTTTCTTTTTGATAAGAGTTTTTGTTTAAAGTACGCCATTGGCAAAATGCTTTTGCCTGTTTCCATGATACACCTACTACTGGATATTCACTATAAGCATCGTGCCAGAAATAATCATTGTGCATTGGTTCATTGTATGAATATGCAAAATCTCTGATCCACGTTGTTGTATCCGGATACACTTCAACCTGTTCCTTCTCCAATACGTCTTTTCGCGTTAATTTTCTATTTTTAGCTGCCTTTTCAACATCCATGAATGTATACTCGAACTTGAATTTCTTCACATCCCAGGTACGTTGACCATTGTAGGATTCTTCTAGTGGAAGATACATTGAATCCATAACCTCTGCATAATACTCATCTGGATAATCTTCAGTATCAAATATCAAGTCAACATCTTTGTTCAGTTTTCTACCTTCATAACCGGTTTCACCTAACCCGCTATAGTTATCAAACATGTACTTTTCGTAGACTGTCATATCTTCTTCGTTTGCATCCTTAAATGCAAATTCTCCAATACCACCATTGCCAGGAACTTCACCAACCTCGTCAGCCAGAATGGCCAATTTAGTTCTTAGAATTGAATCCCGAACCCAATACACAAACTGTCTGTATTCACTATTTGTGATTTCTGTTTCGTCCATATAAAACGAACGAACTGTAACTGTTTTTGTAGGAGCATCTTGTATAGCTGCTAAATCATCATCTGATTTACCCATAATGAAGGCTCCACCTGGAATAAGGGACATTCCATATGGTTTTTCTGGGTGCCATTTTTGTCCTTTGACACCAACCAGTTCTCCTCTATCTTTAGAGCCACAACTGGACAGTAATGCGAATACTGCGGTTATTAATAGAAATTTCTTCATATTCATAATAAACTCGAGGTTAAATGTGTACTTAATATCATTAAGAGATCAAACATATCCATATATTTTTAAAAAAACAACTTTTTGAATGAAAAATTCGCATTTCGTCTAAAAAACATGTATTTCGTCGATGTTTTTAAGATTCCTATGTCACTTTATCGATAAAAAGCTACCTAAAAACTGTTTTTTCTGTTTGCTTTATACCACCTTTCAGGAATCTTGTTTTCACAGGCATCTTTATAATCCTGATGCATGCAAGGTAATAACGTGTGCTTTTTTAATTTATTATCGACATTTAGTAAAAAAGGTATTTCTATCCACCATCTTCCGGTCTTCTTGCTTTTATAGAAGATAAGCTCCTGATCATCGACCAAAACGGTGAATCTTTGAAAATCAATTTCATGTGTAAAATCTTCATCATTTATACGACATGTAAACCCTTCAATAAAGTACCAAATTATTTGAGCGATTAACATTGACGTTGCATCGTCATCTTTAGATGGTTTATATTCATAAATACCAAAAGAAGTTACTTTATTACTAATTCCAGCATAACGTGATATAGCACATACTTCTTTTCCTTCAAAACCATTGGGTGAGAATTGTTGTTTTATACTAACCTCAGAAGATTTTATGCATGAAAGATCAAGAGACACAATATTTGCATCTCGCATTACCGGTTCTACAAGATTGATGTTGGATGTAACATTACCCAATCTGTAGGCTTCAAAGAATAATTTTTCCATCAGATCTATTTCTTCCTGAGAATTGAAATACGTCTGATAACCGATAGTAGAATAATTGAATAGATTATATGGTTTTTCTACTATTATTTTTCCTACGAAACTAGAATTTTTGATCGGTTTGCTGGAATCTCCCAAATCAAATTTACTATCTACGTTTACAACGTTTACCATAGGAGCAAACGTATCATATGCTCTGTAGTTAGCATAGGTTAAATCTTGACTGCCTCCTAAAATTACCGGAATAATATTTTTTGATATCAAAATGGAGACAGCTGTTTTTAGCGCGAAGTAGGTGTCTTCAACTGTTTCTCCTTTATTAATATCACCTAAATCTGCTATAGATATATTCCAGTTTCCAGGAAAAAGAGAATAAAATGATTTTCTTATTTCGTTTAGAGAGAATTCTTCTCCTATATAATTGAGATCATTCCTGTTTTCTAAAACACCTATTAAGGCAATTTGCACACCATCCAGATCTGGAATTCCTTTTGCTTTTGAATGTATTCTAAGTTTCTTTCCAATAGTTTGCTGAGATAAAAGTTCGTTGTGAGCTAAAACTGTATCTGGAACCGGAGTTAGAAAATTAAAATTCATATCCTAGGACTTTTTTGCAGTAGTTTTACGTTTGGATTGTCTTTTTTTAGGTGCATTCTTTTCTAATAAAGCCTTTGTTTTTTCCAAGGTTAATTTTGAGACATCCACGGTCTTAGCCAATTCAATTTTGGTTTTCCCTTTTATTATATTATGTCTGCCCCAACGTGCTTTTTCAACACGAATTCCTTCTTCTTCCCAATTGTGAATTAATTTATCTTTTTCTTTTTGTAGCTTATCTTCAATTAATTCTACGATATCGTTATCAGATAAATTATCCCAGTCATACTTCTTATTTACATTAATGAACATATTGTTCCATTTAATGAAGGGGCCAAATCGGCCTTTCCCCTTTTGAACAGGCAAATCCTTGTAAGTATAGATTGGTGCATCTGCCTTTTCCTTTTCTTTTATTAAAGCAATAGCATCTTCAAGTTCAATACTTAATGGATCAACTCCTTTTGGCAATGACACAAATTTCTTTCCAAATTTAACATATGGTCCGAATCTTCCATTATTGACGTCAATGGTTTCTCCTTGATAGTCTCCTAAAGTTTTAGGAAGATGGAATAGATCCATTGCTTCTTCAAAAGTAATTGAATTTAATTGCTGGTCCGGTGTTAAACTGGCGAATAATGGTTTTTCATCTTCATCAGATGTGCCTATTTGTACCATTGGCCCAAATCTGCCTAAACGAACACTAACTTGCCTACCTGTTTTTGGGTCTGTCCCCAAAACACGTTCTCCAGATTCTCTTTCCGCATTGTCATGCACATGCTCAACCTGAGGATGAAACGAGCTGTAGAAATCCGTCAGCATTTTAGACCAGTCCACTTTTCCATCAGCAATATCATCGAAATCAGCTTCAACTTTAGCAGTAAAATTATAATCCAATATCGACTCAAAATGATTCACTAAAAAATCAGTAACAATTATACCAATATCTGTTGGAATCAATTTTCCTTTATCTGATCCTACCTTTTCAACCAGTTCATTATCCTTTATTTCTTCATTTTTAAGTGTAAGCTGAGAATATTTTCTATCCACTCCTTCTACAGTTCCTTTTTCAACATAATTTCTGTTTTGAATTGTAGATATGGTTGGTGCGTAAGTTGATGGTCTACCAATTCCCAGTTCTTCGAGTTTTTTAACTAATGATGCCTCAGTATATCTGTATGGTGGACGCGTGTATCGTTCTGTTGCTGAAATATAATTGTTTAAAAGGGTTTCGTTCACTTTTAAAGCAGGTAACATCGCTTCCTTCTCTGTATCTTCATCGTCGGTACTCTCAATATACACCTTTAAAAAACCATCAAATTTAATTACCTCTCCATTAGCTGTAAATGTTTCATTGTGAGCTCTCGTATTGATCTTAACATTAGTTCGTTCTAACTGGGCTTCACTCATTTGTGACGCTATGGTGCGTTTCCATATTAATTCGTATAAACGTGCCTGATCTCTATCAATACTTACTGAAGATCGTGAAAAATCTGTAGGTCTAATTGCTTCGTGTGCTTCTTGAGCATTTTTAGATTTACCTTTGTAATTACGAGGTTTGCTATATTGAGAGCCGAAGGATCTATTGATTTCTGACTGTGCAGCATTCCTGGCTTCATTAGACAGGTTTACACTGTCTGTTCTCATGTAAGTAATTAATCCTGCTTCATAGAGCCGTTGTGCTAATGTCATAGTTTTACTTACAGAAAAATACAACTTTCTGGATGCTTCTTGTTGTAAAGTTGATGTTGTAAAAGGTGCTGCTGGTGATTTTTTTGCTGGTTTTTTCTCAAGATCTGAGACCTTAAAAGATGCTCCTAAATTTTTCTGTAAAAAGTTTAAAGCGTCCTCCTTGGTTGCAAATGCTTTGGATAGTTTAGCTTTAAATGTCTGACCATCATGGTTAGCAAAAACTGCATCTATTCTATAAGAAGCTTTAGCATTAAAGTTTTTTATCTCACGTTCTCTTTCAACAATTAATCTAACTGAAACTGATTGCACTCTTCCTGCAGATAAACCACCTTTGACTTTTCTCCACAAGACAGGCGACAATTCGTAACCAACGATTCTATCCAATACACGTCTTGCCTGTTGTGCATCAACTAAATCATAATCTATACTTCTTGGGTTTTCAATGGCTGCAGAAATAGCAGACTTAGTGATCTCATGAAATACAATTCGTTTTGTTTTATCCTTTTCAAGGTTTAATGTTTCTGCCAGATGCCAGGCAATAGCCTCTCCTTCTCTGTCCTCATCACTAGCTAACCAAACCAAATCAGCTTTCTTAGCAAGTTCCTTTAGTTTTTTGACAATAGACTTTTTGTCTTTGGAAACTTCATATTTTGGTTTAAAACCGTCTTCTACATCTACACCTAACTCTTTAGAAGGTAAGTCTGCAATATGACCAAAACTGGATTCAACTTTAAAGTCTTTACCAAGGAATTTTTCAATTGTCTTTGCTTTTGCAGGTGACTCAACTATCACTAAATTCTTCGCCATTATCTATTTTTTAAGGGTACAAATGTATAGGAAAAAAAATATATGAACCTAATTTAAATCTTCTTTAAATGTCATTTGATAGATTTTTATACATAAAAAAATCCTACATAAAAGCAGGATTTTGAACTAGAAAATTATACTAATTTAAAGCTGAAATGTGCTAATATGATTGACTCCATTTTCCGTGTATTCATACTGATACAATATTTCATCCCCAATCATGAGTAATACATTTTCCAAAGGAATTACATCCTTTGTAAATATATCTGGATATTGAGTTAGCATTGTCACTTCCAAAGGATCTGTTTTATCAAATACCTTTAATCCTGATGTACCATCACATACAAAAAGAAAATTATCTTTAAATCCCAGGCCATAAGGATTGTCTAAACCATATGATGCCACTAATTCCGGACTATATTTGTTGCTAATATCAATAACCTCCAAGACACTTTCTTCTTGACCACATAAATTACCTCCTCTTAAAGTCAAATAAGCATAATCTCCATCTACTACCACAGGATCACAACCTTCCCAATGAGTGAACTCCGAAATGAATTCCGGACTTGAAGGATTGTCTAAACTATAAATGTACATACCATTTGTTGCTCCTAAATACAGATAACCATCTGCCTGAAACATTGTTTCAATGTTCCATCCTGAATATTGGGTGTTGGCCAAAACGGGTTGTTCTAAATTAGAAATATTAAAGATGGCCATCTCATAAATTCCGACAGTATACAAATAATCATCTACAATTTGAAATCTCGCTAAAGATCCTCCTGTTCCAGTCTCTGCCCCTCCAGTGGCAATACCACCTCCACCATCGAATAATGCATCATCATTAATATTAACAATTTCTCTTCGTTCTTGAGTCACATTCCAGCCAACTATAACCTGAGAATTAAAATCAAAATCATTCCAATTAACTTCTTGAATACCTTCAGGCAATTGGTAGTCGTAAAACGAAAAAACATCTTCAAGACGCTCTACAGGTTCAATTCCGTTGATGTTTGAAATATCAAAAACAACTAAATCTACAGAACTATCGGCATACAAATAGTTGTTCTTAATAGAAATATCTACGTTACCAGGAATTTTTATGTAAGCAATTGCTTGAGGTGATTCCGGATTGGTATTGTCAATTATATGTACTCCCTTAAACTGATCATTAACAAATATATAGTCGTTATACGCATAGATCTTACCTGCCTCATCTATATTTTGAGGACCAAGAACTTCTACCGAACTTCGAAACTCTGCTTTACTCATAATTTCGGGAGTAGCCACCGTAATTATTTCATATTCTACACCATCATTGTTACATGACACCAATGCAAATACAAATACAAAAAGAAAAGATTTTAATTTCATTTGATCAGTTTTTATAATAGATACAAAACCTACCAAAAGGTTGCCTATAAATTTTCGATTTTTTGAGGTTCCTCATCAGTATTACTTTCCTCAAAGCCTATTACTTCTTTGTAAATTAAATACGTAGGATGATAAACAAACGCAGCCGTAAAAAATACACCAACTCCGCATAATAATAAGCCCACAATTTGAGAGAGCAGAGATGCTACTATTAACAACCCAAAAGTTAACAACCATTTTTTATTACCCAATCCAAAACTCACTTTTACAATGTCTCCCACACTTAGCTCTGGGTTAAACGCAAAGAAAAAAGCAAAATACGAAAAGGGAACGATCACATATATAAAAGGTATATAACACAATATCATTGCAGGAATAGATATTAGAATTGTTACTATCATTAAAACAAAGGCTTTACTTAAGTATTTTCCTTTTAAGAAATAAAAGAAATCATTAGTGGTCGTGTGCTCATTGTGATCCAATTTCTTCATTATCCTAAAAAAAGCAGCATTCAAAGCTACCTGAACAGCTCCTAACACAAAAATACCTGCAATTACAAAAAGAATATAGATTATGGACATACCAGCAAAAAGAGTGCTCCAGGTCTCTGAATGATCATAGCCATTTTCTGCATTGGCTATCATGACCCCAATTAAAGGAATGTATAATACAATTATAAATGGCAGAGCAATGACTAAATTAAAAAGTTGCAACAGAAATCCTTGTAACCAGGTCTTTTTAAAAAGTTCTATAGAATCTCCTAGAATAGTCCCAAAATCTAATGTTTTTGCATTTTGTATTCTCTCTTGTAATTCTGAAATTAACATAATTTATTTTTTAGCTGATTAAGATTCAAATTTAACCATTAATTGAGACATATCTTAAAAAATATTGAATATGTCATTTTGTCACATATTTTAATAAATCGTATCTTTGCACACTTATTGACTGAAAGATATTTCAGAATTGAATATGGAAAAGATCATAGACGAAAAAAAACAAGGGAAAACTCTTGAATTACCTACTAAAAAAGGCAATACTCGAAAGCTATTCATTGAGAGTTACGGTTGTGCTATGAATTTTAGCGATAGTGAAATTGTAGCCTCTATTTTAAGCAAAGAAGGGTTTAATACTACACAAATTCTTGAAGAGGCAGATCTGGTTCTTGTAAATACTTGTTCAATTAGGGATAAGGCAGAGCAAACGGTTAGAAAGCGTTTACAAAAATATAATGCGGTAAAACGTGTGAATCCAGGAATGAAGGTTGGCGTTTTAGGCTGCATGGCAGAAAGATTAAAGAGTAAATTCCTTGAAGAAGAAAAGATCGTCGATCTGGTTGTAGGTCCTGACGCTTACAAAGATCTGCCAAATCTATTAACTGAAGTTGAGGATGGAAGAAATGCTGTTAATGTAGCCCTTTCCAAAGATGAAACCTATGGCGATATTTCACCTGTTCGTTTGAATAGTAATGGTGTGACAGCATTTGTATCCATAACAAGAGGTTGCGATAATATGTGTACGTTTTGTGTGGTTCCGTTTACTCGCGGAAGAGAAAGAAGCCGAGATCCGCAAAGTATAATTAAGGAAGTGAATGATTTATGGAGTCAAGGTTTTAAAGAAATAACCTTACTGGGACAAAATGTTGACAGTTACCTTTGGTATGGTGGCGGCTTAAAAAAAGATTTTGATAAAGCAAGTGATATACAAAAAGCAACAGCTATTGATTTTGCACAATTGTTAGAATTGTGTGCACTAGCACAACCAAAAATGCGTATACGCTTTTCTACTTCCAATCCTCAGGATATGTCGTTAGATGTAATACGCACCATGGCTAATTACAATAATATTTGTAATTATATCCATCTACCAGTACAAAGCGGAAGCAACAGAATTCTTAGGGCTATGAATCGCCAGCATACTCGTGAAGAGTATTTTGAACTAATAGATAGTATAAAACAAATTCTTCCGGAATGTACAATCTCTCATGATCTGATCACTGGTTTCCCAACTGAAACAGAAGAAGACCATCAGGAAACATTGAGTTTAATGGACTATGTCAAATACTCTTTTGGTTATATGTTCGCTTATTCTGAAAGACCAGGAACACTGGCAGAACGTAAAATGGAGGATGATATCCCTCTAGAAACTAAAAAAAGAAGACTTCAGGAAATTGTAGATCTTCAACAGGAACATAGTTTAATAAGAACCAAAGAATTTGTTGGTAAGAC
>JABDOZ010000141.1 GCA_013043005.1 Flavobacteriaceae bacterium | reverse complement strand
ATGTTTTCTGATCACAAGCCCAACCTAAACCATAGTTAAATTTATACGCCTTAACTTTGATACTAAAAGTACCTTCACCTAGATTCCACGGACTGTTACCTCCAGGAAATGTATAAGGCTCAAAATTTTCCAATTTAGAGTATTCCTGATTAGTGTCTAAATTTTTAACAAAGTATCGGACACTTTTGACATTACCTGAATAGGACAAGTTAATGTAAAAATCGGATGGAAGGTCACCTATATTATAGGATCCTCCATCACTTATGGCTTGAGAAGAATTTCCGTTAGAAAATTCGATATTTTCGATTTCACCACAATTGTTTTCAGCTGCAATAGCGTTGTAATGGGTGAATGAAAAAAAGGTTAGAAATAAAAAGATATGAAAGTGGCTTTTCAAATAATAGGGTAATTTTTCTTTCATAATTTTCTTGTTTAGTGTTTAACTTTTATCTGATAAAACTAAACAATATATACTCTGGATGTATTGTTCTTAACTAAAAATTAACAATATCATTACTACTAATATTTCTTCCAACGAAAAAAAATGAAATTAAACTAACAATTTAATATTAGCATAAGAATTGTTCATGGCCACATCTATTTGTTCTTTAGTCAGCCATTCTGCCTTTGTAATGCCTTCTTTTGCCTGAGGAACTAAAATACCTTTATAATCACTTTTCATTTCAAACCAATAGGTTATTTTAATTTTATGTTTGCCGTTTCTTTTAAATATGTGATACGTTATTTCCAGTGGCTTAGTAATACTTAAATTTTGCACTCCTGTTTCCTCCTCTACTTCCCTTATTGCGGTTTGATCAATAGTCTCTTTTCGTGTTTTTCCTCCTTTTGGCAGATCCCATTTATTATTTCTGTAAATAAACAACACCCTTCCGCTTTCATTGTAAACCTTCCCTCCTCCTGCAATAGCATTTGGAAGTAATTTTAAAAAATTTTTCACAAGTTTGTCTTTATCAAAGTCTATTAACCTTACTGATTCCAGTTTGGAATTCTTAAGATCTTTAATAACTTTTCCAATGTGAACAGTCTTAAGTAAATAATTTTTGAAATTTGTCTCCTTTTCAACTTTAGTAGTTAAAATTATAGGTTTATTTTGGACAAATACTTTGTACACGTTACATATTTATTAATGGGTAAAAATATCAATTTTTGTTTATAATAATTAAACTTCTGAAATAAATTAATTTTTATTTTATGTATTTTAGCGCCATGATTTTTCACAAAGAAACTGCAAAAAAAACAGCTGAATTATTATTGCAGATAAATGCTATTAAATTACAACCTAAAGATCCTTTTACTTGGGTTTCTGGTTGGAATTCTCCAATTTATTGCGATAATAGAGTTGTTTTGTCCTATCCTTTAATTAGGAATTATGCCAGAGAACAAATTGGGAAATTCATTGAGAAAGAATACGGAAAACCAGATGTCATAGCTGGTGTGGCAACAGGAGCAATTGGTATAGGTGTTTTAGTTGCTGAATATTTGGGATTACCTTTTGTTTATGTGAGGCCTGAAGCCAAAAAACATGGACGTAAAAATCAGATTGAAGGATATGTAGAAAAGGGCCAAAATATTGTTGTTGTTGAAGACTTAATAAGTACTGGCAAAAGTAGTTTAAATGCAGTAAAAGCGTTAAGAGAGGCGAACTTAAATGTGAAAGGGATGGTTGCCCTATTTACCTATGGCTTTAAGATTGCTGAGGATAATTTCAAAAAAAACAATATTGCTCTTCATACTTTAAGCAGCTATGAGTATTTATTGGAACAAGCATTGGAAACCAATTACATATCAGAATCTGAATTGAAGACTTTATCAGCTTGGAATGAGAATCCGTCAGAATGGAATGCTAATTGATATTGATAATTAATATAAAATTAAATGAATTTAGAGTCGTCACAAGTTACCGTTGGTAAAAACCAACAAGAAGTATTTAATTTTTTATACGATATAAAAAATTTTGAATCTTTAATGCCAGAAAATATAAGCAAATTTGAAGTTTTAGATAATGATAGATTTCTCTTTGCACTAAAAGGAATGCCAGAAATAGTTCTGCAAAGGAAGGAAGCTTTATCTCCTAATAAATTTGTTTTGGGAGCTGCTGGAGGAAAATTTGATTTCTCATTAACCGGTGACATTTTAGAACTGGGCGATAATAAAAGTGACGTAAAATTTTCTTTTAATGGAGACTTTAACCCAATGATGGCCATGATGATTAAAGGTCCAATTACCAAACTCATAGAAACATTGGCTATAAACATACCTGGAGCTATTTAATATAATAGCTGAACTTCTTTCAAGTCAAATTCCTTAATTTCTCTTCCTTCAGTTAAAATCTTTAGCTTACCAGAATCTGCAATTCCTTTAATATAGCCAGAGAACATATTACCATGAGCACTTTTGAATTTAGATGCTTTATCAATGCTAAATAGGTTAGTTTCATATTCTTTTTTTATGTCTTGCAAGTGTCCATTGTCATATAAACTAAAATTAATTTTAAGTTCATCCAGAATCATAATTAATAATTCGGTTGAATTGAAATGAACACCTGTTTGCAACTTTAACGAAGAGGCCTGAGGTAATTCTGTAAACTGTGTTTGATTTACATTGAGTCCTATGCCAATTATGGAAGAATTTAGTTTGTTTTTTTTATAAACATTTTCAATCAATACACCACAGATCTTTTTGTTATCTGACATAATGTCGTTTGGCCATTTAATTCTTATGTTGGGTACATTTATTTTTTTTAATACCGATTTAATTGACAAAGACGTTATCATACTGAGATAAAATGGATACTCTATACATAAAGATCTAACATCCTTAAATACACTGAATACAAGGTTTTTACCTGCCTGTGAATTCCATTTAGTTCCCATTTGTCCTCTTCCTTTGGTTTGATGGTCCGTAACAATAACCGTATAATCTTGAACTAATTCTTTCAAACTCTTGTTTCTTAAGTATGAATTTGTCGAATCGGTGGCACTAAGTTTGATTATGTGCATATTGAAGATTTATAATAATCTTAAGAAACAATTAAAGTGTAAAGAACTAAAAAATTTTAACTTTGCACAAAATTAAAACATTTTAATGACGAGAAATTTATCGACCGCAGATCAACTAATAGCCTCTGTAATCACTGGAATTGAAGATGTAAAAGGACAAAACATAAGTATCTTAGACTTGAGAGAAATTGAAAATATGGTTTGCGATTATTTTATAATTTGTGATGGTACTTCTAATACTCAAGTTAGTGCAATTGTAAATTCCATTCAAAAAAAGGTAAGTAAAGAAATAAAAGATAAACCATGGCATATTGAAGGAAGTAATAATGCCGAATGGGTTCTGATGGATTATGTAAATGTTGTAGTGCATGTATTTCAAAAACATGTGAGAGAATATTATAATATTGAAAGTCTTTGGGGAGATGCTATAACAACAGAAATAGAAACTAGTTACTAAAAAAAGATTAATGGCAAACGATAACAAAAATAAACCTTCAAAACCCAAATTTAGTCCATATTGGGTATATGGGATAATTTTGGCTGTATTTTTAGGAATTCAGCTTTTTTCTGGAGGCAGTATGGAAACTATAAAATCAACAACTCCAGCTCAATTTTTGCAATACTTGGAAGATGGTGATGTGGCCAAAATTGAGATAGTCAATAAATATGAAGCAAAAGTTTTTTTAACTAAGGTAGCTTTAGAAAAAGAAGTTCATAAAAAAACCAAGAGCACATCATTTCTTTCCATCGGTTCACCTAATTACACGTTTGAATTTGGTGACCTACAGAATTTTGAAAATCAAATTAATACTATAATTAGAGATAATAATCTAACGACGGTTCTAGATTATAAAACAGAACATAGCATTTGGGCAGAAATTCTACCAACTTTAATCTTCTTTGGTTTATTCATAGGTGTTTGGTTGTTTATAATGCGCAGAATGTCATCTGGAGCGGGAGGCGGAGCTGGAGGTCAAATATTCAATATTGGCAAATCCAAAGCAAAATTATTTGATCAGAATACAGTCGTGAAGACGTCTTTTAAAGACGTTGCCGGACTTGAAGGCGCTAAAGAAGAAGTTCAAGAAATAGTTGACTTTTTAAAGAACCCTGATAAATATACTTCTCTAGGTGGAAAAATTCCAAAGGGAGCTCTATTAATTGGTCCTCCGGGAACTGGAAAAACCCTACTTGCAAAAGCAGTAGCAGGAGAAGCACAAGTACCTTTCTTTTCATTATCGGGGTCTGATTTTGTTGAAATGTTTGTCGGTGTAGGAGCATCAAGGGTTCGGGATCTCTTCAAACAGGCGAAAGAAAAATCACCGTCAATTATTTTTATAGATGAAATTGATGCCATTGGACGTGCAAGAGGGAAAAATATTATGTCTGGAAGTAACGATGAGCGAGAAAATACCTTAAACCAATTACTCACAGAAATGGACGGTTTTGGTACAAATACAAATGTAATTGTAGTTGCTGCTACAAACCGTGCCGATATTTTGGATAAGGCTTTAATGCGCGCAGGAAGATTCGATAGACAAATATTTGTGGACCTTCCTGATGTAAGAGAAAGAAAGGAAATTTTTGATGTTCATTTGAAACCCCTTAAAAAATCGAAAGATCTGGATGTAGACTTTTTATCAAAGCAAACTCCAGGATTTTCAGGTGCAGATATCGCTAATGTCTGTAATGAAGCCGCTTTAATAGCAGCCAGAAAAGGAAGCAAGTCAGTAGGAAGACAAGACTTTTTGGATGCCGTGGATAGAATTGTCGGTGGACTTGAAAAAAAGAATAAAATTGTTACTCCAGAAGAAAAAAAGGCTGTTGCTTATCATGAAGCAGGTCATGCTACCATTAGTTGGTTATTAGAACATGCAGCTCCTTTGGTAAAAGTGACCATTGTGCCCAGAGGTAGATCCTTGGGTGCAGCTTGGTATTTGCCGGAAGAAAGACTAATTGTGCATCCTGAGCAAATGTTGGATGAAATGTGTGCCGCATTGGGAGGTCGCGCTGCTGAAAAAGTGGTTTTCAATAAAATATCAACTGGAGCATTGAGTGACTTAGAGAAAGTAACAAAACAAGCTAGAGCCATGGTAACTGTTTATGGTTTGAGTGATAAAGTTGGTAATTTAACCTATTATGATTCCTCAGGTCAAAGTGAGTATGGTTTTACAAAACCCTACAGTGAACAAACTGCCGAATTGATAGATAAAGAAATATCTGATATCATAGAAAAACAGTATCAACGAGCCATTAAAATTTTGAAAGAAAATAAAAACAAGCTAACAGAACTTGCTGAAGTGTTGCTCGAAAAGGAAGTGATTTTTAAAGATAATTTAGAAAAAATATTCGGTAAAAGACCGCATGAAAGAGAAGTCCTTGAGTAATTCTCAAGAATAAAAGTGAATATATATTTGAATTATTACCAATTATAAACAGTTTCATCTAAGATTTTTTATCTTTGGTATATACTGGGTTAATTGAATAAATTCAAGAACTTTAAATGAATATTTTTCGCAGAATTTTTGGTAAGAAATCCAAGGGCCTACCTGAAGAAATTGCAGCTGGTCGTGGTAAATATATGCCAGAAATTAAGATCCCTGTTGATGAACGCTTTACAATAAACTTTAAAGCAAATGGAGGAAAGTTTTTGTATTGTGATAACCTTGATGAAATATTTTATAGTCTTGAACAAATTCTCCTCGAAAATAATTGGGATAAAGAGAAGGTCATGGTCATAGACGACAGGATTAAAGGTCTTTTTAAGGACTACAAACTAAATATCACAAAAAAGGGTTCAGAAGCAGCTTATTTTTTACTGACATGTGAAAATTTAATTGCCGATGATGGTTCAATCTTAATTTCCTCCAACCAAATAGCAGAAAAAAAATTAACCGAATTACCTCTTAATTTTGTTATTTATGCAACGACTAGCCAATTAGTGGAAAATATTGGGGAAGGACTTCGCATAATCAAAAATAAGAACAAGAATAAGCTACCAACAAATATTACAACCATTAAGCATTTTAAGAATAAAGAGGACAAAGACTTCCTTAGTTATGGGAGTAGTACAAAAAACTTATATTTGCTTCTGTTGGAAGATCTATAATTCATGAAAGAACTTTTAATAAGAGCTATTTCTGGTGCAATATATGTTGCACTATTTCTTTTATTATTGCCTTATGAAACTGCCCTTATTATTTTATTTTTTGTATTTGGCCTAATATGTCTGGCCGAATTCAAGAAACTTATCAAACTAAAAAGCTTTTTTCCTTATATAATTTTTGCTTTAATCTATGGTGCATTTGGTTTAATACATCATTTAATAAGTCCTATTCCGGGATTTAATGAAGCTATCCAGATTTTACATGTGATCACCATTTTTGTACAACTATTGCTCATTAAGGATCTTTTTTCAGAAAAAACCATTCCTTTGTTCGAATCCAAACGGTTTATTTTAACTACTTTCTATTTAACCAGTGGATTTTTGTTCATGATCCTGATAGCCGAATATTATGTAATGTTTAACCCAAATATCCTATTGGGTAGTTTCATTTTAGTCTGGGTTAACGATTCATTTGCATATCTAATAGGTAAAAATTTTGGTAAACAAAAGTTATTTCCAAGCGTATCTCCTAAAAAGACAGTTGAAGGTTTTTTGGGTGGCTTATTTTTCGCATGTATCGCGAGTGCAGCCATTGCAAAATTCTCTTATACATTTAAATTTTCGAACTGGCTTATATTGGCCATTGTAATAAGTGTTTTTGGAACATTAGGTGATTTAATCGAATCGAAATTCAAACGGCAGGCAAATGTCAAAGACAGTGGAGTAATTATGCCTGGTCATGGAGGCTTATTGGATCGTCTGGATAGTATTATCTTTGCAGCTCCATTTATTTTTTTAGTTATAAAAATGTTAAACCATGTTTCATAAGGAAGGCCATAAAATACTGATCATTTCATTTATTCTGCTTTTGGGATTAAGCTTGCTGACAGACCAATTTATGGAGATTAAATGGCTAAGAATAATTTTACTGATTACATTTTTAGTTCTTTTTATACTGATAGCCCAATTTTTTAGAAATCCTAAACGACAAACAATCCTAAACGATAATCAAGTTTTGGCACCAGTTGATGGCAAGGTCGTTGTGATAGAAGAAGTCATTGAAAAAGAATATTTTAAGGACAAAAGATTGCAGGTTAGTATTTTTATGTCTCCAATTAATGTTCATGTGACCCGCTACCCTATTAGTGGAAAAATACTCTTTAGTAAATATCATCCTGGAAAATATCTGGTTGCATGGCATCCAAAATCTAGTGAAGAAAATGAACGAACTACTGTAGTTATAGAAAATAAAGTTTATGGTCAAGTTGTATACAGACAGATTGCAGGAGCTATGGCTAGACGAATAGTTAATTATGCCAAGGAAGATGATTTGGCTGTTCAGGGTGTAGACGCTGGTTTCATAAAGTTTGGTAGTAGAGTTGATTTGTTCTTACCTTTAGATACTAAAATTAAAGTAAGCTTAAACCAAAAAGTAAAAGGAGGCATTAATGTTGTTGCCGAAAAACCATGACTTCTGAAAAATTAGACATAGAATTCCAAGAAGCTGTTAAAAGAATAAATGAATATACAGATCCATTTCCGGCCGATGTGTTGTTAAAATTATATGCGTACTACAAAAAGGCAACAAACGATTACAGCAGACCAGGTAGTAAAAAACCAATTATCAATGCGTTTAAGACCAATGCAATCTTTCAATTAGAGGATATTTCAGAGAATGAAGCCAAACAAAAATATATTGATTTGGTCAATAATTATTTTTTATACAGAAAGTAAGTTTCATTTTTAATAATTTAAAAACCAGTTATGAAAAAAGAAATTACAAGGAATTATATCAATGGTAAATTATCTGTTTTATGGTTCTTACCAAGTGTATCAATTCTGCAGAATGTGTAAAGACTTTACCAAATGTTTAAAACCAAATGAAAAGTTCTAGATAACTATAGAAAATGAAAGCAACTCAGAATTAAAGGGATAATATAAAAAAAATTTAGAGACGTAAGATTATTAAATGAAAGAAGTAGAAAAATCAAACCCTGTTGAAACAAGCGTTTAAGTTTAAAGAAATGGTCCATTATTGGTTCACGGTGGTACATAAAAAGTAAAAAAATGAGGGTAAGGAAACGGCTAATAAAAAGAACAACAGCTTATTACTTATTTGGTGAATCATTTAACGAACCATTTTGTGATCGGACCCATTAAAAATAGGTTTTAGTTACAGGAGTTCAATTTTGATGTGTGACTTACAAAAGACGAACAAATAACATATTAAATAAACATTAATACAATTTCATATCATTAAAATTAGTAATCATAGTAAGACCAAAATAAAGGAAATACAACATTTATTAGAAGAAATCTATAGTTCAGGTAAAGTATTTGACTCTAATAACAAAGAATATGAAGTTGGATTAACCAGTATTAGTAAAAAAGAGGGTGAGTTTATTCAGAATATTATCGAAAGTAACAATATTACAAATACTATTGAAGTTGGGTGTGCATATGGATTATCATCATTGTTCATTTGTTTAGGACTATCAAAGAAATATTCTAAACATCACACAATAATAGATCCGTTTCAATCATCACAATGGAATAATATTGGATTTGAAAATTTAAAAAAAACTGGAGTAAATTACTTTGAATTAATTGAAGACTATTCAGAATTAGCTCTACCAAAATTGTTAAAAGATGGAAAAAAATTTGACTTAGGATTTATTGATGGTTGGCATACATTAGACCATACACTAATTGATTTTTTTTATATAAATAAAATGCTTTCAGTTAATGGAATAATTATTTTCGATGATGTGACTTACCCGAGTATTAATAAACTAATGGGCTATATATCGCAATATCCAAGTTACGAAGTTATCGGTACAGTTGAAATGTCTTATCCAAGAAGAGAATTAGAAAAAATATTAACTTTTCCATTGAAATTGCTATCTCTTATCTTACCTTTCTCTGTTACTTCTCGGATACTTCCCGGACACATTGCTCAAAAAAATAGACAGTTTAAATTAAATACTAGTATGATTGCTTTAAAAAAAATCAAGGAAGATGAACGTTCCTATGATTGGTTTAAACAATTTTAAAATTATGAATACTGTTGCTTATATAAGCTAAAATACCAATAGCATCCATTTGACTTCCATTAGATTAATCTGGACCCTTTACGAAAACACTAATTCAAACTTGCTAAACTCGCTTTAAGGGTTTCAATTTTTGCCAAAGCATCTGCTTCCTTTTTCTTCTCATTGGCAACCACTTGCTCAGGAGCATTGTTCACGAACCGTTCGTTTGTTAGCTTCTTTTGAACCGATCTTAGGAATCCTTTGGTATATACCAGTTCTTCTTTTAATTTTTCAATTTCTTTTTCAACATTTATAGCCCCAGACACAGGTATATAATATTCATTGGATTTAACTCTAAATGATAAAGCGCCATCAACAGCCTCGTTTATATAGTTTATTCCTTTCAGACTTCCCAACTTAATGATCACATCATCAAATGTAGCCTTAACCAGGTCGTTGTTCAACACAGCAAAATCTATGGTTTCTTTAAATGAAATATTTTTTTCTTTCCTGATCGTTCGTATACCGGAAACAACTTCTTTGGCGTACTCAAACTCATTAATAAGATAGGAGTCTGATTTTTTTATCTCAGGTAAACTTGAAATAATTAGAGCATTTTCAGGAGTTCTTTCCTCAATGAGTTGCCATATTTCTTCTGAAATAAATGGCATAAAAGGATGTAAGATCTTTAGAAGATCCTCAAAAAATGTTACTACTGCTTTTTTGGTTAAGGCATCTATGGGTTGCTGGTATGAAGGTTTAACAATTTCCAATAACCAAGAGGCAAAATCATCCCAAATTAGTTTGTATGTTGCCATTAAGGCATCAGATATTCTAAATTTCGTAAAATGATCATCAATTTCCAATAGAGCCATATTCAGCTTGGATTCAAACCACTTTAAGGCTATTTTGCTTGAATTAGGCTGCTCCAATTTATTATTAACTTCCCATCCATTTATCAATCTAAAGGCATTCCATATTTTATTTGCGAAAGCTTTCCCCTGCTGACATTTGTCTTCATCAAACAACAGATCATTACCCGCTCCAGAACTTAACAATAACATTCCTACCCTTACTCCATCGGCACCATATTGATCAATCAGTTTTAAAGCATCTGGAGAATTTCCCAGTTGTTTAGACATCTTTCTACCTTTACTGTCTCTCACTAATCCAGTAAAATAGACATTTTGAAATGGTTTCTTTTGTCTAAACTCATATCCTGCAATGATCATTCTTGCAACCCAAAAGAAAATTATATCCGGTGCAGTTACGAGATCGTTGGTTGGATAATAATATCCTATCTCTTTATTGTCAGGATTTCGTATGCCATCAAACACAGAAATTGGCCATAACCAAGATGAGAACCAGGTATCAAACACATCTGAATCCTGAGTTAGATCTGAAACTTGTAGTTTGAGGTTGGAAGTCCTTTCTCGTACTAATTTTAAGGCCGCTTCCTTATTTTCGGCAACAACAAAATCATCTTTTCCATCACCATAATAATAAGCCGGAATTTGTTGCCCCCACATTAACTGACGAGATATATTCCAATCACGAATGTTTTCCATCCAATGACGATAAGTGTTTTCCATTTTTTTAGGAAAGAACATAACTTCTCCATCCTCGAGAACTGATGAAATGGCAGGTTTTACTAAGTCTTCCATTTTCAAGAACCACTGATCGCTTAACCTTGGTTCTATAACAGCCTTGGTTCGTTCACTTTTACCAACTTTATTAATGTAATTTTCGGTTTTTACCAAATATCCTTTCTCATCTAATTCCTTAATAATCTCCTTCTGAACAACAAATCTGTCTTTTCCTTCGTAATGCAGGCCATAGCTGTTTAATGTTGCATCATCATTGAATATATCTATTACTTCAAGATTGTATTTTTCTCCCAGTTCTTTATCGTTTAAGTCATGAGCCGGCGTTACCTTTAAACAACCTGTTCCAAATTCAATATCAACATACTCATCTTCAATAATTGGAATCACTCTATTACATATTGGTACGATCGCTTTCTTACCTTTTAAATGTCTGAACCTTTTATCATTTGGATTTATGCAAATTCCTGTATCACCAAGAATAGTTTCTGGTCGTGTTGTTGCGATAATTACCTTTTCATCACTATCAACAACATCATATTGCAAATAATATAAGAAGCCTTGTTTTTCTTCGTAAACAACTTCTTCATCAGATAAGGTTGTTTTAGCTTCCGGATCCCAATTGACCATTCTAAATCCTCTGTAAATAAGACCTTTATTGTACAGATCGATAAAAACCTTGATCACGGATTCACTCATATCACCATCCATGGTGAATTTAGTTCTTGACCAATCACATGAACAACCAAGTCTTTTTAACTGCTCCAATATCACACCACCATATTCCTCTTTCCATTCCCATGCATGCTTTAAAAAGTCCTCTCGGGTTAAATCGTGCTTATCAATTCCTTGCTCCTTCAGTTTAGTTACAACTTTAGCCTCTGTTGCTATAGAAGCGTGATCTGTACCAGGAACCCAACAAGCGTTTTTCCCTATTAAACGAGCTCTCCTTATAAGAACATCCTGAATGGTATTGTTAAGCATATGCCCCATATGCAACACACCTGTTACATTCGGTGGAGGTATTACAATAGTATAGGGTTCCCTATTGTCTGGTTCTGAATGAAAATAATTGTGATTCATCCAGTAATCATACCACTTGCTTTCTACATTACTTGCATCATATTTAGAAGGAATATTCATTCTTGGAATAGTTTTTGAAATACGTCATGCAAAAGTACTTATATTTATGTATCTGAAAAAAAATTAGTCGGTTTTAAGCCAATATCAGAAAAATTATATTATGCATTACGTCTAATATTTTTGCAGATTGTAGAAAAAGTAATTATGTTTACGTTTAATTAAAAAAGAAAGTGATGAATAAATTAATAGCAGTATTATTTGTTAGTCTTATTAGTTTTAGCTCTTTTGCTCAAGACAAAATGGCAAAAATTGAATTTAACAAGACAACTATAGATTATGGTACTATAGAAAAAGGCGCTGATGGTGTTAGAACTTTTGAATTTACCAATACTGGAGATGCTCCTTTGATAATAAGTAAAGTGAATTCCAGTTGTGGATGTACAGTTCCAAAAAAACCAGAAGGCCCAATTATGCCTGGTGAAATGGGCGAAATTCAAGTAAAATATGATACTAAAAGGGTAATGCCTATACGAAAGACAATAACTGTTTTATCTAATGCTGAAACTCCTACAGTAGCGCTTAAAATAAAAGGAAATGTAATTGATCCTGGAAGTAAAAGTGTTCTTGCTAAAGAGAAAAGCATTCTGGAACAATAATATTTTAAATATTTGATAAAATAAAAAAGTCTTCCCATCACGGAAGACTTTTTTATTTTATAGGACTCTCAAGCTTAAAAACAAATGTCATAGGCACGCCATTTCTCTCTATCTTAAGACGTATTTTACTATTGGTCTCTCCATAAAAAAAATGTATAATTTCTTGAAGATTATAATTGTAAGTCACTTTATTATTTACTTTCAATAACTCATCTCCTACTTTTAATCCAATTCTTTCTGCTGGAGACCCCTTTCGTAATTCAACAATTCTAAATGCCGGTTTTACTGACAACTTGAACTGAGTATCAAAAACAATACGAGTTCCTCTGTTATTTGTTGTAGAAAGACCTCCATCTGATTTAATTTTATTTTGTTTTTCCTTTATTACGCGAATTCCACTTTGTTCCAGTTCAATCCCACTTTTATTATAACTAAACGGATCACTGAAATATCTATTTTTCTTTAATGTAATTTTTGCATTAGTGTAATCTACTATCATATTAAAACGTTTCAATAGAGCTGCAGAAAAACTGCCATTTCTTTCTTCAAATTTTTTGGCATAAGCAATAGATGTAGAATCAGGAAATGCAACATTGACATTTTTCAGCACAAAATTATTGATGTAAACCTCATCTACTTTAGATCGCTTTCCATACACACTTCCACTCAATCCATGACCAAGAAAATCATCAAAGTGCTTTTTATCCAACACAATCCCGTCTTCTAAACTTTCGAATAACCAAAGCGCATCACTTCCTCCAGAATCTACCAGTAACTTTACCGGGACTCTTTTTTTATCAATTCTTATATCAACATTAATATAAGGCTTACTATGGTAAAACTCCAATCCCAGAGTTTCGCATTTCTTGCATTCTTTATACTCATAGGTTTCAGGATTATTTAATCTGATATATTTAGAAGAATAATTGATTTCTACAATAAAATCTTTGAATAAGTCATATCCAATTATCCCGTGAATAGGTATGCCTAATCTTGGAGCAAAGTTCAATTGCTCATTAAATACAGCAAAAAGATTCTGGTTAATGTTTATAGCATTCCCTATTTTAACTATATTATTTCTGGATCTAATTGCCTCAATTGGTTCTCCTTCACCTAAACCTCTTAAATAAATAATTTCGGGTTCATTTATCTCAAGAGAGTCAGTTGCATTTAAAAAATTGAAAATTATAGGTTTTCTAACACCCGAATCCAGTAAAAAGGTTAATTCTGCACCATTTATTTCAACAGGAATAACCAATAAATTATTAATTAGCTTAAATCTAATTTTATCGCTCTCTTTATTATCTTGAAGCTCAAATTTACCCTGTGAAAAACCGTTTACAGCTAGAAAAAACAATAAGATACTTTGGATTATATTTTTCATTAGAAAATAGCTTGCGAGGTCTAAACTTCAATTTACAAATCTTTATTTCAAATACTGTAAATGGTGAAAAAAATTAAATAAAATTTAAGATAATTTTCTCAACTTTGTATCGATAAATCAAGATATATGCCATCCATTTCAAATAAAGGCAGATTAATGCCACAATCACCCATTAGAAAATTAGTCCCTTATGCAGAGGATGCTAAAAAGCGAGGTGTTAAAGTTTATCACTTAAATATTGGTCAGCCTGATATTAAAACGCCTGATGTAGCTTTAAAAGCTGTTAAGAATAACAATTTAGATATTGTTGCCTATAGTAGATCTGAAGGTTCGGAAGAATATAGAACGAAACTCTCTGAATACTATAAAAAGAACCATATTAATGTTTCAGCTAGTGATATAATAATAACTACAGGAGGTAGTGAAGCTTTACTATTTACTTTTGGAAGTATTATGGATCATGGAGATGAGGTTATCATTCCTGAACCTTTTTATGCAAATTATAACGGGTTTTCTGTTGCCTCAGGAGTAAAAGTTGTTCCTGTAATCTCTAAAATAGAAGATAATTTCGCTTTGCCACCTATTGAAGACTTTGAAAAGCTGATAACTCCAAAAACGAAGGCAATATTAATTTGTAATCCTGGAAATCCAACAGGATACCTTTACAGTGAAGAGGAAATAAAAAAACTGGCAAAAATTGTTATAAAGCATAACTTGTTTTTGATTGCAGATGAAGTATACAGGGAATTTACATATGATGGAGAAAAACATCATTCAATAATGGGAATTGAAGACCTTGAAAATCATGGCATTATGATTGATTCTGTTTCAAAAAGATATAGCATGTGTGGCGCTAGAGTAGGATGTGTTGTTTCCAAGAACTCTGAAGTGATAAATACGGTTCTTAAATTTGCTCAGGCCAGATTAAGCCCACCTACTTATGCGCAAATTGCAAGTGAAGCAGCTTTAGAGACACCTCAAAGCTATTTTGATGAAGTGATTGAAGAATATGTTGAAAGAAGAAATACTTTAATTAAAGAACTGCAGAGCATTGAGGGAGTTAAAGTGGCTAAACCGAAAGGTGCATTTTATTGTATTGCGGAATTACCAATAAACGATGCTGATGATTTTTCGCAGTGGCTACTAGAAAAATTTAGTTTAAATGGTGAAACTGTAATGGTTGCACCCGCAGCTGGTTTTTATTCAACTCCTGGATTAGGAAAAAATCAAGTGCGAATTGCTTACGTCCTCAAAAAAGAAGATCTTTTGACTTCAGTTAATATTTTAAGAAAAGCTTTAAAACAATACAAGCCTTAATGATCATTCAAGAAAATATATCATTAAAGCCTTATAATTCATTCGGAATTGAAGCTTATGCAAATCAATTTGCTGACATTAAATCAGAAACTGAATTAATTGAAATCTTAAAAACTCATAGGAATTCAAATTTGTTTGTTTTGGGTGGAGGCAGTAACCTTCTGCTTACACATGATATAAATGCCCTTGTTTTACATATAAATAACAAAGGGAAAGAAGTGCTGGATGAAAGAGGTGACGAAATATTTGTAAAAATTCAAGCAGGTGAAAATTGGCATGAGTTTGTTTTATGGTGTATCCATAATGATTTTGGAGGTATAGAAAACTTGTCATTAATTCCCGGAAATGTTGGTACAGCACCTATTCAAAATATTGGAGCTTATGGTGTAGAACTAAAAGAAGTTTTTGAATCCTGCGAAGCCATCGAATTAGAATCATTAAGTACCAAAACATTTACAAAATCTGATTGTAAATTTGGATACCGTAATTCTTTCTTTAAGACCAAAGGGAAGGGGAAATATATCATTACCAATGTTACATTTAATTTGAGAAAATCAAACCACAATCTTAATACATCTTATGGTGCTATTCAACATGAATTGAATAAAAGCAGCATAAATAATCCAACTATTAAGGATGTTTCAGATGCAGTTATAAAAATAAGACAGAGTAAATTGCCTGATCCTAAAAAAATAGGCAATAGTGGAAGTTTCTTTAAAAACCCCGTAATTACTGCGAGCCAATTTAATCAGTTGAAACGGAATTTCCCTGAAATTCCGAATTATGAAGTTTCAACTACAGAAATTAAGATTCCTGCCGGATGGCTTATTGAAAAAGCTGGATTTAAGGGAAAACGATTTGGAAACTATGGTGTTCATAAAAACCAGGCACTCGTACTTGTAAATTATGGATCTGCAAATGGTAATGATATTTTCAATTTATCAAAACTAATTCAAAAGACAATCAAAAGGATTTTTAATATTGATCTAGAAGCGGAAGTAAATATCATTTAAGATTTCGTTTGAACGATTTTTTTTCAAGTTATCAATCCAAATCCCCATTTAACTTATTTCTGGGCAATTCATCTAAATCTTTGTAATCTGAGATTAGCATTTCATATTTTTGATATGATTAAGCATAATGATTGGTTTTATGATCAATTATAGTTCCCTCCTGTTAGACTAAATAAATGAATTCTTTAATAAATAAAATAAAGTATACGCTTAAACGTCATCCTTTTTTAATGAAGGCAAGATGGTTCATGGTTACTAGGGAACCTCGTTTCACAAAGTTCAGGGAGGAAAATTACAATTCATACAATAAAAAAGAGGATATTCACTCCATTTTTCATGAAGATAATCCTTTAACAGAATCTGAACAGAAATTATCAACCTTGGTCAAGGTTATAAAAATTGCTGAACATTTTAATACGTTTTTCAAAAGAGGACCTGGTTTGGGGTATTCCTCAAAGGACAGTTATATAACAATGCGTTATAAAAAAGGTGGAGTATGCAGTGATTATGCTCAAGTATTTATTAATTTCTGTATCATAAACGACATAAAGGTAAGAGAATGGGGTATTGGTGTGCCGGGACAAGCTGGAGGCCACTCAATAAACGAATTCTATTCTGAAGAATTAGGTAAATGGATTTTAATTGACATTCACAACTGTGTTTTTGTGATGAATAAGTCATCAAAGGAATTACTTTCAGTGAAGCAATTGGTAGATTATATAAGTGGTTTTAATGCTGATAACCTTACTTTAGAGGATATGGTGGATAATAGAAAAGGATCGAGCAAAGAATACCTCGCAACATACTTTTTTAATGACAAGAATCTATTTTTCTTAATAACGAACTATAAAGTGAGTAAAATGGATTCCCTTTTAGCCTTCCAAAATCGAGTACCATTGGTCTTGATCCATACTATATTGATTGTTTTAAGACGATATTTTAACTATATGTTCTATGTCAATGAGAATAACATTGCAATAGTTAGAGAAGCTCTCAAGCCAATAATTCAATACACTTATGCCAAGTCTTACATGAAACGACTGGCCGAAGGCACCCTCGCCGAAGCATAAAATATAAAAAGCCTTACGTGAGTAAGGCTTTTTTAATAGATAATTGTATTTTAAATGAAAAAGCTATTAATCAATCTTCTTGGAAGAACAATTATCTGATATTATTTACGTTAATTTTGCTACCTTAGTTAAAAACTAAAATGATACTTTATTTACGTTAATAAAGTGATATTTAGATTTTTAACATTATCATAAAGTTTTGTTAAAAACTGCTTTTTGAACTATGAGAACCCAACTAGAAAAGGATATTATTCAATTATTGAAAAATGGCGATAAAAAGGCTTTGTCGCTGTTGTACGATAATTATTCTGATTCCTTATTTGGGGTTGCCCTTAAAATTACTAAGGATGAAGCATTAGCTAAGGATGCTTTACAGGAGAGCTTTATTAAGATATGGAAGAACTCTCACAAGTATGATCCCAAAAAAGCTAAACTATTTACATGGCTTTATAGAATTACCAGAAATACGGCTATCGACAAACTAAGAAGTTTTAATAACAGAAATAGTAAGGAAGTCCAAATAGAGCATTCTAACGTATATAATGTAACAACAAGCAGTTTAAATCAAGACGTAATTGATTTAAAACAACATGTTGATAAATTAGAACAGAAGTACAAAACTGTACTTAACGCTTTGTTTTTCGAAGGAATGACCCAACAAGAAGCAAGCGATGAATTGGATATACCTTTAGGTACAATTAAGTCTAGACTTAAAATTGCACTTAGAGAATTAAAAAAAGTATATAGTGTCTAGTATGGGAAATTTAAACAACTAATTATGAAAGATCTTTACTCCTTTTTAGAATCAGGTCTGTTAGAGAAATATGTAGTTGGAGATACAAATGATGCCGAAAACAATATAGTAGAAAACTTCATTTCTGAATATCCTGAGGTGCAATCCAAATATGAATTATTGCAGGATAATCTTGAAATCATTTCAAAATTAAATGCAGTAGATGCACCTAAAGATTCACTCAATTTTATACTGAACTCGTTAGATGAAAATAAAGTAATTCATTTTCATACGCATACAAAAAGAGTGTCTATATGGTATAGTATTGCAGCGAGTGCAGCGGCCATCCTTTTCGCAACCACAGCAGCATTCTTTTTCCTTCAAAATCAGCAGCTAATTGATGAGAATCAGGTGGTAGTTGAAGAAATATTTGATTTACGCAGTGATATTGAAAACAACAATAGTAAGCTGGAAAGTGTAATGAAGCAGTTTATGAGACTTAACAATCCTGAAACTGAGAAATATATCATCAGAGGTAATAGAAGGGCTAAAAATTTAAAAACAGTCGCATATATTAATCCAAAGGAAAAAACATCGATGATTGAGGTAGTATCACTACCACAACTACCAGAAGAACAGTGTTACCAGATGTGGGCTCAGTTACAAGATAAAATGGTTAATTTAGGTATATTGGATGCAGCAAATACTGATCTTAGAACAATTCCTTATACAGAGAATGCTCTTGGATTCGAAATAACAATAGAACCTAAAGGTGGCAATGAAACAGCGACAATTGAGAATTCTGTTGCCAATATAAAATTGCAGAATAACAATTAGAAATACATTGAACACTTGATAAAAGTTCTCTTTTTGGGAACTTTTTTGTTTCAGCGTAAAGCATTATCTTTGGCCAAAATCACCATCTATGAAACTTCTCTTGATAACAGTAGTCTTATTATCATTGGCAATTGCAGGTATCGCAATTAAAATCTGGTCTAAAAAAGATGGAAAATTTGCAGGTACTTGTGCAAGCCAAAGTCCTTATTTGAATAAAGAAGGTGAATCCTGTGGATTTTGTGGTAAAACTCCAGATCAGTTCAAGGATTGTAAGGAACCTCATCATTCCTAAAATTAATGACTTATCTTGATATAATTTTCTACATTTTTCTTATTGTAGTTTTTATTCAACTGTCTTATTATCTGTTAATTTTTGGAAAGTTTGCATTTGGCAAAATGCAAAAATCAAAACCCAAGAATATTGCTGTTTCTGTACTTGTATGCGCTAAAAATGAGGCTCAAAACTTACATAAATTTGTTCCATTGATAGCCAAACAAGACTATCCTGATTTTGAAATAGTTCTAATAAATGATGCTTCGACTGACAATTCACTTGCGATTATGGAAGATCTGGCCGCTAAGCATAATAATATTAATATAGTAGATGTAAAAAATAACGAAGCTTTTTGGGCCAATAAAAAATATGCACTAACATTAGGAATCAAAGCAGCAAAAAATGATTATTTGCTTTTTACTGATGCCGATTGTAAACCAACATCGAAGCATTGGATTAAGGAAATGAGTAGTCAATTCAGTAATGAAAAAACCATAATTCTGGGTTATGGCGGCCATAGCAGAATAAAAAAATCTGTATTGAATAAGTTAATACGGTATGAAACTATGTTGACCGCTATTCAATATTTTTCTTTCACGAAATTTGGCATCCCATACATGGGAGTAGGAAGAAATTTAGCTTACAGAAAAGATGTATTCTATAGAGTAAATGGTTTTGTAGATCACATGGATATTAATTCTGGTGATGATGACTTGTTTATCAATAGTGTGGCAAATTCAAATAATACTTCGATATGTTTTACACCAGTAAGTTTTACCAGATCAAAGTCTAAAACAAATTTTAATGACTGGTTTAACCAAAAAAGGAGACATATATCAACAGCCCATCACTATAAATTGCTGCATAAACTATTGTTAGCAGAATTCTACTCTTCTCAAATATTGTTCTGGATAATGGGAATTTTTTTAATTTTTATGAAGTTTAAACTAATTATAGTTTTGGCTCTGTTTATTTTCATATTATTATTAAAATATCTAATTGTTGGATTTGCATCCAAGAAATTGAATGAAACCGATCTCATCTTTCTCACACCTTTTTTAGAATTATTTCTAGTCTTCTTTCAATTCTCTATCTTTATAGCTAATCTTATATCAAAGCCAAAACATTGGAAATAAAAGAAGCTGTTCAAAAAGCTAAGAATAATGATCAAAAAGCATTTAGTTTTTTACTTGATACTTTTTGGGATGATGTCTTTGGTTTCCAGCTAAAAAGAATGGAAAATGAAAATGATGCAGAGGATATAACCATTCAAACGTTTTCCAGAGCATTTGATAAAATTGAAACATACAATCCTGATTATAAATTCAAAACCTGGTTGATCGCTATATCCAAAAATATTCATATTGATTTTATAAGAAAAAAGAAAAAATCAATAAATGAAGATCTATCTAATGAAAACGAACAAAGGGTTCTCGAAATATTGGACACCTCGCCTTCCCCGGAAGATAAGATCATAACAGAACAAAATCTGGTTAAACTCTTAAAGGATATCAAAAAACTAAAGCCACACTATCAAGAAGTAATTAATCTTCGATTTTTCCAGGAATTAAGCTATAAAGAGATTTCAAAAGAATTGAGTGAGCCAATAAATAATGTTAAAGTCAAACTACTAAGAGCCAAAAAACTTCTGGCCGAAATCATTCTAAGTAAATAATGTTGAACAAATTGAAAAAATTAGGACCAGGCTTACTTTTTGCGGGTGCAGCAATTGGTGTATCTCATTTGGTACAGTCAACAAGAGCTGGCGCTGATTATGGTTTTGGTTTAATCTGGGCATTGCTTCTGGTACACTTATTTAAGTATCCTTTTTTTCAATATGCAGCTCGTTATGCAGGAGCAACTGGAGAAAGTCTTCTAGAGGGTTATTATAAATTAGGAAAAGGTGTTTTAGTAATATATTTAGTATTAACATTTGCTACAATGTTCACCATTCAAACAGCAGTAACAATAGTTACAGCCGGAATTGCAAACACCTTATTTGGAGGTACTATAGGTACAGAGATTTGGAGTGTAATAATATTAGGTATTTGTATTGCAATACTAATTCTTGGGAGATACAAATTTCTTGATAATTTGATGAAGGTAATTATTGTAATGTTAACGGTTAGCACTATGGTAGCCGTATTTCTGGCTCTTAAAGACAGTAATACAACAATAGCCTTTGAACAAATATTACCCAGAAATGAGGTAGGAATCGTTTTTCTAATAGCGTTTATGGGATGGATGCCTGCACCATTAGATATTTCCGTTTGGCAATCGCTTTGGACCATTGAAAAGAAGAAAAACATAGAAATTAAAACTAAAGCAGCTCTTTTCGATTTTAACATAGGTTATGCAAGTACTATTGTTCTTGGAATTGGTTTTGTAAGTCTAGGATCGATAGTAATGTATAACAGCGGAGAAACATTTAGCAACTCTGCTTCAGAATTTTCCCGGCAGTTAATAAATATGTATACCAATAGTCTTGGCAATTGGGCATACGCACTTATAGGAATTGCCGCCTTAACAACCATGTTTAGTACTACCCTTACTACTTTAGATGCTTCACCCAGAGCCATGCATAAAACAACACAATTATTATTTAAGAAGAACTTTGTATTCGGCTATAAGTTTTGGATTGGAATTTTGACCATAGGAACAATCTCAATTTTGTTGTTTTTTATTTCAGAAATGGGATTTTTAGTTAAAACTGCTACAGTGCTTTCATTTATAACGGCTCCTTTTTATGCAATAGTTAATTACAGACTTTTGAGCAGTTGTTATACTCCAAAAGAATGGCGTCCAAGCACTGGCCTGCATATCCTTAGTATTCTAGGAATTGTATTTCTAATCGGTTTTAGTATTTGGTACTTGACAATTTTGTAAGATTTTTTATCATATTACTTTGTATCTTTGCCTCTTTAAAATTGCTTATGGAAACAAAGTTATCTTCAAATATATTACCTGAAAGAAAATCTAAACCAAAATGGTTGCGAGTAAAATTGCCTACTGGTAAAAAGTACACAGAATTGAGAGGACTGGTAGATAAATACAAGCTAAATACTATTTGTACGTCTGGAAGTTGTCCAAATATGGGTGAATGTTGGGGAGAAGGAACAGCAACGTTTATGATTCTTGGTAATGTTTGTACCCGTTCTTGTGGTTTCTGCGGAGTAAAAACTGGTCGACCTGATTCTGTAGACTGGGATGAACCAGAAAAAGTTGCACGATCCATAAAGCTAATGAATATCAAGCATGCTGTTCTTACAAGTGTTGATAGAGACGATCTCAAAGATATGGGAAGTATTCTCTGGGCAGAAACCGTAAAGGCAGTAAGAAGAATGAATCCTGATACTACATTGGAAACCCTTATACCAGATTTTCAAGGAATTTCTAAACATATTGACCGAATTATAGATGTTGCCCCAGAAGTTGTTTCACATAATATGGAAACAGTTAGAAGGTTGACTCGAGAAGTAAGAATTCAAGCTAAATATGATAGAAGCATGAGTGTTCTAAAATATTTAAAGGATTCAGGTCAAAGACGAACAAAATCTGGCATCATGCTGGGTTTAGGAGAAAAAAGAGAAGAGGTTATTGAAACACTTCACGATCTAAAAAATGCTAAAGTAGATGTTGTTACCATTGGCCAATATCTTCAACCAACAAAAAATCATTTACCCGTTAAACAATTTATATTGCCAGATCAATTTGAAGAGTACAAGAATATTGGTTTAGAATTAGGATTTCGTCATGTAGAAAGCAGTGCACTGGTGCGATCATCATATAAAGCTCAAAAACATATAAACTAAGGGATTAATTTCTTAGTTCTTCCTATAACCATCTAATATACAGATACTTTATCTCTATTTAACTCTTAAGAAATGGTAATTGCAGTAAAAACAATATAATTTTCCACAGAAAAATGTCATAAATTTGCATTTTATCGTAAAAATCACCACTTTTGTCGAGGAATTAAACAAATATTTATTACTTTAGCTAAAGTATGTCCCAAGTAAAACAATATATATTAGCCTTTTTACTGCTGTACGGTGCTTGTGTTTTTGCTCAGGAAAGTGAAGAAAAAAACATAAAAGCCCTTTCACAAACTCTTAAATTTCATGTTGAACAATCGGAACTGGATATTGAAAGATCACAGTTCTTTATTGCCGAAGAGAATCTTCAAAAAGCTTTGGGTTTTGCAAAAGAAATTAATGATAAAAAAAGTGAGGGAAACATACATACACGAATCGCTAAAATTCACTTTACATTAGGGAAATATGACAGAGCTTTGTCATCAGTAAACAAGGCGCTTGAGATTCAAAGGTTATCTAATGATTATGCAAATCAAGCAGAGACCTATAATGTAAGAGGACTAATCTATGCTAAGAAAAATGAACATAAAATAGCTTGGGAAAGTTATAAATCTTCAAAAACTTATTCTGGATTTGTTGGTTTGGAAGAATATGTAGCTGAGGTCTTATTGAACAGTTCGGTATCATTGATTGCAATGAAAGACTATAAAGAAGCGATACAAGATCTTGAAAGATCTATTGCTTTATCTAAAAAATATGATATTAAGGATACAGAAAGTTCCGCATTGATAAATACTGCAAAAGCATTGTTCTATCTGGGAAACTATGACAGAGCCTTGTTGAAAGCAAAAGCAGGATTAGAATTAGCAGAAGAAATTAAATATCAAGCAGCCAAAAATGAGGCTTATTTAATATTAAGTGATATTTATCAAAGTACGGAAGAATTTAGTTTAGCGAATGAATATTTAAAAGCTCATATCAATTTAAGAGATTCAATATATGCATTAAAAAGTGCTAATTTGGATGCTGAATCCAAACTTCAGTATGCCGAGAGTGACAGGGAGAAATTAGTGGCAAAGCAAGCTGAGGATTTGGCAAAACTAAAAAAGGAAAGCAATTTAACACAACTGATTTCCTTATTAAGTATTGCTTTGATTACAATTTTATCCTTGCTAACACTTTCACTTTATAAAAACAACAATATTAGGACCAGAACTAATAATATGTTGTACAAGAAAAACGAAGATTTAATGATTGCAAAAGAAAGGGCTGAATTGGCATCTAAAACCAAAGCAAACTTTTTATCAACTGTAACCCATGAACTTCGCACACCACTTTATGCAGTTACAGGTTTAACGAATATGCTGTTGGATGAAGATCCTAAACCTAATCAAGTTAACCACTTAAAATCATTAAAATTTTCAGGTGAATATTTATTAGCATTTATCAATGACATATTACAACTAAATAAAATTGAAGCAGAAAAAGTAAATATCGAACCGGAAGTATTTAATTTAAAGCAAAAAATAGAAAATGTTCTCGCTGCCTTGAGAAATTCAGCCGCAGATAACCAAGTAAAACTTCATTTAGAATATGATAAAAACTTACCAGAGGTATATAATGCTGACCAGGTTAAAATATCTCAAATTTTAATGAACCTTATAGGTAATTCAATAAAATTTACTAAGGATGGTGATATTTGGGTGAGAGTCAATAGAATAAATAGTGATGGTGATAATTATAATGTAAAGTTTGAAGTTGAAGATAATGGCATAGGAATCTCTAAAGAAAAGCAAGAACACCTTTTTGAAAGTTTCTCTCAAGGTTCAATTCAGATTAACAGAAAATATGGAGGTACTGGTTTAGGTTTATCAATTGTAAAAGGTCTTATAGATATTTTAAAAGGGAGAATTTATTTGAATAGCGAATTGAATAAAGGCACTTCATTCTATTTTGAGTTACCTCTGTTACATTCTCATGAAGAAATTAAGGAGAAAAAGACTAGTTATTTTAAAGATGTCAATGAAATAGAATTAAGCAGCATTAAAATCTTGGTAGTTGAAGATAACAAGATAAATCAAATGATCACTAAGAAAATACTTAATAAAATGAAGCTTAATTGTGATCTTGTTGATAACGGTGAAGATGCTGTTGATAAGGTAAAAACAGAGCACTACGATGTTGTTTTAATGGATATCCATATGCCTGGTATTAGCGGTATAGAAGCGACTAAAATGATTAGGATATTTGACAAGGAAATTACCATTTTTGCGCTTACTGCTGTTACTATTGAAGACAAAATGCAGGAATTTGATGAAGCTGGCTTTGACGACATTATTTCAAAACCATTCAAACAAGAAGATTTCGAGAAGAAATTATTCAATGAATTAATTGGGAAGGAAAAAAAAGCGGTAGTTAAAACTTAAGGATAAAATCTTTGATCATTTTATCAAACTCTCTGTCATTAAATATTCTAGTTTCTATAGGCAAATAGTATAATTTTGAATTATCTACTTTATTCTTCAACCGCATATAATCCTTTTCTGTAGTCAATAAAAATTCTTGATTATTAAATGTCATAATGTCTTTCTCATTAAAATTATAATGATCTTTAAAGTCAAAATGATTAAAGCTTAAACCTTTAGAATTGAGATAATCTATCAAAGGACCGGAATCGGCAATACCAGTAATAAGTGTAAAATCAGTAGAACTTAATTTATCAAAAGAATAGCTGATTTCCTTACTAAAAATGGTATCGGAATACGAAATAGTACTAAAGAATATCCTTTGATTTGAGCTAACATTCAATATACTTATAATCTCGGTCCTTTCTTCATCCTTTAAATTCTCTGGACACTTTGTTACGATTATTATATCCGCTCTTTTTGCTCCACTTCTAGATTCCCTTAAATCCCCAGTAGGTAAAACAATATCATTTACATATAACTTGCTATATTGGGTTAGTAGAATTGATAACCCAGCCTTTACCTTTCTGTGTTGAAAGCCATCATCTAATAAAATAATCTCCGGCGGATCATTTAAAGCCAATAATTGCTCAATACCGTTTTGCCTGTTTCCATCAACAGCTACCAGAATATCTTTAAATTTGTTTTTGATTTGAAACGGCTCATCTCCCAGTTCCTCGACATTAGTCTTATCATTTGCTAATATAAAACCAGTGGTATTTCTTTTATAACCTCTGCTTAAAGTTGCTAATGAATAGTCATTCTTTAATAATCTTATTAAATACTCGATTAGGGGAGTTTTGCCGGTACCTCCTACACTCAGATTTCCTATACATATAAGTGGAATATTATAGGATTTAGACTTTAAAATATTCAGATCAAATAATTTATTTCTAATACTGGATACTAAGTAATAAACCGGAACAAATGGAAATAATATTTTTCTTAGAAGCTTCACTAAGGCGAATGTAATTATTTTATCTTTGACAGTAAACAAAATTAATCATGATTGTTCAAGACATAATTAACCATCTAGAAGAATTAGCGCCTTTGGCATATGCTGAAGATTTTGATAATGTAGGATTATTGGTTGGAGATAAGAACAGTAAAGTAAAAGGAATACTGGTTACTTTAGACACACTAGAGCAGGTAGTAGATGAGGCTATACAAAACAACTGTAACCTAATAGTAAGCTTTCATCCAATTATATTTTCTGGTTTGAAAAAAATCACTGGTAGAAACTATGTTGAACGTGTTGTTCTAAAAGCAATAAGAAATAATATCGCCATTTATGCTATACATACTGCCTTGGACAATTCACTTGATGGGGTTAATAAAATGATTTGTAACAAATTAAAATTGAAAAATTGTCGTGTTTTAATTCCAAAAAATCAAACAATTAAAAAACTTACTACCTATGTTCCAGTTGGAGAAGCAGATTTATTAAGAAATGAATTATTTAAGGTCGGAGCAGGACATATAGGAAATTATCACAATTGCAGTTTTAATATTGAAGGCATTGGTACTTTTAAAGGAAATGAGAAATCAAACCCTGTTAAAGGTCAAAAAGGTAAAACACATTTTGAACCTGAGGTACAAGTCTCAATGACATATGAAAAAAACTTAGAAAAAAAAATACTGAATACTCTTTTTAGAGTACATTCATACGAAGAAGTAGCGTATGAAGTCATTACTTTAGAAAATGCTAATCAAACTATTGGTATGGGAATGATTGGGGAATTAGACACAGAGACTGATGAACTCTCTTTTTTAACTCTTGTAAAATCTACATTTAATTGCCTGAGCATTAAACACTCTCAACTTCTAAAGAAACCAGTGAAAAAAGTAGCTGTTCTAGGCGGTTCCGGTAGTTTTGCAATAGAAAATGCAATAGCCTCTAAAGCTGATATGTTTGTAACATCAGACCTTAAATACCATGATTTTTACAGATCAGAAAGTAAAATTGTATTAGCAGATATTGGACATTATGAAAGTGAACAATTCACAAAAAATTTAATAGTATCTCATCTTACAAAAAAAATTAGTAATTTTGCAATCATTTTATCAAAGATTAATACCAATCCCATCAATTATTTTTAAATATGGTTAAGAAAAAAGAGGTTACAATAGAAGAGCGCCTAAGAGCACTATATGATTTACAACTTATAGATTCTCGAGTTGATGAAATAAGAAATGTCAGAGGTGAATTACCTTTAGAGGTTCGAGATCTGGAAGATGACGTTGCTGGATTGAATACGCGAATTCAAAAATTAGATGCAAGCTTAGACGCAATTGAAGAAGAGATAAAGAGTAAAAAGAACCTAATTGAAGAATCTAAAGCTTTAATTAAAAAGTACAACGAGCAACAAAAGAATGTTAGGAATAACAGGGAATATAATTCAATTACAAAAGAAATTGAATTTCAGGAACTGGAAATCCAATTGGCAGAAAAACACATAAAAGAGCATCAGGCTCAGATAGAGCAAAAGAAAGAAGTAATTGTAGAAACCAAAGGTCGCTTAAAAGATCTTGAAACTCATCTAAAACATAAATCCAGTGAATTGGATGCTATTCTTGCTGAAACAGAGAAAGAAGAACAAGCCTTGATAAAAAAATCAGAACAATACCAAAAGCAAATCGAAGAGAGATTGGTTTTTGCTTATCATAGAATACGTAAAAATGTTAAAAATGGACTTGCTGTTGTCCCCATTGAAAGAGGTGCGTCTGGAGGTTCTTTCTTCACTATTCCACCTCAAATACAGGCAGAAATTGCAGCTCGTAAAAAAATTATTACTGATGAGCATAGTGGTAGAATTCTGGTTGATGAAGCTTTAGCAGAAGAAGAAAAAGCAAAAATGAACAAACTATTTGCAAAATTGTAAATGCAATTAAGATAGATTTTATAGCCTTCACTTTTGTGAGGGCTTTTTTTTTAATAAAATATTCACATTATTTCAATTTAGCTTCTTTAATTTTATTGCATATAAAAAATTGTTATGAAACGTAAATTTATCTATCCATTAATTGTCATTTCTATTTTATTGAGTTGTCAAAATCAGGCACAGGATAACTCAAAACAACTTGCTGTACAAAATGCGGAACCTATTGAAGTGCCTTTAGAAAATGGTTTTGCTCGAGCCTATTTTGCAAGCGGATGCTTTTGGTGCGTAGAAGCTGTTTATGAAAGTGTGAAAGGTGTTGAAGAAGTTATTAATGGATATGCTGGAGGCTACACAAAAAATCCAACTTATGAAGCCAGTAATACTGGAAGAACAGGGCACGCTGAAGCAGTAGAGGTTATCTATAATCCTGAAATAGTTGACTTTGCAACTCTAATCGATATATATTTTGGCTCTCAAAACCCAACTCAGGTAAATGGTCAAGGACCTGACAGAGGTTCTCAATATCGTTCGATACTTTTTTATCAAAATGACGACCAAAAGCAAATTATCTTAAAGAAAAAAGAGGAGTTGTCTAAACAATTAAATGCCAAAATAGCAGCTGAAGTGTATCCTTTTCAAAAGTTTTGGGTTGCAGAAAAGTATCATCAAAACTATGAAAAACTGCATCCGGAAAACAGATACATACAAAATGTTTCAATACCAAGGCTGAGAAAATTTCAAGCTAAGTTTCCAGATCTTCTAAAAGAAACTCATTGAAGTTTAGTTACTTTCAATTCAAAAATTAAGGGGTATAATTTGTCTTGTGTGACAAAATTTCCGGATTTAGTTTCAACCAAGTCAGGCAAGACATTATATGGACTTTCGTCATGTTCTTTTAAATAATTAACGTGCAGACCTGCTTCTGTTAAAGCACTAACCACCTCCCCTAACCCATGGTTCCATCCATATTCCCTACTGATCATTTTAGATGATTGGTTGGCATATGTCCCTTCATATTCTTCATAAATCACCTCATCCTGCATGTAACCATATTTCATGACTGCTTTTCCATCCATGTAATCGTACATCCAGACAATCGGATGAAATTCTACCAGATAAAACACACCTCCTTTTTTTAGCCTGTCAAAAATCATTTTGGCCCATGGTTTCAAATCTGGCAACCAACCGATAACCCCGTAACTTGAAAAAACTATATTAAATTTCTCCTTAACATACTTTGATGTATCCAATACATTACAACACACAAATTCAGCATCCAGATGCAACTCTTCATTTAATTGTTGTGCCAGCTTAATTCCTTCATTACTAATATCAACACCCACACACTTTGCTCCTAACCTGCTCCAACTTAATGTATCCTGTCCAAAATGACATTGTAAGTGTAGCAAACTTTTTCCTTTTACATCACCCAAGGCATTTTGCTCATAATGCTTTAAAGATGATTTTCCATTTCTAAAAGAATCCAGATCATACATTTTACTTTTAGAATGAACCTCAACTTTTTCATTCCATGTGCTTTTATTTACATTAAAATACTTCTGATTATCCATCGGTTTGATTGCGGTTAAGAATTTAAATTTACAAATTTATTATTTGTTGTAAACAGCAATAAAAATTGCTATTTTTGAGAGAAACCAAAACAAAAAGTATTGTCTGAATTTACAACTGGTCTTGATTATGCTAAGGAACAAGATCGACAAGATAAATTAGCTTCTTTCAGAAAAAAATTTCATATTCCAAAAGATAAAAACGGAAACGACTGGTTGTATTTTACCGGAAATTCTTTAGGGCTTCAACCAAAAACAACGAAAGATTACGTCAATCAGGAGTTAAAAGACTGGGCAAATCTTGGAGTAGAAGGTCATTTTTACGCTAAAAACCCATGGTTGAACTACCATGAATATTTAACAAAATCCATGGCAAATATTGTTGGTGCAAAACCAATTGAAGTGGTTATTATGGATACATTGACCACAAATTTGCATTTACTAATGGTCTCCTTTTACAGACCCACAAAAACCAAATTCAAAATTCTTATCGAAAGTGATGCTTTTCCTTCTGATCGGTATGCGGTACAAACCCAATTAGACTTTCATGGATTTGATGCTAAAGAAGGAATTATAGAATGGAGGCCAAGAAGCGGTGAAGATTTGCTTAATATTGAAGATTTAGAAACCATTCTTGAAGAACAAGGTGATGAAATAGCATTACTACTCATTGGAGGCGTTAACTATTATACAGGGCAATATTTAGATTTAAAACGTATTGCAGAAATAGGTCATTCTAAAAACTGTATGGTTGGTATCGATTTAGCGCATGGAGCTGGCAATATTCAGCCTGAACTCCATAATTCCGGTGTTGATTTTGCAGCATGGTGTACATATAAATATCTTAACTCAGGTCCTGGTAGTTTAGCGGGATTATTTGTTCACGAAAAACATGCAAATAATAAGGAGTTAAAACGATTTGCCGGCTGGTGGAGTCATAACAAATCAACTCGGTTCAATATGCGTCAGCCGCTGGATATCATTCCGGGAGCTGAAGGCTGGCAATTAAGCAATCCTCCTATTCTTTCCATGGCTGCCATAAAAGCTTCGTTAGATATGTTCAACGAAGTAGGTATCGACGCATTAAGAAAAAAGTCTGTAAAACTTACGAGTTATTTTCATTTTTTAATAACTGACTTAAAAAATGAAAAAATACGGATTATCACGCCTTCTAATCCGGAAGAAAGAGGGTGCCAACTATCCATAAAAGTCAAAAATGCTGATAAGAGTTTGCATGATAAATTAACCAGAGAAAATATAATTACAGACTGGAGAGAACCAGGTGTAATAAGATGTGCCCCTGTACCATTTTACAATAGCTTTCAAGATGTATTTAAAATGGTGGAAAAATTAAAAGAGGTATTAGATGACTAAAAAAGACAACATACTAGTTATCGGAGCAGGACTCTGTGGTTCACTCCTCGCTTTACGATTAGGTCAACGCGGTTATAATGTTCAAGTTATAGAAATGAGACCTGATTTGAGAAAAGTAGACATAAGTGCAGGTCGTTCAATAAATCTTGCATTTTCAGATAGAGGCATCAAAGCTATGCGAATGGTAGGCATTCAGGATAAAGTGGAACCATTGTGTATTCCCATGAATGGTCGCATGATTCATGATAATGAAGGCAACACCTTTCTATCAAATTATAGTGGAAGAAGTCATGAGTATATTAATTCTATTTCTCGTGGTGAACTTACCGCATTATTAATGGATGAAGCTGAAGCCTTAGAAAATGTCACTATCCAGTTTAACAAAAAATGCAGAAAAATTGATTTCGAAAACAACATCGCTTACTTTCAGGATTACATTTCAAAAGAAAAAAATCAAGTTAAAGCTGATGTTATTTTCGGAACTGATGGAGCAGGTTCAGCCCTGCGTAAAAGCTATTTTCTCGAGAGGAAATTCCTCTTCAGTTTTTCGCAGAATTATCTAACTCATGGTTATAAGGAATTGAGCATACTGCCAACCGCGGATGGTCAATTCAAAACCGACAAAAACGCATTACACATTTGGCCACGTGGCAACTTCATGCTTATTGCTTTACCAAATTTAGATGGCAGTTTTACAGTAACATTATTCTTAAGTTATAATGAAGGAGCTTATAATTTCAACAACTTAACTAATCCAAAAATCGTTACAGAATTTTTCCAAAAAGAATTCCCTGATGCATTAGAATTGATGCCTAATTTAATAGATGACTTCTTTGAAAATCCAACGGCTCCTTTGGGAACTGTGAAATGCTCTCCATGGCACTATAAAGGAAATACCATTCTTTTAGGAGACGCGGCACATGCTATTGTGCCTTTTTATGGTCAGGGAATGAATGCTTCGTTTGAAGATGTTGTTGAATTTGATAAATTCCTGGATAAACACAACGGCGACCTGCCTGCCGGTAAGGCAGGTTGGGAAGCCACTTTTAAAGCTTATGAAAAATCTCGTAAAAAAGATACGGATGCAATAGCAGATCTAGCAATTGATAACTTCTATGAAATGCGAGATCATGTTGCAAATCCTATATTTAAAGAAAAACGTAAATTAGAGATGGCATTAGAAGAAAATTTTCCCGATGATTATTCATCAAAATATTCCTTAGTGACCTTTAATGAGGATATTGGATATCATGAAGCTATGACCCGAGGTCGAGCACAAGACAAAGCTATTCTTAACATGATTGCAGATAAAGAAATTGATATAAATGGTGATTTAAAAGAGATATTAAGAAGAGTCAAGCTGGAAACCAACGAGATTCTTGAAGAGGATAACCTTGCAAAAACAATGCATCATTGATGTTTTGTCATTCCGCACTTGATGGGGAATCCATTATAAATTAAAGTAAATTTAATAAGTTTTCCGCCTTCGCGGAAATAAAAAATATTATGGAAAAAAAAGTAACGCCAAGAGGCGCTTACCCACACACCAAACGAGTTGGTGATTTTATTTTTGTATCGGGAACCAGTTCCAGAAGAGCAGATAACACCATTGCAGGTGTTGATATTATAGATGAAATGGGAACCAAGCGTTTAAATATTGAAGTTCAGACTAGAGAGGTTTTAAAAAACATCGAAAAGAATTTGGCTAAAGAAAGTGCTACTTTAAAAGATGTAGTAGATGTTACATCCTTTTTAGTTAACATGAACGATTTCGCAGGCTACAATAAAGCATATGCAGAATTCTTTGATGAAAAAACTGGGCCAACTAGAACGACGGTTGCTGTTCACCAATTACCGCATCCAGATTTGGTTGTTGAGATTAAAGTGATGGCATTTAAAAAACAGTAATGCACCGTATTCAAAACTACATTAACGGATCATTTATTAATCCAATTCAAGATAATTGGATAGACAATTATTGTCCTGCAAATGGTGAAGTATATGGACAAATTCCTAACTCATCAAAAGAAGATGTGGAGAATGCATATATAGCAGCCAAATCAGCATTTCCTGTTTGGTCACAGACCACTTTAGAAGAACGCAGTAGAATTCTAATCAAGATTTCAGAATTATTGGAAGACAATTTACAAGGCTTCGCAGAAGCCGAAAGTAAAGATAATGGTAAACCAATTTCATTGGCAATATCAGTTGATATTCCAAGAGCAGCAAGCAACTTTCGATTCTTTGGAAATGCCATTACACAATTTGCAAGTGAAAGCCATGAAAGCGTTGGACAACAAGCTGTAAATTACACCTTGCGTCAACCAATTGGAGTTGTAGGTTGTATTTCACCTTGGAACCTTCCTCTCTATCTATTTACTTGGAAAATTGCTCCAGCCATTGCAGCAGGAAACTGTGTGGTTGCTAAACCAAGTGAAGTCACACCAATGACGGCATATTTATTAGGAGAGATTTGCAATGAAGCTGGATTACCAAAAGGTGTTCTAAATATTGTACATGGATTAGGAACTACAAGTGGGCAAGCCATTGTAGTGCATCCAGACATTAAAGCAATATCATTTACAGGAGGCACAGCAACAGGAATACATATTGCAAAAGTAACTGCTCCAATGTTCAAGAAATTATCCTTAGAATTAGGCGGGAAAAATCCAAACATCATATTTGCTGACTGCGATTATAAAGATATGTTGGACACAACAATTCGTTCATCATTTGCTAATCAAGGACAGATTTGCTTGTGTGGTAGCCGAATTTTTGTGGAAGCTTCAATTTATGAGATGTTCAAAACGGATTTTGTTAAAAAAGTAAAGGAGTTAAAAGTTGGGCATCCATCTGAATCAGACACCAATATTGGAGCTTTAGTTTCAAAACCACATTTAGAGAAAGTAATGAGCTATATTGATATTGCCAAAGAAGAAAAGGCAGCTGTGTTGTGTGGTGGAAATAAAGTAACAGTTCAAGGATACGAAAACGGCTATTATTTAGAACCAACGGTTATTGAAGTTTCAACAGATGAATGCAGAGTGAATCAAGAGGAGATTTTTGGTCCAGTAGTCACGATTATGGCTTTTGAAACTGAAGATAATGTACTACAAATGGCAAACAAAGTAAAGTATGGCTTATCAGCTACATTATGGACAAACAATTTAAAACGTACCATGAGAATGAGCAATCAATTACAAGCTGGAATCATTTGGGTAAATACCTGGATGATGCGTGATTTACGCACACCTTTTGGAGGTGTAAAAGCTTCTGGAGTTGGTCGTGAAGGCGGTTTTGAAGCCTTGCGTTTTTTTACGGAAGCAAAGAATGTATGTATAAAATATTAAAAAGATAAATGGATTTAAAACTAAATAATAAAAACGCATTGGTTTGTGGAAGCACACAAGGAATAGGTAAAGCTACTGCATTGCTATTGGCTGCAGAAGGTGTTAACGTAACCCTTTGTGCACGTAACGAAGAGCGACTAAAACAAGTGCTTGCAGAATTACCAACACATAGAAATCATGACTATATAATCGCAGACTTTTCAAATCCGAAGGATTTACAAGATAAAGTTTCGTCATACATTGAAGAAAATCATGGATTTCATATTCTTATCAATAATACTGGTGGACCACGAAGTGGTTCAGTTTTAGAAGCAAGTCTGAAACAATTTGAAAATGCTTTTACGCAACATTTAAAGTGTAATCATGTACTGGCTCAGGTCACGATTCCGTTTATGAAACAAGAAGGATTTGGAAGAATCATCAATGTAATATCAACCTCCGTAAAAGAACCAATTCCAGGTCTTGGTGTGAGCAATACCATAAGAGGTGCAGTAGGAAACTGGAGTAAAACATTATCAGTTGAAATTGGTGCTCTTGGTATAACCGTTAACAATGTACTTCCTGGTTTTACAGATACAGAACGCTTAACGGAAATCATTAAAATAAAGGCAAATAAAGAAGGCACTTCAATTGAACAAATGACTGAAATCATGAAGAACTACACACCTGCTAAACGCTTTGCAAAACCAAAAGAAACAGCAAATGCAATTGTGTTTTTAGCAAGTGAATGTGCGAGCTATATTAATGGAATTAATGTTCCTGTTGATGGTGGACGAACAAAATCTTTGTAAATTTAAAAGAAAACAAATAACAAAATCATGGGTAAAAAGATTGTAAGTCCAATAAATTTTAAGGCTTGGATAGAAGAAAACAGAGAATTGCTTAAACCACCTGTAGGAAATAAGGTTGTTTGGAAAGATGCTGATTATATTGTTATGGTTGTTGGTGGCCCAAATAGCAGAAAGGATTATCATTACAACGAAACACCAGAGTTCTTTTATCAAATTGAAGGTGATATGGTCTTAAAAATTATAAAAAAAGGCAAACCTGTAGACATTCCCATTAAAGAGGGAGAAATCTTTGTTTTACCTCCAAAAGTTCCACATTCACCTCAACGTGGAGCTAATACTGTTGGATTGGTTATTGAGTACCCACGTAAAAAGAAAATGAAAGATGCCTTGGAATGGTATTGTGAGAGTTGTAATGAACCTTTATATCGTAAAAAATTTAAACTGGACAATATTGAAACAGATATGCCAAAGATTTTCGATAAATTTTATGGTAATTTAGATAAGCGAACTTGCCAAAATTGTAATATGGAGATGTTACCTCCAGCAAAACCAACTGAAGAAGACTAATGAAACGAAAAATTCGAATAAATGGTCACTCCCATTTACTCCCATATCCGGAGGAGATACCCAAATATATGAAGGATAAAGGTATTTTTTGGGTTGACGAAGACCGTAAGTTCATGCTTCAAAAGGATTGGAGTCGACCTGTGACAGATTCAAGTTTTTTCTTGAATGAAAAGCTGGAATGGATGGATAGATATGATATTGACCATGCAGTTGTTCTAAATCTTTCTCAACTCTATGGAAATGGCCTAAGAGTTGAAGAAATGAAACAGGCCTTACGTTTTCAAAACGATTTTAATGCTAGAATCCAGCATGATAATCCAAGTAAATTCACCTGTGGATTTGTAGTACATCCTGGATTTGTAAGAGGTGCCTGCTGGGAAATTGAGCGTTGTGTAGAAGAATTAGGTATGCAATTATTGTGCTTACCTACACACTATATGGATACCATTGGTACCTGGCGATGTATTTTTGATGAAGAGAATGAACCTATTTTTGAACTTGCCAGTAAATTTAATTTAGCTGTAGAAATTCATCCATATGATGGTGAAAAATT
>JABDOZ010000137.1 GCA_013043005.1 Flavobacteriaceae bacterium | reverse complement strand
ATGAAAAACATAAAACATATATTAATCTTTATTTTCTCTCTGGCGCTCATAACGAGCTGTCAGGAAGACGATTTGACCATAGGAGATCTCGTTACACCAAGTAATATTCAAGTATCACTAAAATATTTAGATGATCCTGATGGTGATGGAACTTATGAGGAAACAGCTGCTCCTGGATTAGGTAGTGGAATAGTGCAATTATCTGCCACTGCAGATAATGCGACGTCGTTTCATGTTGTTGTTCAGGGCATAACTAAATTGCAATCTAGTGGCATGGTCGAGCACAATTTTACTGTATTAGGAAATAACACATACCCTATTACAGTAGTTGCATATGGAACCGGAGGAATCTCTTCTTCCAAAACAATAGAAGTCGATGTGTTAGCACTATACGAACCTCCAGCAGACTTACTTGAAATGCTTTATGCTAATGGTACTAGAACCTGGAAGATTGCTGCTGATGTTAACAAGCATTTTGGATTAGGCCCTCCAGGTGGTAGCACTCAGGCTGAATGGTATGGTGCAGGACCCAATGAAAAAGCAGGTACTGGTATGTACGACGACCGATATATATTTAATGAAGATGGCACAATCACCCATGATACAGGCGACGATGGATGGATATTTGGAAGGGATGGTTTAATTAATGAACTGGATGCCTTAGGTGGTTCTGGTGGTGAAGCTGATGGTGCCGATATCATACAATATGTATTTGATGATTATACAGAGAATTGGTCGATAACTGCTCCTGGTGGAGTAGAAACGTTAAGTCTGACAGGAATTGGATTTTTTGGATATTATATAGGTGGAAACCATCAATATATAATTCATAGCCGTTCAGATAATGAGATGATATTGAAAACACTAGATGGTAACGGTGAATTCACCTGGTGGTTTACCTTAATACCGGAATAGTGTAATTAGTCTATAAATTTTATACAAAAAAGAAAGGGGTCTATCATTTGATCCCTTTCTTTTACATTTATTAATTAAACTAAACCTTGAGGTTTTTTGTTTATGAAAAAGATTCCAATTCTAACTTTACTCATCTTATCACTTTTATTATCGGGAATGCTATTATCTTGTTCAGGGGATGGGGATGGTGTAGACTCTATCGATGATGATAATGGAACGGAGAACATTATTCCTTCAAACTTGACTCTTTTTGTAGATATTACTGGTGCTGATGCCAATTATTTTTACGGAAATGGATCTGGAGTTGTGAACTTCTCAGCTAGTGCAACAAATGCCGCTCGATATGGTTTTAAATTCGATAACGAAGACGAAATAGAAAGTCTTTCAGGAAACCTAGAATATACATTTACAGATGAAGGTATAAATAGTCATTCAGTTTCCGTATTTGCTTACTCTAGTACAAATAATTTCATTAGTAGTTATCAGGAGTTTACGGTTTATGTTTACGAAAGCGGCCTACAATTAGTTTGGTCTGATGAATTTAATATAGAAGGAGCACCAAATCCTTCAAATTGGAACTATAATACAGGTGCAGGAGGATGGGGTAATAATGAACTGCAAACTTATACAGATAATTCCGAGAATGTCATTGTTGAAGAAGGCGTCCTTAAAATAATCGCAAGAGCCGATGCTTCTGTAGGTTATACGTCTGCCCGTATTAAATCGGAGAACTTGTATGAGTTTACATATGGCACAATTGAAGTACGGGCAAAATTGCCAGCTAAGCAAGGGACCTGGCCCGCTATATGGCTATTGGGTGCTAACTTTGACCAAATAGGATGGCCCGCATGTGGGGAAATTGATATAATGGAACAAACTGGATGGGATAAAAATAAGGTTCTAGGGACCTGTCATTGGTCTTTTAATGGTAATTATGCTGGGTATGGGTTAGAAACATCAGTTTCTAATGCATCCACTAGTTTTAAAACCTATAAGCTCGAGTGGACCGAAGGAGGTGCAATTAGGATTTTTGTAGATAATAACGAATATTTTGTCATGACAACCAATAGTAGCATGCCTTTTAATGAAGACTTTTTTATTATTCTTAATATCGCTATTGGAGGTAATCTGGGTGGAGATGTTGACCCATCTTTTACAGAGGATTCCATGGAAATTGATTATGTAAGAGTTTATCAATAATTTTTAATAATGTTTATCAATAAAATGTATATATTAGTCTAAATTAAAAGGTCAATAGTATTGACCTTTTTTAAATTTTCTTCCCTCTTCTTCCATTTTCCCTACATAAACTGACTAACAATGAGAAAAAATAAGCTTTCTAATTCAATAATTTTTACAATTATACTGGTTGCCATAACCAGCTGTCAAGAACAAGGTGAAAAACAAAATGAAATGAATATATCACATGAGGTTTCATCTAATTTAGATTTTACAAAAAATAAGGTATTTACAACTACGGCCGGAAATAATAACAAACTGCAATTAACAACTGAAAATATTAAATTTTCAGATTTTGTTCAACCACTGGAAACCCAAGCTTCAATTTTGGTGAATCCTAAAAAACAACATCAAACCTTTGTTGGTATTGGCGCAGCTCTCACAGACGCTTCCGCAGAGACTTTCTATAAACTAAAGGAGGATCAGCAAAAACTGTTCATGGAGGCCTATTATAGTTTGGACAAGGGAATAGGATATTCTTTCGGAAGAACAATAATTCACAGTTGCGATTTCTCACCTTATAGTTACACATATATTGAAGAAGGTGATTCAGATTTAAAAACCTTCAATATTGATCATGACAGGGAATTTCGAATTCCATTTACAAAATTGGCTATTGAAGCTGCCGGTGGTGATCTGCCGATATTTGCCAGTCCATGGAGTCCACCTGCTTTCATGAAGACCACAAACAATATGCTGCAAGGTGGAAAGCTAAAACCTGAATATTACCAGCCCTGGGCCAACTACTATGCTAAGTTCATAAAAGCATACGAAAAAGAAGGGATTCCTATTTGGGGACTCTCTATTCAAAATGAACCCATGGCAAAGCAAACCTGGGAATCTTGTATATATACAGCTGAAGAAGAACGTGACTTTTTAAAGAATTTTTTAGGCCCTACTTTAGAAAAAGAGGGATTAGGTGATAAAAAAGTTATTGTCTGGGACCACAATAGAGATTTGTTGTTTGAAAGAGCCAATGTTATTTTAAGTGACCCGGAAGCTAATAAATACGTTTGGGGAACAGGTTTTCACTGGTATGAAGACTGGAAAGACGGAACGCCTATGTTTCATAATGTTGCAAAGGTCAATGAAGCTTTTCCTGATAAAAAACTGATCTTTACTGAAGGCTGTAATGAGAAGTATGAATTAGAAAGAATTGAAGATCCGAAACTAGCTGAGCGCTATGCCAAGGCTATGATTAACGATTTTAATAATGGAACTGTGGCATGGACAGATTGGAATATTCTATTAGATGAAACAGGAGGTCCAAACCATGTTGGGAATTTATGCTTTGCTCCTGTTCATGGTGACACCAATACAGGAATGTTGACTTTTACCAATTCGTACTATTACATTGGTCATTTTTCAAAATTCATAAGGCCAGGTGCTAAAAGACTAACGACTGGGACAACAGCAAACCATTTAAGTGCCACTTCATTTATGAATTCAGATGGTAGTTTGGTTGTTGTGGCATTGAATGAAAGTGACAATGAAATTGATTATATGTTAACGGTTCAAGGAAAAACGGCGAAATTGAATATGCCTGCAAGATCGATTCAAACCATCATACTATAACAACCTAATAACCAACCAACATGAAAAATCAGGAATCTAATGTGCAAATGAACAAGTCCTATACGGTATTAATTAGTTTAATTGTAGCATTAGGTGGGTTTCTACTTGGTTTTGATAGTGCTGTTATTTCAGGAGCTGTTAAGGGAATAACGATCTATTTTGAAATGACTGAATGGATGCTAGGATTTTCTGTAGGATGTGTGGTTTTTGGTGCCATGGCAGGGAATCTTCTTGCAGGACCAATGAGCGATCGATTTGGTAGAAAAAGTATACTTATTGTTGTGGCCGCTCTTTTTACCATTTCAGCGA
>JABDOZ010000134.1 GCA_013043005.1 Flavobacteriaceae bacterium | reverse complement strand
TCAAATTTAACTGGTGCCATAGCTCGTTTTATTTATTTCATTTATTTTTTGTTGAAGCATCTTTCGTGCTTTAAATAATTGCGATTTTGAAGTGCCTTCAGATATTTTCAACATGTCAGCGATTTCTTTATGTTTGTGACCTTCAATTGCATACAAAATAAAAACCATTTTATAACCGTCTGGAAGCTCATCAATTAATTGCTGAATTTCATCAACATTTAATTCCGTATTACTTGCACTTTCGTAGTTATTCTTGACTTCAACATCGTCTGACGAAAACTCAATGTTTTTTTGACGTCTTAAAAAGGATAAAGACTCTCTAACCATTATTTTCCTTATCCAACCTTCAAAACTACCCTCATTCTTAAAACTTTTCAGATTGAAAAAAACCTTAAAAAACCCTTCAATCATTACATCTTCGGCATGTTGTAAATCGCTTATATAATAGCGACACACACTTAGCATTTTAGGCGAGTAAAGGTTGTAAAGATCATGCTGTGCTTTGCGGTCCTTCTTTAAAGCCTTTTTAAGAAGCTTTTCTTCATTTTTATACAACTGAATTACTTTCAAAAGCGAGTTCATTTGGTCTTCTATTTAATAGACGCAAAAACTAGGCAAAAGGTTGCCTGGAAGTATTTATTTATTTCTTTCAATAACGTAGTTCACCATAATTTCCAAGGAATTCCTGTTTTCTGATTCCGGATATTTCTGAAGCATCAATAAAGCCTCCTGCTGAAATTCCTTCATCTTTTCAATGGCGTAGTCCAGACCTCCCTGTACCTTTACAAATTCAATGACATCTTTAACTCGTTTTTTATCTCTATTGAAGTTTTTAATTGAGTTGATCAACCAGTTTTTTTCTTTATTGGATACTTTATTTAAAACATGAATTAAAGGCAAGGTCATTTTTTGTTCTTTAATATCAATTCCTGTTGGTTTACCTATTTTCTCTTCACCATAATCAAACAAATCATCTTTTATCTGAAATGCCATTCCGATTAATTCACCAAACTTTCTCATTGTTTCCACATCCGCTGAATTTGGTTTAACAGATGCTGCTCCAAGACTGCAACATGCTGCAATTAGAGTAGCGGTTTTTTGTCTGATTATTTCATAATAAACATCTTCTGTGATATCTAATTTACGCGCTTTCTCTATTTGCAATAATTCACCTTCACTCATTTCACGTACAGCGACAGAAATGATCTTTAACAGGTCAAAATCGTTGTTATCTATGGATAGTAGAAGCCCTTTAGACAGTAAATAATCTCCCACCAAAACAGCTATCTTATTTTTCCAAAGTGCATTTATTGAGAAAAACCCCCGTCTTCTGTTACTGTCATCTACAACATCGTCGTGAACTAAGGTGGCAGTATGAATTAATTCAATTACGGAAGCACCTCTGTATGTGCGTTCACTAATCTCTCCATTTGAAACCATTTTAGCAACTAAAAACACAAACATCGGTCTCATTTGCTTGCCTTTACTATTCACCAAATAATGTGTAATTCTATTTAGCAGGGCTACTTTACTGGACATGGATAATTGAAACTTTTTCTCAAAAAGTTCCATTTCAAAGGCAATTGGCTTTTTTATCCGTTCAACGATTTTCATTGCAGTTCAAAGGTAAAAAAATTACTAATATTAATATTTTTGTATATTTATTCTCTTAATTTCCTCAAAATGAAAAATTTAACTACTTTCCTTATAGGTGTATTCCTTGTAAATTTTAGTATTAATGCGCAAAATTTTTGTCAAACAGCAGTAACAATTGCTCCTGGCAGTCATTCTGTTTCCAGTATAAATATGGGAGCCCCTCCACCAGCGCCAAATTGCGCAGATAATTTTGGACAGGCTAGTGGTGCAGCCTGGTATAGATTTCAAGCCACCATTAATGGTTTAGCCGTGGTTTCAAGTGATTTAGCGGCTAACGGCAATACAGATACCAGATTAACTGTGTACACTGGAACTTGTGGCAATCTTACATGTATAGAAGGGAATGATGATATTGATGGCCCAACAATAAAAACATCTGAAGTTCATTTTCCAGTAAACAACGGAACTTTTTATTACGTAGTTTGGGACAACAGTTTTTCGTCCTCAGGCTTTGATTTTACATTATCTGAAACAGCTGTGGATTGTTCTTCTGTAACATTACCAATTAGTGAAGATTTTGATGACTTCAATACATATGTAGCGTGTCTTAAAACCGAAACTGCAGATTCTAACAATACTGATTTTGAACATCGGATATTTGATTGGGATGGAGATGGTAATGATGAGGATTATGTTTCTAATGGATCTACCTCCACAATTGCAAAAGATGACTGGATATTTTCAACACCAATTAATCTTGTTGCAGGTCATGAATATACCATTACCTTCAAGTATAACGGAGCCGATGGTACCAATGCGGCGAATGAAAATCTTGATGTTTATTTTATGGATGGACCTTCATCCGGTGCAACCTCATTAGCAAATATATTCAGTGCAACCGGGATTTTGAAAAACGGATCAAATCAGCAAGCAGAAAGTATGGCGACAACTCAATCCATAGATTATATTTCGACTGCAACCGGAACTTATTATCTTGCGTTTAATGGTACCTCACCAGAAAACACAGGTTCTTTATTGCTTTTTGAATTTTCGGTTACTGATAATACACTTGGTATCAATGACTTTAGTCAAGCAGGAATAGAAAAAAAATACAATAAACAAACTGATGTTTTAACAATAAATTCTAGCGGTCAAACATTTGATAATCTTGAGATTTTTAATGTACTTGGTCAAGGAGTTTACAGTAAAATGCTTTCAAAACAAGAAGAGAATATCAATCTTTCTATGTTACTTGATGGAATATATATAATAAGAATTTCGTCAGAAGGTAAATCTTTTACAACAAAATTATTAAAACAATAAAATTTATTTAGAAAGAGCTGTAAATTGCAGCTCTTTTTTTTAGCTTTTATTGGCTAGCTGTCCGCAAGCCGCATCAATGTCTTTTCCTCTGGAACGTCTAATTGTTACAATAATGTTTTTGGCTTCTAACATTTCCAAATACATATTTATTGCTGAATTGTTTGCTTGTTGGAATTCACCTTCATCAATGGGATTGTATTCAATCAAATTTACTTTACTTGGTGCAAATTTACAGAACTGTATTAAGGCTTCAACAGCTTCTTTAGTATCATTTATTCCTTTCCAGACAACATATTCATAAGTTATTCTGTTTGTGGTCTTTGAATACCAATATTCCAAGGCTTCTCTTAAATCAGACAATGGGAAATGCTCATTAAAAGGCATTATATTAGTTCTGACTTCATCAATAGCAGAATGTAAAGACACAGCTAAATTGAACTTAACCTGATCATCCGCCATTTTTTTAATCATTTTAGGAACTCCAGACGTTGAAACAGTAATGCGCTTAGGTGACATACCAAGTCCTTCATCAGCAGTAATTTTGTCAATAGCCTTCAGGACATTGTTATAGTTCATTAAAGGTTCTCCCATTCCCATAAACACAATATTGCTTAATGGACGATCATTATAAAGTTTACTTTGTTTATCAATTGCAACTACCTGATCATAAATTTCATCAGGTTTCAAATTTCGCATTCGTTTTAATCTGGCTGTTGCGCAAAATCTGCAATTCAAGCTACATCCAACCTGACTAGATACGCAAGCAGTAGATCTTGATTTTGTAGGAATTAAAACAGATTCTACTAAAAGACCATCATGTAACCTAATTGCGTTTTTAATAGTTCCATCATTGCTTTTCTGCATAGAATCAACCGCAATATGGTTAATAACAAAATTGTCTTTAAGCATATCCCTAGACTTCTTTGATATGTTGGTCATATCATCAAAAGTATGCGCTCCTTTATTCCATAGCCACTCATAAACTTGGTTTCCGCGAAAGGCTTTATCACCAGTCTCCAAAAAGAACTCTCGCAGTTGTTCCTTGCTTAAGGATCTTATATCTTTTTTTTTCAACGTCATTTTTTAGTCAAAAAAGCCTCGATTAACGAGGCTTTATTTTAAATTATTAGCATGGCATCTCCATAACTATAGAATCTGTATTTTTCTTTAACAGCCTCTTCATAAGCTCTTTTAGTAAAATCATGACCTGCAAAAGCAGAAGCCATCATAAGTAATGTTGACTTTGGTGTATGAAAATTGGTGATCATACAATTAGCTATACTAAATTCATAAGGAGGGAATATAAACTTATTAGACCATCCACCAAATTCATTTAGCGTTCCACCTGATGAAACCGAACTTTCAATAGCTCTCATTACGGTTGTTCCCACAGCACAAATTCGTTTTCTATTCTTAATTGCCGTATTAACCGTATTAACAGCTATTTTGTCAATGTAAATTTCTTCACTATCCATTTTATGCTTTGATAAATCTTCAACTTCAACAGGATTGAATGTACCCAAACCAACGTGTAAAGTAATCTCTGCAAGGTGAACGCCTTTAATTTCTAATCTTTTCAACAAATGTTTTGAAAAGTGTAATCCAGCTGTTGGGGCTGCTACAGCTCCTTCATTTTTAGCATAGATAGTCTGATATCGTTCCTCATCTTCTGGAGTTACTTCTCTTTTAATATATTTTGGAAGTGGTGTTTCACCAAGCTCTGTAAGTTTATTTCTGAACTCATCATATGACCCATCATAAAGAAACCTCAAAGTTCTACCTCTTGATGTCGTATTATCAATCACCTCAGCAACAAGGGTTTCATCTTCTCCAAAATATAACTTATTACCAATTCTAATTTTTCGAGCTGGATCTACAAGTACATCCCAAAGACGTTGATCCTGACTCAATTCTCGCAATAAAAACACCTCAATTCTGGCTCCGGTTTTTTCTTTATTCCCAAATAATCTAGCGGGAAAAACCTTAGTGTTATTAAGAATCATGACATCTTCTTCATCAAAATAATCAATGATATCCTTAAATAATTTATGTTCAATGGTTTGCTCCTTCCTGTTCAGCACCATTAGTCTGGATTCATCTCTGTTTTCAGATGGATATTCTGCTAATAATTCTGACGGTAGGTCAAAGTTAAAGTGTGATAATTTCATTTTATACATTATATTTTTCAAGCCGCTAATATACAATCTGCAGCAAGGCGTTGTCAAGTTTTTATTAAAGTATTATTATTTATTTATTGAAACCCCAATATTTTCAAGATCTTTCCAAAAATCTGGATATGATTTGGACACAACATTAGCATCTTCAATAATTAAAGATGTTTTAAGTGCCAAAGGAGCAAATGCCATTGCCATTCTATGATCATTATATGTAGCTATAGCCCTATTTTTATTTATTTTTTTGACCTTATTTAGATGCAATGTATTTTCTGTTATCATAACAGTTCCTCCAAGTTTTTCTATCTCTGTTTTAAGAGCCCGCAACCTATCTGTTTCTTTAATCTTTAAAGTATGTAAACCATTTAATTTACATTCAATACCAAGTCCCAAGCAACTGACTGCTATAGTTTGGGCAATATCTGGAGCATTAACCAAATCTAAGTCTATATTTGTATTGGATGTTATATGTTTTGTTTTCTTTAGAATAATGGATTCTCTGCGAAATTTTGTATCAACTCCAAATTTTGTATATATTTTTTGTAGTATAGAATCGCCTTGTAAACTGTTAGCCTTATAAGATGATAGATGTAATTCAGTTCCCACTTCACTTAAAGAAATAATACTGTAGAAATACGATGCCGATGACCAATCTGATTCAACTATTATTTTTTTTGTTTTTAACTTATTTGAATGTGGTTTAATGCTTATTATATTATCATCAAATTTAGTCTTGACACCAACTTGATCCAATAAATTCAAAGTCATCTTGATATAAGGGGTAGATGTTACCTTGCCTTTTAACTTTAATTTCAAACCTTTTTCTAGCTTGGGAGCAATTAACAATAGAGCAGAAATATACTGGCTACTCACATTTGCTTTTAAAGAAACGTTTCCTCCATTTAAGTATTGTCCCTGTATTTTTAAAGGCGGAAAACCATTGTTTTGAACATAATCAATACTTGCTCCTAAATCAACTAAGGCATCAACCAAAATTTTAATTGGTCTTTCTTTCATTCTGGAAGAGCCAGTAATTGTCACGTCTCTATTTTCCTGTATTGAGAAATAAGCGGTTAAAAAACGCATAGCAGTTCCGGCATGGTGAATATCAATAATACTTTCATTAGATTTTAATGCGTTTAACATTAACTGAGAATCATCTGAATTGGATAGGTTCTCTATCTCTAATTCAGGGTATAAAGCCTGCAAAAGCAACAACCTGTTGGATTCACTTTTTGACCCTGTAATTTTGATTTTAGGAGGATTACTGTAAATTAACGACTTACTAAGTTTAATATTCATTAAAAACTACTATCAGATTATTGGAGTAAATCTACTTTAATTTTTCGTTATTTTGATGCCTGTCGTGATCTCGTTTCGCTTTTTTATCCATACGCTTATCAAACGCTTCTTGCAGATCTATTCCTGTTTGATTTGCGAGACACAATACTACAAAAAGCACATCGGCAAGTTCTTCTCCCAGATCCTTATCCTTATCACTTTCTTTTTCACTTTGTTCTCCATATCGTCTTGCAATAATACGAGCTACTTCACCAACTTCCTCAGTAAGTTGAGCCATATTGGTTAGCTCGTTGAAATACCTAACTCCATGAGCCTGAATCCAATTATCGACCGTTTTTTGAGCGTTTTCTATTTTCATTATTAATTTCTCTTAGAATTACTTTTTCATTGATCTTATCAAACATCTTTTTATAGAACTGTTTTATTTTTTTATATTCATCTGAAGAGACCTGAGGCTTATTCAGTTTAAAAGTTATCATAAATTGAAGCATTTTTCCCGTTTCCCTGGAATAATAACTAAACTCTCCATCATTTTCATTTAATTTAAACATATCACTTTTAGGCAAGGATTCTACTGTATAGCCTTCAGGAAAAACTATATTGATTTTATATTGATTTTCAAAAGGATATTTGAAATCGATAGCATATTGTCTCGTGTCCTCTTCGAATGGATTTTTATCGGGTTCTAAAAATATTATTGGTGAGAAATATAGCTTATTTCCCGTTTTTTTAATTGTTTTATTACTTATAAATTCAAATGATTGATTGACAGAATTTGATAGATCAGTTTCAACTTTTGATTTTAAATTATAGATGTTTAATCCACTCTGACCCTTCTTTATACTATTGACAATATCCTTATTGCTACTCTCATTAAATTCAACTCTGAATTTAGCTGACAAGTAATCAGTATACTGGATTTTTACTTCTCCTTTAATTGTATTATCCGAATTTATTTTTGCATTTAGGGTTACTTTATTGGTTGATAGTTTTTTTGGGTATAAATCAATCCAACTTGAAGTGCCATCATCATTAATCAATCGACCAGATCCATTTAATGCTCTTAATGGTAAAATATTTGGTGATGAAAACTCATCTGTCGCATCGAGAAAAATAAATTGATCATCCAATTGAACTTGACAAATAATATAGTTGAATGCTCTTTCTGATGGTTCTGAAGAAATTTCCGGGTTTAGTGTATTCACTAATACCGGATCAGCATTTAATCCAGAAAATCTTAGCATGGATAATAGGGTTAGGTTTATATCTGCTATGTTGCCCTTACCGCTATTATAAGCGTTGATTATTCCTTTTTGAGTTAAATAACCTTTAAGTCCATTCCATTTTATCTTTAGTTTGACGTAATTAAAAAGAAGTGCTGCTTTTTGAAAAGGATCTTCCGTACCATTTAAAACAGATATGACATCATCTTTAAAAAATTCATAATCTACCAATTGACCACCAAATCCAGGTTTATTGTGAATATAGCTTGAGAGTTCATCCCAACTAGCAGATGGTTTAGAGATGTTTTCAGTTTCCAACTGATCGAATTCCAGACTTAATTTTGCTCTGTAGGATTCAACATTTGCAAATGGTTCTTCTTTTAGAGGAGGAACATTTGAATCTGTAATTATAATCACACTTTCAGAAATACTATTGCACGTAATATCCTTAACTTTGTTTTGATTTGTTGCATCTGAACCAACTTCTCTTAGTCTTGAGGTTTTTTCAACTTTCGAAATAATCGATGATTTTGAATTGAATTTTGTCCTATAATTCAATGAATCTGGAATTACAAGCCTTACATCTAATTTCTTGATAGGTACATCCATTTGCAAAGGAATACTGGTTGTCAGACAACATTCAGATTCTAATCTATACGTATACTCTAAAATACATCCTTCTTTCAAGTCAGGTAAAATATACTTTAGTGTTTTTATTTCTGAACCGTTAACAATTTTTACAATACTATCTTTTTTAAAGCTTTGCCTTACTATCTCCTCACCTTCAAGATTATAAGTAGCGGCTTTTAGGTTGCTAATATTTTTATTATTGTACAACGCAATGTATTTGGTTGCCTGATCAAATCCTGCACGATTATAAATTTTAATTCGTTCTAAAACTTCAGTGTTTTGAATTGGCTTAGAATTACTTGTTTTATTAAAAAAAATGAATTGTTTTCTGTATAAAATAACAGCATTTGCCTCAGGGAACTGTTCATTTACAGTTTCCCGCAGTTCTTCTTTATTCACCATGCCAAATTTAAATGATTGGGCTTGAGCATTTTGTGTTAGTAATAAAATAGTTAGAACAAGGAGTACTCTACGCATTTAGATATAAGAATATTTTTTTAATTTTTTTTGCAAGGATTAATGCTGTACTTATTTTGAATTTGAAGCTCTATGCTAATAGGTTCACAAATTTAATTTTTTATTTGAACTATCCTACATATTTTTTATAGTTCTGTATGACCTATAAATTTCTATCTTTTGTGTCTATAATAATGGTTACAGGACCATCATTTACCAAAGATACTTTCATGTCTGCACCAAATTCACCGGTTTGCACCTTTTTACCCAGATCCGACTCGAGTTGATCTACAAAATTCTCATAAATTGGAATTGCTATTTCTGGTTTTGCTGCCTTAATATAACTTGGCCTGTTTCCTTTTTTGGTATTGGCATGTAAAGTGAATTGGCTTACCACAATTACTTCTCCATCTACATCTAAAACTGAATTGTTCATCACGCCATTTTCATCAGCAAAAATTCTGAGGTTACCAATTTTTTTTGACAACCATATAATATCCTCATGCATATCCTCATTTATGATACCCAGAAAAATCAATAATCCTTGCTTTATAGATGCTACTACTTTACCATTTATTGTTACACTCGAATTTGATATTCTTTGAATAACTGCTCTCATTCTAAATCGAAATTATCTGTTCTGTATACCTCGTCTTCTCCTTCTAGAATTTGCAAATAACTTCGATACCTTGAAAACGCTATTTCATCATTTTCAAGAGCTTCTTTCACAGCACAATTTGGTTCTTTTACATGCAAGCAATTATTAAATTTACAATGTTGCTTTAAAGCAAAAAGCTCCGGGAAATAATCTCCTACTTCTTCTTGGTCCATATCAACCACTCCAAATCCTCTTATACCTGGTGTGTCAATAATTTTTGCATCAAAACTTAAGTCAAACATTTCTGCGAAAGTTGTAGTATGCTGGCCTTGTAGGTGTTGTTCTGATATTTCTTTTGTTTTTAAATCCAGACTTGGCTCTATGGTGTTCACCAAAGTAGATTTACCGACTCCTGAATTTCCTGCAAACATGTTTACTTTATTTTCCATTAACAACTTGACCTTATCTACATTTTTACCAGATGTAGCTGATATTTCAATACATTCATATCCTATTTTTCTATAAACAGATGCTAAATGTTTTACTTCCAATATTGATTCTTCATCATAAGAATCAATCTTATTGAATAATAATATAGTTTGTATAGAATAAGCTTCAGCCGTTACCAAAAAACGATCTATAAAACTCGTAAATGTTTCAGGGTTTTTCAGGGTTATCATCAAAAATACCTGATCGATGTTAGATGCAATGATATGGGTTTGTTTTGACAGCTTAACAGATTTCCTGACTATGTAGTTTTTCCTGTCATGTATCTTGTTAATTACGCCTGTTTCGTTGTTGTTTTTAGTTTCCAATTCAAAATCAACATGATCTCCAACGGCAATTGGATTGGTGCTCTTAATTCCTTTTAACCGGAATTTTCCTTTAATACGACATTCAAATATTTTACCATTCTGAGTTTTTACCGTATACCAACTCCCTGTAGATTTGTAAACCGTTCCAGTCATTAATAAGTCTAATTCTTAATACAAAATAACAACTTTTCGAGATAGAAAATGACTATCTTAGTTTCTTAATTATAAAAAAACCTTCTAATATTATGAAAAAACTTTTAGTTATTGCAGTTTTAGCTTTAATGTCATTTAATGACATTTCTGCCCAAGTAGAATATAAAATTGTAACAAGTATTGAATCAATCGTTCCGATGGGAGCAGGAAGATCAAGACTTGTTTCGTTCAATGAAAACAAGGATTATAAAGAATTCACTTCTGTGCGATCTGGTGAGAAAGGGAAGGATACCAGAAATAAGTCCGATAGAGGTGAAATAAGAGTAAAGGACTTTGAAGAAACAAAACTTTTAAATTTTTATAATATTGGTGGTATTCGTTTTCAAAACATTGCAGCCAATGATGCCTTAGTAACTTCTAAGATTAATACAATGATAACGGAAGGATGGGAACTTGCTTTTGTCACCAGTGCTGTTGAAAGTGAAGGAGGAAAAGGCGATGGTCAAGGTATTTTTATTACTCGTTACATTTTTAAAAGAAATAAGTAATCAACTACGATTGAAGATAAAAAAAGGCTCGCAATGCGAGCCTTTTTTTATCTTCCATTTGATTTAAATATTTTTTCCTGATGATTAATTGATTCTTGATGAATAACTTTAAACATCCTTAGAACAAATTCTTCACTTAAGCCTTTATCTTTACCTTCCAATACCATTTTACCTAAAATCTCATTCCATCTTTTTGTTTGAAGAACGGACACATTGTTTGCTTTTTTAAGTTGTCCTATTCCATCCGCTACAATCATACGCTTGCCCAATAAATCAATAATTTGATTGTCGACCACGTCAATTTGCGCTCTTAGATTATTGATAGAATTTGTATACGCTGCCTCTGGAGTGGTCTCTTTTCTTATTTTTAAATCCTTCATAATTCTTATCAAATTTTCTGGAGTAACCTGTTGAGCAGCATCGCTCCATGCTTTTTCTGGATTGTGGTGAGTTTCTATCATGAGTCCATCATAATTTAAATCTAATGCGGTTTGAGAGATGTCAAAAATCAAATCTCTGTTACCTGCAATATGAGAAGGATCTAATATTAAAGGGAGATCTGGAAAACGATTTTGTAACTCTATTGGTAGTTGCCATTCCGGATTATTTCGATATTTAGATTTGTCGTAAGTAGAAAATCCTCTGTGAATTACTCCCAAATTTTTAATATCAGAAGTCGATAATCTTTCAATGGCTCCCAACCACAATGCTAAATCTGGATTTACTGGATTTTTAACCAATACAATTTTATCTGTACCTTTTAAAGCATCTGCAATTTCTTGCACAATAAAAGGGCTTACCGTAGAGCGTGCTCCAATCCAAAGCATATCTATATCGTGCTCCAAAGCTAATTCAACATGAGCTCGGTTAGCTACTTCTGTTGCGGTTTTTAGCCCTGTTTCTTCTTTCACTTTTTGTAACCATTTTAATCCTAGAGACCCAATACCTTCAAAATTCCCTGGTCTTGTCCTTGGTTTCCAGATTCCTGCTCTAAAATAGCTAACATCTGAATCTTTTAAACCATGAGCAATTTTTAAAACTTGTTCCTCTGTTTCTGCACTGCATGGTCCTGCGATTACAAGTGGGTGTCCCAAATTTAAATGGTCTAACCAATCTCTTAATTCTTCTTTATTCTCCATAACTATTTTATTCTATACCTTTTAAAATTTGTTTAATATGATTAGTGTCTTTCATTTCATGATATATCGCATCAAAATCATCTTTTTCAATTAAGATTTTAAATTGTTTTAGATTGGCAATATATTCATCTAAGGTTTCTAAAACATTATCCTTATTTTGTTTGAAAATAGGCGTCCACATTTCTGGTGAACTCTTGGCAAGCCTTACAGTAGACTCAAAACCACTACCAGCCATATCGAAAATATCACGTTCATTTTTTTCTTTCTCAATTACTGTTTTTCCCAGCATAAATGAGCTAATATGAGACAAATGTGATACGTAAGCGATGTGTTTATCATGAGCTACCGGATTCATATAGCGTATTCGCATTCCTAATTCGCCAAATAATTTTAGAGCCCTTTCCTGTAATTTGAAGGCTGTTTTTTCTACCTCACAAATTATATTTGTTTTATTCTCAAAAAGTCCTAATACGGCTGCTTTTGGTCCCGAATGCTCTGTTCCTGCAATGGGATGCGTCGCTAACAAATTTCTTCTTTTTGGGTGATTTTCGATTAGTTCACAAAACAATCGTTTGGTTGATCCTACGTCTATTACCAGTGTTTCGTCTGAAATTTTATTTAAAACATCACCTACTATCTCTAAAGATGCATCAACAGGAATAGATAAAATGACCAGATCCGCATTTGATATATCCTTTATGGCAGCCTTTTTATCTATAATATTTAATTCAAATGCATCTTCCAGATGAGATTCATCGCTATCTATACCATAAATAGTACTTTTTGGATAGAGCCTTTTTATATCTAAAGCCATACTACCTCCAATCAATCCAATGCCTATGATATAAACGTTCTTCATTTTAAAATCTTTTTATTGCTTCTTGTATAACATCTTCATCAACGCATAAAGAAAAACGAATATATCCTTCACCTTGTGTGCCAAAAATACTTCCAGGTGTTATAAAAACACCCTTATTCTTTAGAATAAGATCTACAAACTCCTTTGAATCCGGGTACTCCTCTGGTAGTTTTGCCCAGACAAATAATCCCGCAGCATGTCTGTCATATGTACAGTTAAGAATTTCTGCCAGTTCCCAAACTAATTCTCTACGTTGCCTGTAAATACTTGTTAAACTTGAAAACCAAATAGCATCAGATTTTAATGCTTTTATGGCTCCTTTCTGTAAACCATAGAACATACCTGAGTCCATATTGCTTTTTACTTTCAACACGCTGTCTAAATACTTCTTTTTACCAACAACCATTCCTACTCGCCATCCTGCCATATTAAACGTTTTACTAATAGAATTAAGCTCTAGACCAATATCTTTTGCACCTTTTATGTTAAAAAAGCTTAATGGATAACCATTCAAAATGAAACTATAAGGATTGTCATTGACTACTAATATTTTATGATTCCTAGCAAAGTTTATAATCTCTTCAAACACTTTTTTTGTGGCCTTCGCTCCAGTTGGCATATGCGGGTAACTAATCCACATAAGTTTTACTTTTGATAATTCTTGTTTTTCTAAATAGTCAATATCTGGTAACCACTTATTTTCCTCATTTAGATTGTAAAAAACAGGTTTTGCACCAACTAATTTAGTTACTGATTCATATGTTGGATAGCCTGGATTTGGAATTAAAACTTCATCATCTGGATTCAAAAAAGCCATTGAAATGTGCATGATCCCTTCCTTACTTCCCATTAGTGGAAGCACTTCAGTCTCTGAATTAAGTCTTACATAAAACTGATCCTTATAAAAACCAGAAATAGCCTTTCGCAACTCAGGCAAACCCCTATAGCTCTGGTACTGATGTGCTTTTTCATCAGTTAAACTATTTTTTAGAACCTCAACTACCTGAGAAGGAGGTTGCAGATCTGGACTTCCTATTCCCATATTAATTATTGGTTCTCCACTAGCTATCAACTCATTTATTTCTCTAAGTTTCTTAGAAAAGTAATATTCCTCAACTGTATGTAATCTGTCTGCAGGTTGAATCATATTTTATGATTTATGTATTCACCAAGAATTTTAAAATCCTGAGCCATGATTTTCATTATAGATTTAGCCTTACTAAAATCTTCATACTTTTCGAAAGTAACATCCACAAAAAAAGCATACTTCCATGGTGTATCTATCTTAGGTAAGGATTGGATTTTGGTCAAGTTTAAATGGCAATCACTCATAACATTCAATATCGTTGCCAGACTACCTCTCTTGTGCTGTAATTCAAATTTTAATGAAGCTTTATTAATCTTATCTTCAGCTATTTCAGAATTATTTCTCTTTACAATTACAAATCTGGTTTCATTGTGTTTAATTGTTTGGATACTTTCCGCTAAAATGGTTAAATCAAACAAGTCAGCAGCTAAACCACTTGCAACTGCTGCAATGTGTTTCAATTTTTGCTCATGAATTCTTTTAGCAACATCAGCGGTATCCTTATCCTCTACCAGTTTTATATGAGGATGCTTCCTAAAAAACTTCTTACATTGTAATAAAGCCATTGGATGAGAAGAAACTTCTTTAATATCTTCAATGCTCTGGCCATTAAGTGCCATTAAATTGTGTTGAATATCCAGATAATGTTCACCAACAATATGTAAATGATTTGAATCTATAAGAGCATAATTAGGAATGATCGAACCTGCAATTGAATTTTCAATAGCCATAATAGCGGCGTCACATTCCTCAGTAACCAAAGAGTCTACAACCTTATCAAACGTGAGGAATTCTTTAATAGCGATCTCTCCCTCAAAATATTGTTGTGAAACAATATGATGATACGATCCCAAAACTCCTTGTATTGCTACTGATTTAATCATAAAAATAAAAAAGTCTCGATTTTTCATCGAGACTTCATATTAATTTATTTTGTATAAATTACACATACTTTGTCTCGATCCTTCTGCTAAAAAAGAAATAAAACAAGTTATAATATGTAAAATTTACTACTGTCATTTAAATTTTGATTCGGCTAATGTAAATAATTATTTCACAAATAAAAATAGTAATATATAGTTTTTTACGTTTTAGGTTGAAGTTTTAAAGATAATAGCCCGATTATCATTCTAATTTATATTATGTTTATTTTTGTTCAAAAATATTAACATGTCAATAAAAGTAGAGCATCTTACTAAAGTTTACGGTAACCAAAAAGCACTGAACGATGTGACTTTTTCTGTTGAAAAAGGACAAATCGTTGGGTTTTTAGGCCCTAATGGAGCAGGAAAATCTACTATGATGAAAATATTGACAACCTACTTAAAAGCAACGGAAGGGTTGGCTGAAGTGAATCACTTTAATGTTTATTCAGATGTTATGAATGTACAGAAAAGTGTTGGATATTTACCTGAGCATAATCCGCTTTATTCGGAAATGTATGTAAAAGAATATTTATCTTTTAATGCTAAAGTTTATAAGATGGATGATTCTAGAATCAATGAAGTTATTCAATTAACTGGGCTAACACAGGAAACTCATAAAAGAATTGGACAACTCTCAAAAGGTTATAGACAACGAGTTGGATTAGCGAATGCTCTATTACATGATCCTGAAGTTTTAATTCTAGATGAACCTACAACAGGTTTAGATCCTAATCAATTATTAGATATCAGGGAGCTAATAAGAAGCATTGGTAAGGAAAAAACCGTTTTTCTGTCCACTCATATTATGCAGGAAGTTGAAGCTATTTGCGATCGAGTTATAATTTTAAATAAAGGACAAATTGTTGGAGATAAGGTGTTAAAAGATTTACAAGATGGCCAAGAACAAGTTGTTGTAGTTGAATTTGACTACAGAGTTGAAGATGCCTTTTTAAAGAAGTTACCAAAAGTAAAAACAGTGGTGAATACTCATGACTTTGTATATGAGATTACATTCTCAACTAATAAAGATATGCGATCACATGTCTTTGATTTTGCCCATGATAATGGTCTTAAAATATTGCAGCTAAATCAAAAAAACGAGAGTTTAGAAAACCTGTTTAGGGAGCTTACAAAAGACTAATTCTGAAAAATCAGTTCTCCTGTATACAATTCTTCTATATCAATAACTGGAGGATTATTGTGAGAAATCAGGTCACCTGTGCCAAGTAATTCACCAGTCATGGACTCCTGAGGATTTACGTGCATGTCATTACTTCCTCTATGATATACATTTACATTTTGAGATATTAGCTCTTCGCCATGAAATATTCCGGCACCAGAATAAAATCCCACAAAAAGATTTTTAACCTGACCCGAAATATAAAAGCATGAAATATTATTCGATACAATCTGAAGTTTATCAGAATTAATTTGAATTCTAAAATCACCTACAGTAAAACTTCCCGGAGCACTATAATCTTCTGAAATCAAAGAAAGTTCTTGATAATTCAATACCCCATTAGATGAGATCTCATATTGGGTTGAACTCCTAATAGAGGTTAAATCCGGAGCTGTTACAAAGACCTTTGTAATTCCATAATCGCGCACATAATTACACGAATTGTTGTCTGATAATTGCAATTCATTGTCTACAACTATCACGTCAACATCATTTATTAAATTTTCTCCTGTTTCAATTATTACCTCAAACTCTGCTCCCTCTTTTACTATCAATTCCACATCACGATTGACCAATATTTTTTTAAAGGAAGTTGTACTTACTTCATGTTGAATAACAGAACCACTGGTTTGAAAACAATCTGAACCACTATCCTTGTCGCAAGACAACAATAAAAATACCAATAATATTTTCAAGAATCTACTCATTCTATATTCTTATTCCAATTCCAAATTCCACAGCTTCTGCTTTTGCCCCATGAGATTTTAACGTCAGAGCTCCAAACCACTTTTTGCCAAAATAACGTTTAAGACCAACTCTAAAATAGGTTCTGCCTTCAAAATCATAGGGATAGTATATATAGTATCCTAATTGAGTTAGTAAAGACATCTTGTTAATAAATAATTCATGCCCTGCAAATACACCTATACGCTTGTAATCCTCATCACCATCTACATTATTTTCAGGAAAAGCGACAGAATTATAATAGATCAGCTCTTTCAGGAAATTTGAAAAGAAAACATCTGTTCCTAACTGAAATGCACTTTTATGATTGATGCGTTTGTCTGCATAAAACGAGAATATATAGAACGGAAACTGACCACTTCCCACCACATCACTTTCGTTAATTCCACTCCTGAAAACCAGATTATATTTTAAAGGTTGCTTAAATTTTTCTTTTGTTAATGTTCTAATAAATTCCGGGTCCTCATCATCCAGGCTATAGGTCACCCCTAAATTTATTGTAACAGAATTCACGCTAGTATTAGGCGCCTTGACATTGGCATTGGAGTAATGCAACAACGACAGTCCTGCCTGAAAACCAAATTTATCAAAGATTCTTTCTTTTTTATAATTTATCATTGCATAGGTGCTACTCATAAATTTAGATCCAAAAGCAATATTCTTGTGATTTTTAAACTTATCGTATGGGTTAGAAGTAAAAGCCAACCCCTGACCTATACGAAACATTAGTTTTCGTTTAAAAAAGTACCAATTATAGTGTGCATACAACGAATAATTATTACCTAAGACATCATTCTTCAAATTCTGGTAAGCAAAAGATATTCCGTAATCCGGATAATTATAACGTTGTTCCCAGTCATTTTCACCGAAAGTTTTCTTATTCCAGCTTAAAATTACACCTTCCGGATGACCTGCTATTAAATGAAGAATATCATCATTATGTAAAGCAATATTTCCTTTAAAGTAATTAACATCTATATAAGATGACTTTTTCGTTTCCTGACTAAATCCAAGAAAACCCAGAATAAGGAAAATGTAGGTTAATATATACTTCATTAAAGATACTTGTGAAGCAAAAGTAAAAGAATAATTCAACTAAAACAGTTTTGATGCAATAGCTTTGATGTTATCGCTTTTACCCATAGAATAAAAATGAAGTACAGGTACACCAGCTTTTTGAAGTTCTTTTGATTGCTGTGTTGCCCATTCTACCCCTACTTGTCTTACTTGCTTATTGTTTTTACATTTTTCTACAGCAAAAATTAGATCTTCTGGAATGTCAATTTTAAAGACCTTTGGCAGCAATTGCAAATGACGTTTGATGGCAATTGGTTTTATACCCGGAATGATTGGAACGTTTATACCCATTTGTTTTGCCAAATCAACAAACTCAAAATACTTTATATTATCGAAAAACATTTGAGTCACTACATAATCTGCTCCAGCGTCTACCTTTTCTTTCAATCGTTTTAAATCAGATTGCAATGAAGGTGCTTCAATATGCTTCTCCGGATACCCAGCTACTCCAATGCAAAAATCAGCTTTATCGTCGGTTTCCACAACATCATGTAAATATTTTCCATCATTCAAATTTTTTACTTGTTCCACCAATTCTATGGCATAATTATGACCGCCTTTAGAGGCTTCAAAATATTTTTGCTCTTTCATAGCATCACCACGCAAGGCCATGACATTATCTATACCCAAATAATGACAATCTACCAACAGATATTCAGTTTCTTCTTTTGTAAATCCGCCACAAAGCACATGTGGTACTGTATCTACATCATATTTATGTTTAATAGCAGCGCAAATCCCAACCGTGCCAGGACGCATTCTCGTAATTTTTCTATCGAATAAACCATCACGATCTATATAAATATATTCTTCTCTGGAGGTTGTAACATCAATGAAAGGTGGTTCAAATTCCATCAATGGGTCGATATTATTATATAATTCCTGAATATTTTTTCCCTTCCTTGGAGGAATGATTTCAAAAGAAAATAATGTCTTCCCTTTGGCCTGTTTAATGTGATCTGTTACTTTCATTGTTTTATTCTGATAGATTTGGATTTAACCATTTTCGAGCTTCTTCAACTGTTATTCCTCTTCTTTTGGAGTATTCTTCAAGTTGATCTTTTGTTATTTTCCCAAGACCAAAATACTTTGCTTCCTTATTTCCAAAATAATAACCACTTACGCTTGCAGCTGGCCACATGGCTAAAGTTTCTGTTAATTTTACTCCAATTGTTTCTTCTACTTTCAGTAATTCCCAAATGGTTTGTTTTTCCAAGTGATCTGGACATGCGGGATAACCAGGTGCTGGA
>JABDOZ010000132.1 GCA_013043005.1 Flavobacteriaceae bacterium | reverse complement strand
CATTACGTAAGGCTTTTGTTGCTTTCTTGCCCACGCTTTCTCTTTGAGATCCATTGATTGTAATTGATTTCATTTTTGAGTTTTAATTAATTATTATTTACATTATAAATTTTGAACTGATCGATGTATTATTATGCACCCTGTGCATAACATCTGCAAACAAATCAGCACAAGTCAATACTTTAATTTTATCGTGTTCTTGAGATAGAGGAATTGAATCGGTAACAATAAGCTCCTCTAATTTAGAATTTGTTATTTTCTCATAAGCGTCTCCTGAAAGAATAGGGTGAGTACATATTGCCCTAACACTTAAAGCACCTCTCTCAATCATAAGATCAGCAGCTTTGGTAAGGGTTCCGGCAGTATCAACCATATCATCAACTAGTACAACATTTTTACCTTTAACATCACCTATTAATTCCATATGCGAGATAACATTAGCCTTTGAGCGCTGTTTATAGCAAATTACAACATCGCTTGATAACGCTTTTGAATAGGCATACGCTCTTTTTGATCCACCCATATCCGGTGAAGCAATTGTCAGATTCTCAAGATTTAAATCTTTCAAATAGGGAAGAAAAATAGTAGAGGCATACAAATGGTCAACAGGCTTTTCAAAAAACCCTTGTATTTGATCCGCATGAAGATCCATTGTGATAATTCTAGTTGCACCTGCTACTTCTAACATTTTGGCTATTAATTTTGCTGCTATCGGGACTCTTGGTTTGTCTTTTCTGTCTTGTCTTGCCCATCCAAAATAAGGCATTACTGCAGTAATATGTCTGGCTGAAGCTCTTTTCGCCGCATCCAGCATTAACAACATTTCCATTAAGTTCTCAGCACCAGGATTAGTCGATCCAACAATAAATATCCGAGTTCCTCTAATTGACTCTTCATAACAAGGCTGAAACTCGCCATCATTATACTTAGAAGTAATGACTTTGCCTAAACGTGTACCATAGGATTCTGCTATGTTTTGAGCCAGTTCTGCACTTTGTGAACAAGGAAAAATTTTAGCCTCTGGTTTTTGGAAAGACATTGTAAATTAATGATTTAGCCGCTTAACAAACTAACGTTTATTAAAATGAGGTGCAAATTTAGGAATTTATTTGAACAGTAAAAGTATAATAGCTACTATTTTTAGGGGATTTAAGTAAAATATTTATAATTTTGCATGCCGATAGTAATCGGAACTATTTGCTCAAGTGGCGGAATTGGTAGACGCGCTGGATTCAAAATCCAGTTCTGGCAACAGAGTGTGGGTTCGATTCCCACCTTGAGTACAAACAAAACCACAACTGTTCGTTAAACATTGTGGTTTTTTTAACTGAATATAAATCAATACAATGGAGAATTTCTGGTTTAATGTTGATTATGGTATGAACCATGTATTGGACATTAATGCTTATGACCACGTTTTGTTTTTGGTTGTTTTGACTATTCCATATATTTTTAAAGACTGGAAACGCGTTTTGTTATTGGTGTCTGTTTTTACAATTGGTCATACATTATCTTTGGCATTGGCAGCATATGGTGCGATAAGTGTGAGTGCAGATCTTGTGGAGTTTTTAATTGCACTGACTATTTTAATTGTAGCATTATTTAATGTGTTTACTGCTGGCAAAGGAGCCAAAAATGAAAAAATTGGCGTATTATTTATATCAACTCTTTTTTTTGGCCTCGTTCATGGTTTGGGATTTGCTCGAGAATTTAAAATGTTCGTAGGTGGGTCTGATAGTAAATTGGTCCCTCTTCTAGAGTTTGCTTTGGGTATAGAAATAGCACAAATAATTATCGTTTTTGTAGTTCTGTTTTTAGGCTTTTTGTTCCAAACAGTTTTCAGATTTTCTAAACGAGATTGGATCATGGTGGTATCTTCAGTTGTGGTTGGGTTGGTTATTCCTATGCTACTTACCAGTAATATTTGGTAAAATTTTAACTATCAAAGCATTGTTATTAAAATACTAACCAAGTATATTCGTTATATTGTTCTATGTAAAAATGACTCAATTACTTGTTTAAGGAATATTGCATTAGCTAAATGACAAATAAAAAACAAATAAAATATGATAAAGCTTATTTGAGAATTGCTCAAGAATGGGGATCATTATCTTATTGTAAAAGAAAGCAGGTAGGTGCTCTAATAGTAAAAGATAGAATGATAATTTCTGATGGATACAATGGTACACCAACAGGATTTGAGAATATATGTGAAGATGAAGAGGGCTATACAAAATGGTATGTTTTGCATGCGGAGGCAAATGCCATTTCAAAAGTTGCAGCTTCTACCCAATCTTGTGAAGGATCTACTTTATATTTAACCTTATCTCCATGCAAGGAGTGCAGCAAATTAATCCATCAGGCAGGAATACAAAGAGTGGTCTATAACAAAGCTTACAGAGATTGTTCCGGATTGGATTTTTTACAAAAAGCCGGAGTTGAAGTGACACTTATTGAAGACTTAAATGCAAATGAGTAATTATAAACAGAAATATTTACCTTTCATTGTTGGCCTAGCAGTGGCCACAGGAGTTTTTGTTGGAGGTAATTTAAGTTTTACCGATAGCTCTGATCGACTCTTTACATCAAATAGTAAAAAAGATAAGTTGAATAGGCTTATTGATTATATCGATTATGAATATGTTGATGAGATTAATACAGATAGTATTGTTGATGTAACGGTTAACGGAATATTAAATAATCTGGATCCACATTCGGTTTACATACCAAGTAGTGAAATGCAGCAGATGAATGAAAACATGAAAGGAGACTTCATCGGTATAGGAATTAATTTTTACACTTACAGAGATACTATAACAGTTATACGCACAATTAAGGATGGACCAAGTGATAAAGTCGGTATAAAAAGCGGAGATAGGATAGTAGTTGCAAATGGTGACTCTATCTTTGGTAAAAAGTGGAAAAACACGGATATAATAAATAAACTCAAAGGAGAGATTAATACACTTGTTAACCTTAAGGTTTACCGTCGAGATGAGGCACAATTGCTTGATTTTACTGTAAAAAGAGATTATGTTCCAATTAGAAGCGTGGATGCATCCTACATGTTGTCGAAAACACTAGGCTATATCAAAATTAACCGTTTTGCAGAGTCAACATATAAAGAGTTCAAAGAAGGATTAGATTACTTACAAGAACAAGGAGCAACCAAACTTGTATTGGATTTACGTGATAATCCTGGTGGCTTTTTAAGTATTGCAGAGCAAATTGTAGATGAATTTTTGGAAGAAGACAAACTAATTTTGTTTACAAAAAATAAAAAGGGTAGAATAGAAAAAAGTTTTGCAACCAGAAAAGGAGATTTTGAAGATGGCGAAGTTTTTGTTCTTATAAATGAAAATTCTGCATCGGCTAGTGAAATAATTGCAGGAGCGCTCCAAGACAACGATAAGGGAACGATTTTTGGGCGACGATCTTATGGAAAAGGATCTGTTCAACGAGAAATGGAATTAGGAGATGGAAGCGCAGTTAGATTAACTGTATCTCGATTTTATACACCAACGGGTCGATCTATTCAACGATCCTATGAAAAAGGGAACAAAGATTATTTTGAAGAGTATTTTGAACGTTTGGATAGAGGAGAATTATTGAATCCAGATAAAATTGAAGTTATTGATTCTTTAAAATTTAAGACTCCTAAAGGAAAAACAGTGTATGGTGGCGGTGGAATCATACCTGATGTTTTTGTGCCATTGGATACAAGCACTAAGAATGAAACACTTACCTATTTATTAAATCGCGGTTTTATTAGCTACTTTGTATTCGAAGAATTGGATAAAGACAGAAGTAACTATGATGGTATTTCAAAACAAGATTTTATAGATAATTTTATAGTGAGTGATGATATAGTTGTGAGATTTCAAGATTATTTAAATATTAGGAGTGAGCATAACATCACTTTTGTAGCCTACCACAACACCGTTAAACAATACATTAAGGCCACTTTAGCAGAACAGCTTTATGATAGAGAGGCTTTTGAGGAAATAATCAACGAAAACGATATTATGCTTGAAGAGGTTAAAAAGCTTATTCAGGAGTAATTACTCGACTTTATCATGCACCATTGTATGACTTCCATCATTCCACCCAGTTAGAATATCAGTTGCTACACTTGCTCCGCTGCCACAAGCAATAGCAAACTGACTTCTATGACCAGCTAAAACACCCGCAACATAAATATTTTTCGTAACTAAATGATCGATATTTAATAGCTGAATACGTTCTTTTTGTGGTGGTAATTTACCATGTGGTTCTACATATTGTAATAAGCCTTTAATATTGAATAAGTTGGATGGCCCCACCGCTACAACAACGGTTTTTGCTTTATACTTATTTTTATTTGATACTACAATTAATTCATTGCCCGCCCTCTCTAAAGATTGGACTTTTTCATTTCTGATTTGATCTACATGAGGATATATAGTAGCTAATTGTTCTTGTCCGTTACTCAGAATTTCTGTTCCTGTAGTACCAGGCTTTAAACCCAAAACATTATTGAATAAACCGGTTTGTAAAGCAGATGCTTTTTGATGAATAATGATACCAATAGATTTATCTGATGCACATGGTTTATTTTGAGCAGAACCTAAAACTAAAGCGCAGGACATACCTGCTGCTCCACCTCCAATTATTAGAACATCATAAGGCATAGCTACTGTTTATTTTTTTGTTCAATTTTTTTCGATATTCTCAATATTTGAAGCAATAATATAGCGCATAGAGCTGCAAGAATTGTAATAATTACTGTTGCATTGTCACCTTTAAATGGAGAATTAAAATCGACTATTGCTAAATTATAAATAATCAAAGCGATGGCGAGTATTGATAATATATTAGTGATAATTTTCATAAATGTTTTAAGCCAATAGAACCTTAATATTAGATGTAAACAATTTTACAGCAATAGCAAGTAAAATTACCCCAAAAATCTTTCTTATAATATTGATGCCATTCGCTCCTATAATTTTCTCTATTCTCTTAGATGTTTTTAATACAATGTAAATAACAAGAACATTTAAAACAACGGCAATAATAATATTCTCTATTCTGAATTCAGCTCTCAGGGACAAAAGCGTAGTCAAACTACCTGGTCCTGCTATTAAAGGGAAAGCCAACGGAAAAACAGATGCCGTCATTGAATTATTATCTTCTTCTTTATATAGCGTAATCCCAAGTATCATTTCTAAAGCAATAAAGAAAAGAATGAAAGCACCTGCTACAGCAAATGAATTCACACCAATGCCAATAAGCTTAAGAATACTCTGACCCAAAAAAAGAAAAAGAATCATTATAACGCCAGCAATTACAGAAGCTTTTTCACTCTGTATGTGACCAACTTTTTTTCTTAGATCAATTATAATAGGAATATTTCCAATTATATCTATTACAGCAAATAACACCATAAATGCCGTAAAAATTTCTTTTACACTCAACTGCATAACAAATCAGGGTTAAATTTTTGGCAAAAGTAATTTATTAAATAGGATTTACAATATTAATTTGCGGTTAAATTTTTCTAATAATTCGCACTAATAAAACCTATATTTGCGACATGTTTCAACTAGGGAAAACTATAGTATCTGAGGATATTATTGAAAAGGATTTTATATGCAATTTATCTGCTTGTAAGGGAGCTTGTTGTGTCGATGGAGAAGCGGGTGCGCCATTAGACAAGAATGAATCAGAAATATTAAACGCAATTTACCCTAAAGTGAAACCTTATTTAAGGAAGGAAGGTGTTAGAGCTATTGAAGTAAAGGGAACTTCAATTATAACTGAAAAAGGTGAAGTAGAAACTCCATTAATAAATGGTGGTGATTGCGCATATGTGATATATGACGAGAATAAAACTGCTCTTTGTGCCATTGAAGAAGCCTATAATCAAGGGGAAATTAATTGGAAAAAACCCGTGTCTTGCCACTTATACCCTGTTCGTGTAAAAGATTACAGTGAGTTTTCTGCTGTTAATTACCACCACTGGCATATTTGTGATGATGCATGTACACTAGGAAAAGAATTGCAAATTCCTGTTTATAAATTTGTTAAAGAAGCGTTGATTAGGAAATTTGGAGAGGATTGGTATTCGGAATTAGAAAAAGTTGCTAAGAAGCTTTAATATACTATTAGGCAGTTCTTAATTTATACTCTTTCTCCATTGGAATAGTAATGATTACTTTGGTGCCTAAAGCATTTCCATTATCATCATAAAGATCTTTTATTTCAACATTGAAATCTTTGTCATGTTCCTTATAAAAATTAGCCAACCGTTCATTGGTTATTGCAAGCCCAACAGACTTTCTCTTCAATAATTTATTCCTTTTGATTCTTTGAGCTTCCTTCCTTCCAATACCATTATCTGTAATTGTAATAACAATAAAACTTCCATTTTCCTTTGTAATGTCCAAATTGATAGTTTTGTCTTCTATCTTTGATGAAAGACCATGCCACAACGCATTTTCCAAAAACGGTTGAAGTATCAATGAAGGCACTTTAATAGCATCCAAATCTACGTTAGAAGATATAGTGGTCTTGTAATTAATTTCATTGGAAAATCTGATATTTTCTATATTCATATACAAATCCATTGTTTCTAACTCCTCTGCAAGAGTAATTTCTTTTTCTTTAGAAGCCATTAAAATTTTCCGAATGAGCTTAGAAAACTTATTCAGGTAATAAACTGCATTTTCCTTTTCATTATTTATAATGTACAGTTTAATAGAATTTAGAGAGTTGAAAATGAAATGAGGATTCATTTGGCTGCGCAGCATATCTTGTTCCAAGGTAATGATCTTCTTTTCGTTCTTGAGTCTTCTCTGTCGGCTATAAATAAAGAAGATACCAGCGAGAATTAAAATTACAAATAGGCCAATAATTTGATATCTTAAGTTTTCCTCTATTTGTAAATCTTTTAAAGCATTTTCCTTTTCCAATTTTTGAATTGCATTATTCTTTTTCTCAGTTTCATACTGTTTATCCAGCATGTTTACGTACTGTTTATTTTCTTCACTTCTTATTTCGTGGGTTATTTTGTCAGAAATTAGATACTTTTCAAATGCACTTTTATAATCTCCTTTTTTCTCATATAATTTTGAAAGGTGTATGTTAGACGCAGCTACAAAACTTGGCAAATTATTTTCCTCCGAAATTTGTAAGGCTTTCTGCAGATTAAATTCTGCCTTATCATATAAACCCAAGTCATATAGAGCCCACCCTAAGCCAATGTAAGTCGAAGTAATATAATAAGGGTTTCTAATTTCAATTGCAAGTTTTAAATTATTTTCCAGAATTTTACGGGCTTGTTCAGATCTTTCGGTTTTAAGATAAATCTGAGCAATACTATTATTACAAATTAGTTTGCCTAATAATGAGCTTATCTCCTCATTAAATTGAAGAGACCTTTGATAATAATCCAGAGCAGCCTCAATTTTACTTTGTTCTTCTAAAGCATATCCAATATTGTGGTAATTCATAGCGAGCCCTAATTTATTTCCCATTTCTTCTTCAATGGAAAGAGATCTGTTGAAATTCTCTAAGGCTTTATCGGGATTATTTAACTCTAGATAAATGTTGCCAATACTGTTATAAGATACAGCGACACCCTTTTTTAGACCTTCAGATAATTCATTCTGACTTTCAGCAATCTTTAAGGCATCCTGATGATATTCAATGGCTCTGGTGTAATTAGCTGTTCTTCGGTTTACAACACCCAACATATTTAAATTAATTACTTGTAATTCTATATTGGTAGAACTTATGGCGAGATTATAAGCATTTAAATGCTCTGCAATAGCACGATTATATTGAGCAATTTCCCTATAAATAATACCTAATTTAGTTCTTGCGAATGCTTCACCTTCCAAATAGTTTTCTTTTTGGCTTTTTTGAGCAAAGAATTGCATTTTTAGTGTATCATTAATATCGTCTTTAAATAAATCTTCTAGTTCTGAGTATTTAATTAATCGTTGGTCGATTATGTTTTCGACTTGAAAGTTGAATTCAGGATCAACTTTGCCTTGGGCAAATAAAAAGTTGTGTATACTCACACAAAGTATCAATAACAAAACTCTATTTAACCTAAATTTTTTCATTCTAGTTAATCATAGTTTTTCTAAAAAATCAGATTTGCGCTGTCGTGCAACGGGAATACGATGGCCAGAATCCATAACCACATATCCCTCTGTCTTTAAAAATTCCTTTATTTTATTCATGTTAACTATATAGGAGTTATGAATTCGGAAAAAGTTATCATCTGGCAATAAACTGTCAATTTCTTTTAACTTTTTAGTTACCAGAATTTTTTGATTTTCAATCAAAAATAGTGTACAATAATTTCCATCGGATTCAACAAACAATATCTCTTCTAATTTTAGGAATATTAATTTTCCTTCAGTGCTAATGGTTATTTTCTTCTTTTTATTTTGTGCGTTAAAATCCAATAAAATGTTTTCCAGTTTATCACTATTGACTATCCGGGATTTAAACTTTTTGATTTTTCTCAAAGCTTCACTAAGATCATCCGTGTCTATGGGTTTTAATAAATAATCTAAGGCCTCGCGTTTTAATGCTTTAATCGCATATTCATCATAAGCAGTTGTAAAAACTACAGCAATATCCTTATTATTGAGTTTATCGAGAAATTGAAAACCATCCATAGTTGGCATTTGAATATCAAGAAACAAGCAATCTGGAGTATAATCATCTAAAAACAAAAGAGCCTCTTCAGGGTTGGTAAAAGTCTGGACGATTTCAATGTCTGAATTAAAATTAGATAATTCCCAGGATAAACTTTGGACAGCCTTAGGTTCATCATCAACAATTACTGCTTTGTACATAATAATAGATTAGAAATATAAATTTAGAATAATAATATGTTATAAAACAATTATAATCTTTAAATAGCAGGGATTTACCTTTAAACAACATTGTTATGTAGTTATTTAGACAGAAAACTCAAAATACCAATTATACAATATATTAAACCAACCATACAAAATATTAGACAATCTGGTCTAATTTTATGGATATTCGTAACGTTATATCTTTAACTCCTAGAGTTAATATACAAATAACATAGTGACTTTAGGGATTAGGTCACTTTAATGATTAAATGCTATTAATCAGTTGAAAAGCCAGAGTCAATCTGGCTTTTTTTGTTAGCAGAAATTGTCTTCATATTTACAGATTATTAAACAGGTTAATTTTGCGCCATACCAATAGAATATCTCTGGAAAATCAGGAATTCTTTAACTTAATCGATTTCATTTTTATATTTAATATATCTGGAATAAAAATAATTTGGTTTTTTCAATAAAATGTAGGGTAATCAGAAAATTGAGAAATCCTTGTTTTATCACTTGCGAGCGGATTTAGTCAAACATAAAAATCTCATTATCAAATAGATAGTAAATCTTATTAAATTATTCTTTTGTAAGAAAATACGTGCTTCTTGTTAAAAACTTGTCTACAATGTTTATAAAATTAACTTTCTTTTTAAGCTTCAAATTTGAATCTTTGCTGAAGCGAAAAGCCGCAAAAAATCAATTTAATTTCATAAAAAAAGTAAAGTACTATGTCTCAACATGTTGAACCAATTTTGAAAGAAAATAAAGATAGATTCGTAATCTTTCCAATTCAACATCATGACATTTGGGAGTGGTATAAAAAACAAGAAGCAAGTTTTTGGACTGCGGAAGAAATCGATTTACATCAGGACTTATCAGATTGGGTTAATAAATTATCTGATGATGAGCGGTATTTTATTAAACATATTTTAGCATTTTTTGCTGCCAGTGATGGAATAGTCAATGAAAATCTAGCAGAAAATTTTGTAAGTGAGGTACAGTATAGTGAGGCAAAATTTTTCTATGGATTTCAGATTATGATGGAAAATATCCATTCTGAGGTCTACTCATTACTCATTGACACTTATGTCAAGGATGAAAAGGAAAAAAATGTTCTATTCAATGCTATTGAAAATTTTCCGGCAATAAAAGAAAAGGCAGAATGGGCATTAAAATGGATTGATTCACCTAGTTTCGCAGAACGACTTATCGCTTTTGCAGCTGTTGAGGGGATATTCTTTTCAGGTAGTTTCTGTTCTATCTTTTGGTTGAAAAAGAGAGGGCTTTTGCCAGGATTGACATTTTCAAACGAGCTAATTTCTCGAGATGAAGGATTGCATTGTGATTTTGCTGTGCACTTGCATAACAACCATATTGTAAATAAGGTGCCAAAAGAAAAAATCACAAAGATATTAACAGATGCACTGGATATAGAAAGAGGATTCATTACTGAATCTTTACCAGTTAGTTTGATAGGAATGAATGCAAAACTCATGACCCAATATCTGGAATTCGTTACAGATAGGTTATTAGTAGAATTCGGCTGCGATAAAGTTTATAACTCTACAAATCCATTTGATTTTATGGATATGATATCTCTACAAGGGAAGACCAATTTCTTTGAGAAACGAGTCTCAGAATATCAGAAAGCAGGAGTACTGAACAAAGAGGTAGAAGAAGATAAATTTAGCTTTGATGCTGATTTTTAGTTGGTAGATCTCAATTTTTTTTCTAAATAGTGAATATAATCTGATGGGTGTTAGCCCTTTCAAGATAAAGGAATTGACAATTTTTTTCTTCTGTTCTGGAATATAAAATTTAACTAAATATCTAACCATCATTCTCTTTTAAAATCAGAATGACTAAAAAAAATTAAATTAAATGTATGTAATTAAAAGAGACGGCAAGAAAGAGCCAATGATGTTCGATAAGATCACGGCGCGAGTAAGAAAATTATGCTATGGACTTAATGAATTGGTGGACCCTGTTAAAGTTGCAATGCGGGTCATTGAAGGTCTTTACGATGGAGTAACAACAACTGAACTTGATAACCTTGCTGCCGAAATAGCGGCTACTCTTACAACTGCACATCCTGATTACGCAAAATTGGCGGCAAGAATATCTGTGTCCAATTTACATAAGAACACTAAAAAATCATTTAGTGAGGTAATGGAAGATCTCTATACATATATTAATCCAAGGACAGGAAAAAAGGCACCACTTTTGGCAGACGATGTGTACAAAGTGATAATGGATAATAAAGAAAAATTAGATTCCACAATTATATACAACAGAGATTTTGGGTATGATTATTTTGGGTTTAAAACCTTGGAGCGTTCTTATCTGCTGAAATTGAATGGTAAAATAGCAGAAAGACCGCAACATATGCTAATGCGTGTTTCGATTGGAATTCATTTAAATGATATTGATTCAGCAATTGAAACCTATGAGTTAATGTCTAAAAAATATTTTACTCACGCTACACCGACATTATTTAATTCCGGAACTCCAAAACCTCAAATGTCATCTTGTTTCTTATTGACCATGAAAGAGGACAGCATTGATGGTATTTATGATACCTTGAAGCAAACCGCAAAAATATCGCAGTCAGCAGGTGGAATAGGCTTATCTATTCATGACATTCGTGCAACCGGAAGCTACATTGCTGGAACAAATGGAACATCAAATGGAATTGTTCCTATGTTAAAGGTTTTTAACGATACTGCTCGTTATGTCGATCAGGGAGGTGGCAAGCGTAAAGGGAGTTTTGCTATTTATGTAGAACCATGGCATGCAGATATATTTGACTTTTTAGATCTGAAAAAGAACCATGGTAAGGAAGAAATGCGTGCACGAGATCTGTTTTATGCTATGTGGATTCCAGACCTTTTTATGAAACGTGTACAAGACAATGGTGAGTGGACCCTAATGTGTCCTAACGAATGCACAGGATTGGCAGATACTCACAGTGAAGAGTTTGAAGCATTGTATACAAAGTATGAATCTGAAGGAAAAGGCAGAAAATCAATAAAAGCACGGGACCTTTGGGAGAAAATTCTAGAATCCCAAATAGAGACTGGTACGCCATACATGTTATATAAGGATGCTGCCAATAGTAAATCTAATCAACAAAACTTAGGTACTATTCGGTCATCTAATTTATGTACTGAAATTTTGGAATATACATCCCCAGAAGAAATAGCGGTCTGCAATTTAGCGTCCATTGCATTACCTATGTTCATTAAAAATGGAGAGTTCGATCATAAAGAATTATTCAGAATTACCAAGCGAGTAACTAAAAATTTAAATAGAGTAATTGATAGAAATTACTACCCTGTAAAAGAAGCTGAGAATTCAAACTTCAAGCACAGACCAATTGGTTTAGGTGTTCAAGGATTGGCAGACACCTTCATTAAATTACGATTGCCTTTTACTTGTGACAAAGCTAAACAGCTAAATCAGGAAATCTTTGAAACTCTTTATTTTGCTGCTGTAACGGCTAGTATGGAAGAAGCTAAAACTGACGGTACCTATACAACATATAAAGGGTCTCCTACAAGTAAAGGACAATTTCAACACAATCTGTGGGGATTGAAAGATGAAGAACTAAGTGGTAGATGGAATTGGGAAAAACTACGTAAAGATGTAAACAAACATGGTGTAAGAAATTCTTTGTTGGTTGCTCCAATGCCTACAGCCTCAACATCACAAATTTTAGGGAATAATGAATGTTTTGAACCATATACATCTAACATTTATACACGAAGAGTGCTTTCTGGTGAATTTATAGTTGTTAATAAGCATTTATTAGAAGATCTTGTTGAACTTGGACTTTGGAACGAAGGATTGAAGCAGGAAATAATGAGAGCCAACGGATCTATACAAAACATAGATGGAATTCCAGAGGATATCAAAGAATTGTATAAAACGGTATGGGAATTGAGTATGAAGGACATTATAGACATGTCAAAACATAGAGGATACTTTATTGACCAATCTCAATCCCTTAATTTGTTTTTAGAAGGTGCGACAATGGCTAAATTGACTTCTATGCATTTCTATGCATGGAAAAGTGGATTAAAAACTGGCATGTACTACTTACGTACTAAAAGTGCTGTTGATGCCATAAAATTTACTTTAGATAATAAAAAGAAAGAGGAGCCTGTTGCTGAAAATATTGAGTCAAAAGAAATTTTGGTTAACAAGAAACAACAAAAAGCTGCTATAACTGCTGCAAAGTTTGTTCAGGAAACTACTGAAGTTGAGCCCATGACGGCAGAGGAAATGAAAAATTTAATTGCCCAGGCTAAAGAAGCTGAAGGCGATGACTGTTTGATGTGTGGTTCATAAATATATCCTGTTAATTCAGGAACCTACTTAAGTGTTATGAAACACCTCTTTTTGAGGTGTTTTTTATTTTATTACTTTTTCATATTGTATTTACAATTAGTTTACATTATATTAACATTCTCATATTAAATAAATGAGGTAGTGGAATACGGATTTTCAGATATCTTACAACTTATAGGAGCACTAGGTGTTTTCCTTTTTGGCATGAAAGTGATGAGTGATGCGCTTTTAAACTTGGCTGGAAATAAAATGCGATCAATTTTGGCAACCATGACCTCCAATAGGGTTTTGGGAATCACAACTGGCTTTTTAATTACATCAATTATTCAATCATCATCGGCTACAACACTTATGGTAGTTGGTTTTTCAAATGCTGGTTTACTTACTCTGGCAGAAGCAATCAGCGTAATTATGGGTGCCAATATAGGTACGACCATAACTGCTTGGTTAATAACTATTTTAGGTTTTAAAGTAAGTATGAGTGCCATTGCTTTACCATTAGTAGGATTTGGTTTTGCAATAACCTTTGCTAAAAAAGAAAACCTAAAAAATTGGGGAAATTTTTTAATTGGTTTTGCATTAATTTTCATTGGAATACAGTTTTTAAAGGAGGCCATGCCAGACATTAAAAACAACCCAGAAATACTATCCTTCCTATCAAAATATACTGACCTTGGTTACGGATCTATTCTATTGTTTTTGTTGTTGGGAACTATACTGACAGTGGTTATTCAATCATCAAGCGCGACCATGGCTTTAACCTTGGTCATGTGCGCTCAAGGATGGATTCCTTTTGAAATGGCAGCAGCAATGGTTTTAGGTGAAAATGTGGGGACTACCATTACCGCAAATTTGGCGGCGATAGTTGCCAATTATCAGGCAAAACGAACAGCCAGAGCACATTTGATCTTCAATTTATTAGGAGTTTTATGGATGCTGATACTGTTTTATCCTTTTTTAAAATTTGTTAGTTGGTTGTCACAACAGTTAGGTTCACAATCTCCTTATATTGAAGCCGCGGCAATTCCGGTGGCCATTTCATTATTTCATACAACATTCAATATTATCAATACTTTCTTATTAGTATGGTTTGTGAAACCTATTGCTAAATTGGTTGAAAAAGTGGTTCCGGAGAGGTTAATGCCTGAAAAGGAAATAGATCAACCAAAATATTTAAGTGAAAAGAATCTTAAGTACCCTGAAACAGCAGTGGTCAGTTTAATAAAAGAATCAAAATATCTTTATAAAAACCCGATATTTGAAATAGTAACACATGCATTAAATATTCATAGGCAGGATATAAAATCGGATAGAAAGATCAAAAAGATCATCAAGGATTCACAAATTGATTTCAAGACTGATGTAGAAGAGCTTTATTACACCAAAGTAAAAACTATTTATGGTGAGATTATTCGTTTTGCAACTGCAGCTCAAAATAATTTAGATCTTAGTAAAAAACAATTTAAATCTATAGCTGAAATTAAGATTGCTAATAGGAAAATGGTTGAGATCATAAAAGATGCCAGAGAGCTGAACAAAAATGTAACAATAGCTTTAGGCAGCAATAATAAAAATTTACAAAAGCAATATGATGGCTTTAGAAAAAAGGTTGCAAAAGTGTTACGTGTTATTTATTTATTTAGAAAAGGTGATGAACAACAGGATTACGAATTATTATTAGCTGAGTTAAAACAAGAAGCGAAAGATAATATAAGACAAAGTAATAAGTCTATTGATAAATTGATCAGAAAAAATTTAATAACAGCAGAAATGGCCTCTTCATTATTTAATGACTATACCAACGTGAATAACATGATCAAGAAGTTAATAGAAGTTGCAGAATTATTATATAATAGAAAAGATTCATTACTTGAGGAAGGTGATAAAAATGAATAAACTATATTCTAAATTAAGATATGAGTACGATATCAAACTAATAATAGT
>JABDOZ010000130.1 GCA_013043005.1 Flavobacteriaceae bacterium | reverse complement strand
CAAGCTATTGCTATGCTTCCAGGAATATCACGATCAGGCGCAACAATTTCTACTTCTGTTTTATTAGGTAATGACAAATCAAGAGCTGCACGTTTTTCATTTTTAATGGTTGTACCATTAATAATTGGTAAGATTGCTAAAGATATTTTGAGTGGTGAATTAACTTACAGTAGTAATAACTTTATTACTCTTTCTGTAGGCTTTATTGCTGCTTTTTTTGCAGGTCTATTTGCATGTACTTGGATGATTTCATTGGTTAGAAAAAGTAAACTGAAGTACTTTGCTATTTACTGTTTTTTAGTTGGATTAATTTCAATAATCATTTCACTTTACATCTAATATGACATCTGCTGAAGACTACCTATCAGGCAAAATTATATTGATTGATAAGCCTTTAAACTGGACATCGTTTCAGGTAGTTAATAAATTGCGCTGGAAGATTAGAAAAACCTATAACCTTAAAAAAATAAAAGTAGGCCATGCCGGCACTTTAGATCCGTTGGCTACGGGTTTATTAATCATCTGCACCGGAAAAATGACCAAACAAATTGACACGTTTCAAGGTCAGGATAAAGAATACACGGGAACACTGTTTTTGGGTAGTACAACACCTTCATACGATTTGGAAACTGAAGTTGATAGAACATTTAAAACAGACCATATCACCGAAGAATTAATTCATGGAACAACAGAAGAATTCATAGGAACTATTGAACAGTATCCTCCTATTTTTTCTGCTATAAAAAAGGACGGAAAACGATTATATGAGTTTGCGCGAGCAGGAGAAGATGTGAAAATAAAACCTAGGGAGGTTACAATTAAAGAATTTGAAATCACAAAAATTGCCAATACTCAAGTTTATTTTAGAGTTGTTTGTAGCAAAGGAACTTATATACGTTCTCTGGCCCATGATTTTGGAAAAGCCCTAAATTCTGGTGCTTATTTATCTTCATTGAGACGTACCAAAATTGGTGAATTTAATGTTGAAAACGCGCAGTCTATAGAAGAGTTTATAGGATCCATAGACGTCCATTAAAATAAAAATACCGTATATAAAGTAGTTTATTTAGCATAATTTTTGCTATTTTTCAATCGTAATGACCTTAATATCAAAACATAAAGCCCTAATTATTACCTCATTGATTGCAGGAATTATAGTACTCTTACTTTTTAATTTGCACTTATCACAGCATATGCCTTTTTCCACAGAAAGCTATTATGAGTTAGAGCCCGAGGAGCTTATTAAAGAAGAATTAAAAGCAAAAGATATTCTTACAAGTTCATCCAAACAAACCAATTTGGCGTTCAATGAGAACACACAACTCAAAGATTTGGATGATAATTACATGGATAAGATCAAGGAGCATTACAATAAATATTCTAAATCCACCCAAACGCAAGAAACAACCCAAAATGAACCAGAAAATGATAACAATACCAATTCTGATCAAAATTCTGAAGATGAAGCTCTTTCCACTTATAACAGGATAAATAACTTACTGTCTTCAAAAGCAAAAAAACAAAAATCAACTGCAAGTACAGGAGATAATTCTTCTGAAGAAATCAACATATCAAAAGGTTCTAACCGAAACAGTACAATGTCTTATTCCCTGGTGGGCAGAACACATGAATTTTTACCGACTCCTATATATTTGTGCGAAAAAAACGGAATTATTATTATTAACATCACAGTTAATAATCTTGGAAAAGTAATTGATACTTCTTTAAATGGTTCATCAACGTCATCCAATGAATGCTTAATTGATCATGCTTTAGAGTATGCTAAAAATGCAAGATTTAGTGAAGATTCTTCTAAACGAATTCAAATAGGAACAATCAGCTTTAATTTTATAGGGAAAAATTAATCTTTCAAAAGTTTTTCCAGATCAGAAATTGTGGTTTGTCCTTTATCTTTATTATACCAAACCTGTAAGTCCTGCTTAAACTCCGGAGTTAAACTTCCATGTTCTAATTTGTATTCTTCAACCAATTTAGTTGCTTCTGATGGCCTTGGCCCAAAAGTACTTATTACATTTCCTGTCTTCTTGTCAATCGCAATTAGTTTGGGAATAGATTTACTTCCATTGGTTAAATATGCATTCATAAGGTCTTCATGTTCATCTCTCATGATCAACCTTAAATCAATATTATCGTTAAGATCAGCAACTTTATTGATCACAGGAATCACATGGGCGGCATCACCACACCAACTTTCAGTAAGAACTAACCAAGTCATCTCTTTTTGATTTTGAGCAACTAATTCTTGTGATTCTTTAGATATTTTTAAAGTTTTATCCCATCGCTTCATGCGTCTCGCATTTAACTTTGTATATTCTGCCAAATCCTCTGTTTTATCATTTCCAGTAGTTGATTTCTGAACTACTAGTTCTTCAACAAGTTTTCTATATTCTGAATAGTTAATACTTCTTTTTAAACTGTTTTCAATAGTTTTATTTATTTCGATATCCTGATAGATTTCCATTTGAAAATTTTGTCAAAATTAAGTCTAATTAAGTTCCCTTATAGTAACATTGATTACATTAGTAGTATAATTATAAAAACCTTACAAATGAGCAAAAATAGATGTGGCTGGTGTGTTGGTGACCCTCTTTATGAAGATTATCATGACAAGGAATGGGGAAAACCTGTTTATGATGATGAAACTCTTTTTGAATTTTTAATATTAGAAACTTTTCAGGCTGGATTAAGTTGGATCACTGTTTTACGCAAAAGAGAAAATTTCAGGAAAGCTTTTGATGGTTTTGATTTTAAAAAAGTTGCAAAATACAATCAAAAAAAAATAGATTCTTTATTGCAAGATGCAGGGATTATTAGAAACAAACTTAAAGTGAAAGCAACTATTACTAATGCGCAAGCTTTCATGAGAATACAAGATGAATTTGGAAGTTTTAGCAAATATATTTGGGGATTTGTAAATGGAAAGCCAATTACAAATAAGTTTAAAAGCACCAAGGAATTGCCTGCTAACACTCCTTTAAGTGACACTATTAGTAAAGACTTAAAAAAACGTGGTTTTAAATTTGTAGGTACGACAGTAATTTATGCACATATGCAAGCCACAGGAATGGTTAACGACCATGAAATGAACTGCTTTAGATATAAAGAGGTTAAAACGTTATAACATCTTCCTCATCCTCATCTTCAATTAAACCTTCATTATAAGGAATAATATCAAGAATATGTTTAATAGCAGCTATTCTAGCCGATATTTTTCTATTTGCTTTAATTATAATCCATGGAGAAATGTCTGTATTAGTCTTTTCAAACATTTCATTCTTATAATCTGTGTATGAATCCCAAAGTCCCAGTGCTGCCTGGTCAACCTTGCTGAATTTCCATTTCTTAACAGGGCTCGATTTTATTTCCTCAAATCGTTTAGCTTGTTCAGCTTTGGATATAGAAAAATAAAACTTGATTAAGCGTATTCCTGATTCAATTAGCATTCGTTCAAAATCATTAACCTGATTCATGAAGATTTCATATTCTTCTTGAGTACAAAAACCATTTACAGGCTCAACAATAGCTCTATTATACCAAGACCTGTCAAAGAATACAATTTTACCTTTTCGTGGTAATTTATTTATATAGCGTTGAAAATACCATTCTCCCTTTTCCTCTTGAGATGGTTTAGGTAATGCAACTACTTCAAATTCACGAGGATTCAAGTGTTGTGTAATTCTACGAATGGCTCCACCTTTTCCAGCAGCATCGCGACCTTCAAAAACAATAACTATTTTTTCATTTTTAAGCTCAACCCATTGTTGCAGTTTAATTAATTCTGCCTGAAGTTTTTTTAGCTTGTTTTCATAATTCATTACTCGAATAGCTTTGTAAGGCGTCATATTTTCATCTCTTAAAAAGTATTTTAACCCTTTTTTAGAGTTCAACATATTTAGGCTTTTATCTGACAAATTTTTCATTTCTTAATCAATTAGTTTTACCATTCTGTGGTAACGTTGTGCAACATTTGGATCTGGAAGCAAGGTAACACCAGAGTTCCCTTTTCCTTCATAGTCAAATTTAGATAGCACATAACGCATACTTTCTAATCTGGCTTCCTTTTTATCATTAGTCTTTATAATTATCCATGGACTAAAAGCTGTATGAGTTTTACTAAACATTTGTTCTTTAAAATGCGTGTATTTATCCCAACGTTTCTGTCCTTCCCTATCCACCTCACTGAATTTCCATCGTTTTAAAGGGTTTGCTAGTCTAGAATTAAATCGTCTTTCTTGCTCGTCTTTAGAAATTGAAAACCAACATTTTATTATAACAACACCATCTTCGTATAACATATGTTCAAACTCAGTTACTTGAACCATAAATTTTTCATATTGTTCATCTGAACAAAACCCCATAACTGGCTCTACAACTGCTCTGTTATACCAGCTTCTATCAAAAAATACAATTTCACCAGGATTTGGGAGCTCTTTAATATAACGTCTAAAATACCATTGACCTCTTTCAACATTTGTTGGTTTAGTAAGGGCAACAACTCGCATAGATCTTGGGTTTAGGTGCTCTGTAAAACGACGAATGGCCCCCCCCTTTCCAGCAGCATCTCGTCCTTCAAAAATTATGCAAACGCGTTTTTTATGTTTTGCCACCCACTGTTGTAAATCAACTAGTTCTGCCTGTAGTTTAATTAACTCTTTTTCGTAATTAATTGAATACATCAAACTATTGTTGTATTCCTCTGTAAATTTTGATTGTAATAGTGTTTTAAATTCCTCTTGGCTATCACTATTTAGAAAATCTTCTCTTGTAAGCATATAATGAAATATAAATAGCTAATATCTGTATTATTTTATGGATTTGATATGATTTTTATCAATTTATTAAGGTTAAAAACTCTTTTCTTGAAATATCCTCTGCACCAAGACTCTCTAGATGACTGGTATAAACCTGACAATCGATTAATTTATAATTCGAGTTTTGGATGAACGTGATAAAAGCAACTTTACTTGCATTGCTCTCTTTTGAAAACATGCTTTCGCCACAAAAAATATTATTGCCTAAATCTAATCCATACAAACCACCAACTAATCGATCATCATTCCAGACTTCCACGGATTTTGCATAACCTAGTTTATGCAATTTGGTATAAGCTTTTATCATGCTTTTCGTAATCCAGGTTCCAGACTGACCCTCTCTTTTTGCCTTAGAACATTCCTTAATAACCTGAAAAAAATCTTTGTTTATAGTCACTGAAAAATCATTTTTTCTCATAACTTGTTTCATACTTTTTGTAACCTTAAGTCTATCAGGAAAAAGTACAAATCTAGGATCTGGTGACCACCATAAAATAGGCTGATTTTCCTCAAACCAAGGGAAAATTCCACTTTTATAGGCAAGTACTAATCGCTCGGGACTTAGATCTCCGCCTATGGCTAGCAATCCGTCCTTGGAAGCTTCAGTGACGGATGGAAATTCTATTTTATGTGTTAAAATATTCAATTTTTAACAATCTTGAAAGTTATTATAAGTTACCAAACAATTTGAAACTATTATAATTTTTCACCATCTTTGATAAAGACTTTTTCTTCTTATCAGTTCATCATTGTTAAAATGATTTTTAGAGAAAATATACCTAAAACCAAAAATTAAGCCCTAATTAAAATTAGGGCTTTTTTATTCTAGAAAACTGATGGCTTAGAATGGTAAATCGTCGTGGTCTTCTTCATTCAAATTGTCAACAGGCTCAAATGCTTCAGCTGGTGGAACAGGAGGAATATCAGAAGATTGAGCATCTTTTTGTAAATTCTCAATTCGCCATCCTTGAATTGAATTGAAATATTTTGTTTCCCCTTGTGGATTTACCCATTCTCTCCCTCTTAAATTAATACTGATCTTAACATTTTGACCAATCTCATAATTGCTTAGCAGATCTGTTTTATCCTGGATAAACTCTACCATGATATGCTGTGGATATTGCTCTTCCGTTGTTATGACAATTTCTCTTTTTCTAAAGCCATTCGCTCCAAAGGTTTGCGTTTCACCAATGAATTTCACTTTTCCTTGTATTTCCATTTAATTCTCGTTTTAAATTTAAGATAATAATAATTTTAAGGCACTTTGTACATCGCCATAGCTTAAATAATTTTGTGCAATTTTGTGCTTTTCTCTGTGTGATGCATTTTTTATAATAGGATACTTCCCTATAACTTCTTCTATAAACATTTCAATCTCTTTTTTTGATGGTAAGGTCTCTACATTTCCTAACATTCCCAGATCATTTCCCGTCAAAATCATACTATTTCTAACATGCTCCGGTAATGAATCAACTCCAATTCCCAAAGTAGATAATGGTTTAGGAATCTCAAAAAAACCTTTCTTTGCTCTGCTGTAATAATTTCCACCTGCTCTGGCAACTAAATCTAGTTTTTCCTGATTTATACTTTTGTCTTTATTTAATATTTCTTTAGAAAAATGCATCTTTAGAACTTCACAGATAATTAAATTGCCTGCACCGCCCTTTTTCCCTAGCCTTATTATTTCATTGACCTTGCATTCAAATTGAATAGGTGATTCACCAACTCTAAATGGTCTGACATTATGTGAATCTAACATCGTAAATCCAGCTTTTTTAAATTCATTTACATCGTCAGGATAATCTGCACTGCTCAATGACATTTGATGAACCATATCATAATTCACCATATTTATCACCACTTCTTTAGTGGCCTCTGCATTTTGTAAAGTATGTTTAACTGTATTATCTCTTACTCTTCGTGAAGGAGAAAATATTAAAATTGGTGGATTTGCACTAAAAACATTAAAATAGCTGAAGGGTGATAAATTTGGAACACCATCTTTATTTAACGTACTGGCAAAAGCAATAGGTCTCGGCGCTACAGCACTTAACAAATAACTGTGCAGTTGACCTGTTGATAGATCCTTAGGCTCAAAACATTTCATTTTTTTTTGATTTTTTTCAAAGTTAAGTATTATCAGTTTTAAAGAAAAAAAAGGTTACTAACATATGTGCAATAATATTAACATAATTGCATTATATTTAAAACAGTAATTTAAAATCCTTAATGATATTTTCTAAAAATAGAAATTTGATCCGCTGGATTATCATTGTAGCGTCCTTTGCTATAATCTCATTAATTCTTTGGAACACCTACATTTTCTTTCAAAACTTTAAAGCTGAAGAGCGTACCAAAATGGAAAACTGGTCTTTTGCAGAAACCGAGCTGGTAAAAAGTGACACGAATACAAATTTAGATCTAACACTTCAAATTCTAAGCAGTAATACTACAACTCCTATGTTGGTCATTAATAAAGATGGCAGCTTAGGAACCTATAACAATATTGATGACAAAAAAGTCAAGGATTCCCTTTATGTAAGTAAATTGATAGAGCAATTTAAAAAAGAAAACACACCCATAGAGATTCGGTATCAAAATGAAGTTTACCAAACGCTCTATTATGGAAATTCACCTTTATTAAATAAACTAAAGTATTATCCCCTTGCACTATTATTGATAATTGTTCTTTTTGGTGCTGTAGTTTACTTCTTTTACCGAAGTTCAAAAATCGCGACTCAAAACAAATTGTGGTCTGGAATGGCAAAGGAAACAGCCCATCAAATTGGCACTCCTTTATCTTCTTTAATTGGATGGACTGAAATATTGAGAAATGAAAATGTAAATAAGGAGTATATATCTGAAATTGAAAAGGATATTAGTAGACTACAAACTATAACTGATAGATTCAGTAAAATAGGCTCTGTACCAACTTTAGACAGTGCAGATATTGTTAAAGAGACTATAGACTCATATGATTATCTAAAAGCACGGTCTTCAAAACTGATCGATTTTAAAATTAGTGCTCCTAAAGAAAAAATTGAAGTCAAATTAAACAAACAGCTTTACAGCTGGACAATAGAAAATTTGGTTAAAAATGCCATTGATGCCATGAAAGGTAAAGGTGCCCTTAAAATTGAAATCCTTCCTTTCGAAAAGCATGTAAATATCAATATATCTGATACAGGTAAAGGCATTTCAAAACCACACTTTAAAAAAGTATTTGAACCAGGTTATACAAGCAAGAAACGTGGCTGGGGTTTAGGTCTATCCTTGGCAAAGCGAATTATTGAAGACTACCACAACGGTAAACTTAAAGTAAATCAATCTGAAATAGGCAAAGGAACAACGATGCAAATCGCCTTGAGGCGAATTATTTAGAAATTGCTGCTGATAGCTTCAGAAAGACGTTCAAATTCTTCTTTTGTTAAAGATGCCTTTGTTGTAAATCTGGCATCTTCCATCGTATGTAATGGAATTAAATGCACATGCACATGTGGTACTTCCAACCCGATAACAGTCAATCCTACACGTTCGCAATCCACCACTTTTTCAATTGCTTTAGCAACTTTTCTGGAAAAACTCATCAAACCATTATAGGTGTCTTCATCTAAATCAAAAATCTTATCCACTTCCTTTTTAGGTACACATAATGTATGTCCTTTAGAATTAGGATTGATATCCAAAAAAGCAAAATATTTATCCGTTTCTGCTATTTTATAACATGGGATCTCTCCCTTGATAATTTTTGTGAATATTGTGGCCATTTTAATTGAATTAGATTTATAAAGATAAAAAAACCTGCCGTAGTTATAGACAGGATATTTTTTTATAATTATTTAGTTATTTATGAGAATTATTCTCTGGTAATTTCAAGAACATCAAACTTCATAACTCCATTTGGAACTTGTATTTCTGCCACTTCTCCAACAGATTTACCCAACAATCCTTTGCCAATAGGAGAATTCACAGAAATTTTACCAGAAGCTAGGTCGGCTTCACCATCGGCTACTAGTGTATAGATCATTTCCATGCCATTTGTCTGATTTTTAATTTTAACCTTAGATAATACCAGTGCTTTTGAGGTGTCAAGCTGAGATTCATCAATTAATCGCGCACCAGCAAGAGTTTCTTCAAGCTTGGCAATTTTCATTTCTAACATACCCTGTGCCTCTTTAGCCGCATCGTACTCCGCATTTTCACTTAAATCCCCTTTATCTCTTGCTTCAGCTATAGCCTGAGATGCTTTTGGACGCTCAATATCTTTTAACTGACTTAATTCTTCCCGTAATTTTTTTAATCCTTCTTCCGTGTAATAAGATACGTTACTCATAACTTCATCGTTTTAATAGTAATTTATTTTGTTTTTTAAACAAAAATATCCCGATCAAACTATCGGAATAAAAAAATCCCGCTCGCACGAGATAGAAATGCAAATATACAAAATTAATAGCATAATACGGTTTTTATTGTAAATTGTGACAACAACTAATTTGAATGAAAAAATTAGCTTTACTATTTTTAAGCCTTCTATTTACAGCATCTTGTAGTAAGAACGATGTCAATAATAAGAATCCATTTTTACCTAATTATTCATTTGACACTGGTGATTTAATTAATACAGCCCTTCCATTATATAGCACTTTAAACAATGCAGGAAGCCATTTTACTATAGGGAATAATTATGGTATTAATGGCGTTGTGATATATTATTCTGGCACTAATTATTCTGCTTTTGAATTGTCTGACCCTAATCATACCTTACAAACATGTTCAATATTATCTATCCAGGGAGTTGTCGCTACTTGCTCCTGTGATGATGGCAATTCCTATGATATTTTAGTAGGGTTGCCTAGAGAAGGCACAACAGGTCAATATACATTAAAACCATATTTTGTTGAAGTGATAGAAAATAATCAATTTGGAAAAATAATTAGAATTTATAATAATTAAAAATTTAAGGTTGCTCCTAATAAAAAGTTGGTTGTTGCCTGCGGATAATATCCGGCTCCATCTAAAGTGGTAACTTCTCCCGGCACTGACCACGTATCATCATAGGTGTAATAATATCCGTTAGACACATATTCCGTGTTAAAAATATTATTCACGAGTGCAGTTATGGTAATACCCTTAAAAATGGAATCTGTTTTTATTTGATAGATAATGTTAATATCTGATGTAAAGTAACTATCCAGTTTTGATCCTTTTACATCAAAATTACTCATGTATTGCTCGCCAACATATTTTGATAAGCAGGCTATTTTAAAATTAGCATTTGGAGAATATTCTAATGAATTTCCAACTACCAGATTAGGAGAATATGAAATATTGGTTTCTCCTAAATTGACTAATTCACCATCTAAAGACCTTGTGAAATCCAAATTTTTATTGGTGCTTATGGCAATATTTGGTAAAAGGGATATTCTATCCGAAAATTTTAAGTTTGCATCCACTTCAAGTCCGAGTCGAAAACTTTTACCGCTATTGGCTCGTAATGGAGCACCCACGTCATCAAGTTCCCCGGTTAAAACCAATTGGTCATTATACTTCATATAGTAGATATTCGCGTTGATCAAATTTTTCTCAGTATTGAATCTCCAGCCTAATTCCAGATCGTTGAGCTGTTCCGGTCTTGGGTTACCATTCTCATAATCCGTTCTGTTTGGTTCCCGGTTTGCTCTGGCAAACGAAGCATAAAAGCTGTTTTTATTATTTAACTTATAAGTCAATCCCAGTTTTGGATTAAAAAAAGTAAACTTATCATCAACTCTGAAATCAATCAAATCTGAATTTATTCCTCTGGTTTTATAACTGATCGAGCGCAGCTGGAGGTCTGCAAACAAACTTAATCCTGATCTTATTTTAAATGTTCCCTTACTATAGATATTGAATTCATTTTTATTGGCGACATTATCATAATATCGATCTCTAATCTCACTATTATTGGCAAATTGTGACCAGACCACTTCTCCAAAATGATCACCATCATATTTATTATAGGCACCTCCAATTATAATTTCTTTAGCATCATCTTTATAATTTACTGAAAATGTAGTGCCATAGAAATCGTTATCTAACCAACGACGTCTTATCAAATCTGTAGTTTCCACAAGCTCACCTTCAACTGTAATAGGCTCAAATCCGTAAGTAGAAAAATCATCGTCTTCTCTGTATTGTTCAAAATAGCCACGACCGTATGTATAGTGAAAAGCTAAATTCGTAGACCAGTTGCCGTCTATTCTTTGGTTCCAGTGAAGCTGGTAATGGTCTTGATTGTAATTATCTACTTCGTTATCGTAAAATTGTGTATTACCCTCGTCATCAGTATAGATGCCTGCAGGATTAAAGGTTCTGTCATTTTCTAAAGTTGTAGCGTCAATACCAAACCAGGCTTGATAGGTGCGTTCAAATCCACCAAAAACCAAACCTTTGATCAATGTATTTTCGTCAGAATAACTTCCTTGAAAAAAGTATGATTTCAATTCAGATTCTGCCCTGTCAATATACCCATCACTTGTAATTTTTGATAGGCGTCCGGATAATTCAAAATGATCATTTAAGGTTCCTGTATTAAATTTTAAAGTATTTTTAAACGTGTTGAATGACCCAACAGCTGATGCAATTTCAGCACTAGGTTCATTTGTACTTGTTTCTGTAAGAATGCTCAAACTAGCACCAAAGGCACCTGCGCCATTGGTGCTTGTACCAACGCCTCTTTGCAATTGCAAGCTTTCTACAGATGATGCAAAATCACCCAGGTTTACCCAAAATGTGCCATGAGATTCTGAGTCGTTGTAAGGAATACCGTTAATAGTCACATTTACGCGTGTTGCATCACTACCACGAACACGAATTCCGGTATATCCTACTCCAGCGCCAGCATCAGATGTGGTCACTACATTTGGAAGAAAATTCATAAGAACAGGAATGTCCTGGCCAAGATTTCTTTCATTCAACTCTTCCTTGTAAATATTTGAAAATGTAATTGGTGATTCTGCATTAACACGTATGGCTGTGATTAGAACTTCATCAAGCTTTTCAATTTTAGTGGAATCTTGACGTTTTTCCTGAGCATATGTTGAAAAAGCAATTAGTAATAATGCGTAAAAAACAAATAATTTTTTCATTCGATAAAATAATATTCGAATAAAAAGAGGTCATTATTCTATAATTATTAATTGATTTATTCGACGCGTTAAAAAATTGTTGTGCGCTCATAATTTCTATTACTTTGCACTCACTAAAAATGTCCACTGGACATTTTTTTAACGCTTGATTCCTAAACAGCATTACCTGTTCCAGGTTCAATGGGTATGATCTCAGCTTAAAAGCACCCCTTTATTGAGAACGATGCAAAGATAAAGCAGATTTTTGATTTAAAATTTACTATTTATATTTTTTTTATTCCAAATCTGGTTTTTTTCTGGAGACTTTTTTTTCAGATCGAATCCGCTTGCCTTTTAATCGTTTTTTGATTGCTGACTTTGGAATTTTGGTGGGTCTTCTTTTTTTAGGAACATGCAATCCTTCTTTGATCAAACTTAAAAAGCGTTTAATAACAATCTCTTTATTCCTGTGTTGGCTTCTGGACTCATCACATTGTAGGATCAACTCATTATTATTGGTCAGCTTTGTTTTTAATGATTTTAATAGTATTTCTTTTTGATCATTCGATAAAACAGAAGAGTTCTCAAGATCAAAATTCAACTCAATTTTTGAAGAAACTTTATTAACATGTTGCCCGCCACTACCGGAACTCCTGATAGCTTTAAATTTTAATTCAGGAATTAACAAATTAAGGCCCAAAATTATTGTATTTGATGTTGTACTTTTAAAAGATCGTTTACTGTTTTTACCGGATTAAAAGTAATTAAAGGCACCTCTATGAATATTGTATTCCAGTAAGCCATTGCACCATTCCAAAGACCCGGCAATTCCAATGCTTTTATTCCTTTTCCAGCTATTGTCTTATTCGTAATAAAACCGGTTTCAGGATCGACGAATTCTTTAAGGTTGTATTTCTCACCCTTATAGTTTTTAACTCCCAGAACAAGGTCAACAGGGTTAAAATGAGTAGAATTATTTAAGATCTCAACTTGCTTTATGTTATCAGTATCTATTTGAGCGGATTCAACAATTTGAAGTGAAACCACATCATTTTTGATCACCCAGAAAGGACCTCCACCAGGTTCACCTTCATTTTTGACCATTCCACAAACGCGTATAGGTCTGAATAATTTATTCTTCAAGTATTCTATTTGACTCTCCAGAGACCAATTCAGAAAATCTTGATCTAAAACTACATTTAATTCTGTGTCTATAAATTGTGAGATATTTTTAATTTGAGACTGGGTCAATTTACTTTTTTCCAGCTCTTCCTGATACTTGAATACTTTAGACTGAATTTCTAAAAGATATCCCGCAAGCATCATTTTATATTTGGCCACTTCTTCCTCGAACTTAAAAACAACCACATTATCAATGTTTTTAACAAAAATAATGTCGGCATTCAATTCATTTAAATTCTCTAATAAGGCTCCATGACCAGAAGGTCTGAAAACAAGGTTTCCATTTTCATCCCTGAATGGAACGTTTCTTTTTGTAACTGCTATCGTATCAGTAGACGGCTTTTGAAAAGAATATTCTATCTCAAATTCAGTATTGGTTTTTCTTTCAACGATCTTTTCAATGCGTTTAAATTCCTTGTCAAATTTATGGCTATGAACATCGGAAATAGTAAAATGCAAATCTGCTCGACTATTTGACGATGCATACAATGCCGACTCAAATAAATGCTCTTCAAAAGCCGTTGCTAAATGTTTTTTATACTTATGAAACGGAAATAATCCTTTTGGGAAATTTGAGTAATTTAGTTTATCAGTATTAAGCATATAATCTACAAATAGCTTAATTTTTACATTACTATCTAAATCGTCAAAGTTTTTATTTTCTGTAATCAATTTCTTTTCAATCATTTTGTAAAATGGGAATTTTTCAATTCCGGTTAAGAAAATTGATAGCTGTGTTGCTTTCTTCCTGTTAATGAAAGCATTTAATGTCTCTTTATTTGGATTATACTCTTCGAGAAACTCAAACAAGAATTTAAACATTCTGGTTGCTGCACCGGAAGCTGGTACAAACTTAATAGTTGAAATTTTATACCGCTTGGTATTATAGTAGTCAATGAAATGCTCTTTTTCTCTGTCACTAAGTTTTATAATACCGTTTTTTACAGTTGCGGCTGATCTAACATTGACAAAAGGAAGGCCTTTTTTAAAAGTCTCTATTTGAGCATTGACCTTATCAATGGTTAACCCTTTATTTTCTATCTGTGCTTTGTCTTTTTTACTAAAACTCAATCTATTATTTTTATTAAATTATCAATATGTTTTACCGCGGTATTCAAACGCTCCTTTTTATTCCCTTTCAACAAAACATAAGGTCTTTTATACTTAATTAATGCATCCTCAAAGGCCTTGAACATTCGTAATCTTTCGTTTGGTTTATCTCTAAGATCATCTGCTTCCCAAGGTGTATCAATATAAGTTAAAAAATACAAATCATAGGTGTTTTTAAGAGCATATTTCTCTAAAAGCGGATCGCAAGTATTGGAATAATATGCCTCAGAATATACTTTGGTTTCAAGCAGGTCTGTATCACAGATTAAAACCGAATCTGTTTTACCAGCCAACTCATTTTCAAGTTTCATTTGCCCATAGGCTATAGGCAATAAATCAGAGGCTTCGCAAGTCTTTCGTTCGTTATTCCATTTATCCTGAAGATAATCTCTGGCATATTCGGGCACCCAAATAGAATTATAATGCCTAGCTAGTTGCCTGGAAAGTGTAGTCTTTCCAGTAGATTCAGGTCCAAATAAAACTACTTTTATGCAGTTTGAAGGTTTTTGTTCAAGTGTTTTTTCCATGCTAAATAACCAAATATTGCAATTACAGTAAATCCTAAATATTGTAGACTAGTAAACGTAAATCCTTTATAAAAATATAATGGTATTGAAATAATATCACCTATAATCCAATAGATCCAATTTTCAATTTTACGTTTTGCCATTAACCACATTCCGACAAAAAAAGTAGCAGTTGTAATGGTATCTACATATGCCACCCAGCTCGTCCATTTATCGAAGGTTTTGTAAACTACATAAACAAACAATAATGTCGCAATAAATATGCCTAGACTAAGGTACTTTTCTTTTAATGTTGTTCTAGAAATTGGTGTCACGTGAGTTGCATCTATTTTTCGTGTCCAGACATACCATCCATAAACACTCATTATGAAATAATAACCGTTTATCATCATATCACCCAGTAATCCCCATTTTAGCAATAAATACACAAAAATACTTGTACTTATCATGCCTGTAGGAAACACCAGGATATTATTTTGCTTTGAATACCAAACTGATAAAAATCCGAATATTACAGCAACAATTTCAAGAATAATATCAATTGTTTCATAGCCTGAATATTGGCCAAAGAAAAAATCAAAAATCTGGATCATAATCGTACCTGTCTGTTTTTACAATTTTCACGGCCATTACGCCATTCTCAATAAGTTCAAAGGCTTCTTTTATTTCAGCATTCAATACCTTCATTACCTCATCATAATCACCATAAACCTGAGTACTTAATGGATTTTCTTTTACTTTTAATCCTGAAGCCCTCAACTTTTTTATAAAGTGAACAATGGAGGATTCAAAATCATCTTGTAATGGGCTTAAAGTAAGCTCTACTGATATTTTCATTTATACTTTTATATTATCAATAAACGATTCGTCTTCCTCAAAAGCCGTACCAATGACCACCAAGTCAGCTCCTGAATTATATGCATTGTCCAACTGCTCTTTACTCCTGATTCCTCCTCCTACAATCAAGGGAATTCTTATAGACTTTTTTACAGCCTTAATAATTTCAGAGGGCACTGGTTGTGAAGCTCCGCTTCCCGCTTCTAAATAAATTAATTGTAGCCCTAGAAGTTCTCCAGCCAAAGCTGTATCTACTATTTCCTTTGAATTTTTTCTGGGAATTGGGGTTGTGTTTGTCACCCTTTCCACAGATGTTACATTACCGTTTTCAATTAAGATATATCCTGTAGGAATAACTTCCAGATTGGTACCCTTTAGATTAGAAATAGATTGCACATGCTTACCAATTAAATAATCAGGGTTTCTACCTGAGATCAAAGACAGAAATAATATGGCATCAGCTTCATCTGTAATTTGCGTTATATCTCCGGGGAATAATATGATTGGTAACTGGGTATGCTTTTTGATTTCAGATACTACTTTTTCTGAATCTTTTTTTTTAACCAGGCTACCTCCAACAAATATATGAGTCGCCATCGATTTATTGATGTCGCGAATAAAATTTGGCAAGTATGTTACATCAACTTTATCCGGATCAATTAAAACTGCTAAAAGCTTCTCACTTTTATGAATTGAATGCAATATGTCTTTCAGTATTTTTTTCATTTATTGCAAAACATAGGCACATGTAAATCCATCAAACTCAAAAAAATGAGACATGTATCTTTGTATGGTTTTGTCATGATCTATCCAGCAAACAGTAGATTTTTCTTCAAGAGTGAATGGGATTACCATAATATGTTTTTTAAAACTTAATCCTTTAGTTGCAAAGAGTTTATATAAGGATTCTTTTACACACCAAATGACCGTCAATTCTTTTACATAATCATTATGATCCTTTTTTAAATATTCAAATTCATAGTCCACGAATTTAGAAGCAATTTTAGTTATAATTGGACGCTGCTTTTCTATATCAATACCTACCTTGTTTTCACTGATTATAATGGCAGAATAATTGAATGAATGTGTTATAGAAATCTCTTTGTCATTGACTAGATGAGGTTTCCCGTTTTCATCATAAAACAAATCCTGATCAGAATACCCAAATTGAGCTAATAAATGTCTTACACTTAAAAAGCCGCATTGATGAATTCCAGATTTCATTTTTGACACTCTGTTTAAAGTTTCAGGCTTTAATTTAAGAGGACTGAGCAATTCTTCATAAGATTCTGTGATCTTCCAGATTTTAACAATAGTTTGTGAGTCAGGGGTAATGGTTTTGTAAAGAGGCATTTAATATTCTGAAAGTTATTAGTTATCTTTGCGCTTTGAAAAAATTGTGATAGACAAATATACAACTATGAATACAAAAACAATTGCGTATGTCCCTTATAAAGTGAAAGATAAATCACTTGCTTCATGGGGAAGAAAAGAAATAGAATTGGCTGAAGCAGAAATGCCCGGATTGATGAGTCTCCGTGAAGAATACAAAGATTCTCAGCCACTAAAAGGAGCCCGAATTGCAGGGTGTTTGCATATGACCATTCAAACAGCGGTTTTAATTGAAACACTGCAAGCTTTGGGAGCAGAAGTTACCTGGAGTTCCTGTAATATATTCTCAACCCAAGATCAGGCTGCAGCCGCTATTGCAGATGCTGGTACTGCAGTATATGCCTGGAAAGACATGACGGAAGAAGAATTTGACTGGTGCATCGAACAAACGCTTTTCTTTGGCGAAGACAGAAAGCCTTTGAACATGATACTTGATGATGGAGGGGATTTGACCAATATGGTTTTAGACAAGTACCCAGAGCTGGTTTCAGGGATTAAAGGCTTAAGTGAAGAGACAACTACAGGTGTTCACAGATTATACGACAGGTTTAAAAATGGAACTTTACCTATGCCTGCTATTAATGTAAATGATTCTGTTACCAAAAGTAAATTTGATAATAAGTATGGTTGTCGCGAAAGTGCTGTTGACGCCATTCGTCGCGCCACAGATGTCATGTTAGCGGGAAAACGAGTTGTTGTATGCGGATATGGCGATGTTGGTAAAGGTACGGCTGCTTCATTTCAAGGAGCTGGTAGTATAGTAACTGTAACTGAAATTGATCCTATTTGTGCTCTTCAGGCTGCCATGGATGGTTTTGAAGTAAAGAAATTAGAAACAGTTGTTGGTAATGCAGATGTTGTAATAACAACTACAGGAAATAAAGATATTGTACAAGGCCGTCATTTTGAGGCAATGAAAGATAAGACCATTGTGTGTAACATAGGTCATTTTGATAATGAAATTGATATGGCCTGGTTAAACAAAAACCATGGCAATACCAAAGACACAATTAAGCCACAGGTTGATAAGTATACAGTTAATGGGAAAGATATAATCATTCTTGCTGAGGGACGTCTGGTTAATTTAGGCTGTGCAACAGGCCACCCAAGTTTTGTCATGAGCAACTCATTTACAAACCAAACCTTAGCACAGATTGAACTTTGGACAAACAATGATGCTTATGAGAATAAGGTGTATATGCTGCCGAAACATTTAGATGAAAAGGTAGCAAAACTTCATTTGGCTAAAATTGGAGTCGAATTAACTGAGCTTCGTAAAGATCAGGCGGATTATATTGGCGTAAAACAAGAAGGTCCTTATAAACCTGAATATTACAGATACTAAATCAAATGTTGTTACGAAGAGTTTGCGAACGAAGCAATCTCTTTGTTTTAATATTAAACCATAAATAAATCCCAAACATTTCTGTTTGGGATTTTTTTTGTGACTCATTACTTCAAAACCAAGACAAAAAAACCCTTTCAGAAACTGAAAGGGTTTAATATTTTCAAAGTAATAATCTATTTCTTAAGCATCAAAAGGCTCTATAGAAACGTATGATTTATTGTCTTTTTTCTTTGTAAATTTTACAATACCATCTACTTTGGCATGTAATGTATGGTCTTTCCCATGGTATACATTCTCACCCGGATAATGTGTTGTACCACGTTGTCTTACGATAATGTTTCCAGCAACAGCAGCCTGACCACCAAAAATCTTAACACCTAGGCGTTTCGATTCTGATTCTCTACCGTTTTTAGAACTACCAACTCCTTTTTTATGAGCCATTGTCTTTAGATTTTATAGTTAATACCAGCCGTTAGAAATATTATTTCTTACCGCCATCTAGTTTATCTTGTAACGTTTTTAATTCGTCCCACTTACCATCAGCTGCCAATTTACCTTGTTCTGGCCAGGTATCAGGAACATGATTGCCACGAACACCTTTAATAATTTCAGAAATATCTGCCGGCTTCGCTTTAGCCAGATCTGCAAATGTAGCTATTCCTGCCTCTGTTAAAGTAGATGCAATTTTAGGTCCAATGCCTTCAATCTTTTTGAGGTCATCAGTTTTTCCCGCTGGTTTTTTAGCAGCTGGTTTTG
>JABDOZ010000121.1 GCA_013043005.1 Flavobacteriaceae bacterium | reverse complement strand
TCTCAAGTTTGGCAAGATCCATAATCGTGGTATACCCAGATCTGGATAGAATAATGTGGCTAGAATTAATTGTTTTTTCCAGCTGTCCGCTTTTCATAAAATTAAAAATAGTCATATTACCTCGTTTTAATTTTGTTTGCACATTCTCTACAACTCCTTGAACAAAAATTATGGAACCTTTGAAATTGTTTAAATCCTCCAAAAGTTTTTTTTCTAAAATTGTGCGTTGAGGTTCTGGGCCTGATAAAAGTACCATAAGGTCGTTAGTAATATTAGCATCCGCTTTGTTGAATCTACTAAGAGACCCTAAATACTTTAACTTAAGATCATTTTGTTTTGCATGTCCTAATTTTCCACTTAAACTGGGTTCATGTTGAACATCAGGAATCCAGCATTCATCAAATTTTTTGATAATTTGCTGATGTAGTTTACTGCTAAACCATGATGTGTTTCCGCTCAATACATTTAACTGATGCGTTATAAATACTGAAGGAATAGTATTATTGTATACTCCATATCGATTGTCTGATATGATGCCATGAATTTCATTTTCCGCTACAAGTTTTTTGACCAGTTTTTTTTCTTCTTTAATGGCTTTTAACATTCTAGGAGAATCTATCAGTAGCTTAACTTTTAAGCTTTTACCTTTTTTTGAGTATCTGATATTGTATGACGGCAATTCTATTGCTTTTAACTCAGGGAATTCTATTCTTAGAAGGTCAAGAGCCATACCATCGCTCGCTAATATTGGAATGAAATCATATTCAATTAAGGCATTGATTATTGGTATACATCTGGTGGCATGACCTAAACCCCAATTTAAAGGTGCAACCAATATGTGTTTCTTTAATTCCATTAAAACAAATATAAAGCTAAAATGTTTCCTTAATTTTACCGAAAGTTTAAAAAATAAGGTGGGCAGTAAAAATAAACTTAAGCGATTTAAGGAGAACGAGACCTTTACTAACGTATATCAGCCTTCAAGACAAGATTTGGTTGAAGCAGATTATGATTTAAAAGGTGATTGGAACGCTTCTGTGTTTAAGAATAGCAATCCCTTGGTTTTAGAGTTAGGTTGTGGTAAAGGTGAATATTCTGTGGCTCTGGCTAAAAAATTTCCTGAAAGAAATTTTATTGGCATTGATATAAAAGGAGCTCGATTTTGGAGAGGAGCTAAGACAGCACTTGAAGAAAACATTCCAAATGTTGCCTTTTTAAGAATGCAAATAGAACTTATTGATCATGCCTTTGCCAAAAATGAAATTGATGAGATCTGGATAACCTTTCCCGATCCGCAAATAAAATATAAACGCACTAAACACAGACTAATCAATCAGGAGTTTTTGAAACGCTATAAAAAGATTCTTAAACCTAATGGTTGTGTGAATCTAAAAACAGATAGCGAGTTTATGCACGGCTACACTTTAGGCCTCTTGCACGGTGAAGGTCATGAGGTGATCTATGCCAATCATGATGTATATAAAAATGAAGGCAGCCCTGAAGAAGTCACCGGAATTCAGACCTTTTATGAAGAGCAGTATTTGGAGCAAAACAAACCAATTACGTATATTCGATTTAAAATTAAAGACAATTGAGTTTAACGATTACCTTTTTTTTAGGATTAATAATAACACTAATAGGTGTGATTCCTCCAGGTCTTTTAAATATGACCACGGCTAAAATTAGTTTGAAGGAAGGTCATAGCAGAGCGATTGTATTTTCAAGTGGTGTTAGTACTACTGTTTTGGCACAAACCTATATCGCGGTATTATTTGCCAGATATTTGAGTAACCATCCTGATATTATTGATATTTTGCAACGTGTGGCAATGGTAATTTTTCTATTGATATCAATTTATTATCTGTTTATTGCCAAAGAAAAGACGCAATCTTCTAATGAGATTAATAACAATAGTAAAAGGAACCGATTCTTTTTTGGTATGTTTTTGTCAAGTTTAAATATGTTTGCGATTCCCTTTCACGCCTATATAACTATTACCCTTGCTTCTTTAAACTTAATGGATTTTGAAAAAACCAATATCATATCTTATGTTGCAGGAGCAGCGACGGGAACATTCGTCATGTTGTATATTTATATCTTCTTTTTTGATAAAATAAAGAATCAAAAATTAACATCTCAAAAAAACATGAATTTAGGTATTGGGATTATTACTGGGGCAGTTGCATTAATTACATTAATTAATATTATTAAGGAGATTTAAAAGTGCAAAAAGAGACGCTAAATTTCTTCGACAGGGTTTATGAAGTGGCTCGACTAGTTCCTTTTGGCCGAGTGACAAGCTATGGAGCTATTGCTAAATATCTTGGTGCTGCCAGAAGTGCAAGAATGGTTGGTTATGCCATGAATAGTTCACATGGTAAAGATGTGCCTGCGCATCGAGTGGTAAACCGAAAAGGCCTACTAACAGGTAAGCACCATTTTGAAGGCACTAACTTAATGCAACAATTGCTGGAAAGCGAAGGTATTATAGTTATAGACAACCAAATACAAGATTTTGATAAGCTGTTTTGGAACCCCTTAGATCATCTTCGGTAACATTTGATACACATTAACAAAATCTTAAGTTTCTAGTTTAAAAAATTATTCAATATTAAGTATCTTTGCTCTTTAGAATTAATCTAATTAAAAATAGGTGTGAAGTTACAAAAGCAGGATATTTTAAAGGCATTAGAAACCATTTCCGTTCCTGGTGAAGGCGGCAATATGGTAGAAACTGGAGCAGTAAAAAATGTTATTACATTTGGTGATGAGGTCATTGTAGATATAACTATTAAGAACCCAAGTTTACAGGCTAAAAAAAGAACAGAAGTAGATATCATGAAAGTAATTCATGATCTGGTTTATGAAAAGGCAAAAGTTACTGTAAATTTAAAAGTAGAGGTTCCTGCAGAACCGGTTAATGAAATTAAGGGCAATCCAATTCCGGGGATAAATAATATTATTGCAGTAGCTTCTGGTAAAGGAGGAGTAGGAAAATCTACAGTTACGGCTAATCTGGCAGTTACGCTTTCTAAAATGGGATTTAAAGTGGGTATTTTAGATGCCGATATTTATGGGCCTTCTATTCCAATCATGTTTGATGTGGAGGATGAAAGGCCTTTGGCACATGATGTAGACGGAAAATCAAAAATGTTACCAGTTGAAAATTACGGAATAAAAGTGCTTTCTATTGGCTTTTTTACACAGCCAAACCAAGCCGTAATCTGGCGTGGACCAATGGCTGCAAAAGCGCTGAACCAAATGATATTTGATGCACATTGGGGCGAAATTGATTTCTTATTAATTGACTTGCCTCCAGGAACAGGTGATATCCATTTAAGCATCATGCAATCATTGCCAATTACAGGAGCGGTCGTGGTAAGTACACCTCAAAATGTTGCTTTGGCAGATGCCAAAAAAGGAGTCGCGATGTTCCAGCAGGAAAACATCAATGTTCCAGTACTAGGAATTATTGAAAACATGGCTTATTTCACTCCAGAAGAATTACCAGGTAATAAGTATTATATATTCGGAAAAGAAGGTGCAAAGAACTTAGCTGAGGATCTACAAGTACCATTTTTAGGCGATATTCCATTAGTTCAAAGTATTCGTGAAGCTGGTGATGTGGGAAGACCCGCTGCTTTACAGGACGATACACCTTTAGAAAAAGCATTTCAAGAATTGACTAAAAATGTCGTGCAGGAAATGGTGAATAGAAATGAGAATCTGCCGCCAACTGAAGTTATTAAAATAACAACAATGGCAGGCTGTTCATCTGTTAATAATTAGATTATGACATCAAAAGAAATTAGATCGAACGTTGAAAAAGCACTTGAAGAGATTCGTCCTTTCCTACAAAATGATGGAGGTGATATTTCATTGATCTCTATTGAGAACGATACATTAGTTAACGTCCAGTTGGAAGGGAATTGTACATCTTGCAGTGTTAACCAAATGACCTTAAAATCTGGAGTGGAAATGACTATAAAAAAATACGTTCCTCAGATAAAGCGTGTTATTAGTGTTGACTAATCTGTTATATAGTCTGATAATTTTAGTGGTCCCTCAAGTAATACTCTAACAATTTGAAGTGTTCCGTTCTCTTTGGTAGCTATTTGCCATTTTATAAGTGAAATTTTACCGTTTTCTATTTCTATTCCAGTAATACTTCTTGGATGCACACAACTACCATCATTAAAAAAAGCTATATCACCAGGTTCAGGGAAACGTGGTCTATGAGTATGACCAATAATAGTTATTAAATTATTATTTTCTGCGATCCATTTTTTTGTTCTGCGCTCTACTTTAATCAATTCTTTGTAGTTTTTAGCTGGACTGGTAGGGTCGGCAATTCCCATAACATTCAATGGCTTCCAAAGCACTCTAACCATAAATCGGCTCCATCTCCAAAAAGTATAATTCCACCAATCTGCTTGATGACCATGGGTTAAAAAAACCTCCTGATTTGTTTCACAGTGTTTTAGTACGATTGCTTCATGATACGCAATCCCTCGAAATAAATCTTCGTCTTTTCCAGTTTTAGGATCAAAATAAGAGGTTAAATGTTTTTTTACATATTTGGGATCTCTGTAGACCATATCATGATTTCCCCAAATCATGTGTAATTTATTTACATCATGAAATTGCTTCATTAATATGTAGACATTTTTATGCGCATGTAAAATTGAAGTAAAAGACAAGTTCTCCCATAGTTCATCACCATCACCCAGTTCAAAGTATTGAAAACCTTCAGAAAAATAGTATTTTAAAGCGTGAAAATATATGTTTCTGTTGTTGGCAAAATCATCTGCAAAACTGTTATCACCTCTGTGGCAGTCACTGAACAATATGAACTTACTACTATTGTCAAAATCAATTATTTTGGCATTTTTATAAGCTCTGTCTAAGCGTTTTTTAGATGAAAACATATTTTAATTTTATCTAAAATAAATATAAAAAATATAGTTGGGCCTGCTTATTGTAATTTATCCAGAGCTAAAGGAAGTATTCGTTCCACAAATTTGGTAAATGCTATCTCAGAAAGGTTCACTTCGTCAAAAGTAACCAATGATTGATCAATCAAACCCATTCGTGTAATATCTGTAATGTTTACAAATGAGATGCCCTTAGAATCACAATAATTTTTTGCGTATGAATTGTAATTGTCTATTTCTTCCGATACGAGATTGGTATCAGGACTTTGTTGACCAAATGGGGTGAAGCTATAGTCCGGAATAGAAAGAACAATAACGTTAGCTGCATCCCCTTTTGCCAGTTCTACAGCTTTGTCTGCCAATTCTGAAAATTCGTCAAAATATAACCAGAATGATTCATTATTAAACTGATTGTGAACACCAATTTGAAGAGTAACCAGATCATAATTTGAATCTGGATTTTCAATTTGAATATTGTCTATTAATATTGAGGTTGTCCAGCCAATTTCGGCTAATGTATTTAATTTGAAACTGAAATCATTATTGAAATACCGTGAAATACTGTCTGTAAGTTGGGCAGGATAATTGCAGTTTTCACAAACATTATGTCCTTTAGTATACCCATCGCCAAGTGATAGGATTTTTATTTCATAAGGGTCATCATCTAGAGGAACTGGTATATTAAACTGAACAGATTCATCATTTAAATTCTCTTCACTGCATGAATAAAACACAAAAGTTGAAATACTGATCAAAAACCAAAATAAGGTGAAAAAGGATTTCTTCATTTTCAATAAGCATTATATTTTTTCCAATGCTACAGGTATTATACGTTCAACAAATTTTGAATAGGCCAGCTCTGATGGATGCAGATTATCTGAAGCCACCAACTCAGGATTAACTAAACCATAACGAGTAATATCAGTGATGTAAACATAGGATATATTATTTACCTCACAATAGTTTTTAGCATATTCATTGTATTGGTCAATTTCCTGTGATATGGAAGCATTTCCACCACCAAAGGGTGTAAAAGCATAATCAGGAATAGACACGACGATAACATTATCAATATCTCCATTAGCTTTGTCAATTGCTGTATTGACCAACTCAGGAAATTCCTGCTCATATAATGAAAATGGTTTTCCTTGATATTGATTATTAACACCTATCAAAAGAGTAACCAGGTCAAAATCAGTTGAAGGATTTTCTGTTTCTATTGCATTAATAAGATTTGTTGTGGTCCAGCCTGTTTGCGCAATAAGTTGTAATTCAAATGAACTATTTTCAATATTTGTTGCTAAGCTGTCTTTTAACTGTTCTGGAAATCTGCATGTTTCACAAACGCTTTGACCAATGGTGTAACTGTCACCAAGAGATAATATTTTTAGATTAACACTATTCGGATTATTATTGGAATTGTCATCTGGAGAGTCATCTGTATTGGAGATATTATTATCTAAAACAATGGGATCAGAATCATCAGTATTGCATGATAAAACAAATCCTAAACAAAAGACCAGAAAATTAAGTGTGAGAATATTAACAAAGGTTTTCATTACAATTTTTTCTAAAAATAAAAAAAGCCTCGATTTAAATCGAAGCTTTTCTATAAATTTTATCTATTATTCAAATTATTTAAAGGCATTAAACCCGGTTATATCCAATCCTGTGATCAGCAAATGAATATCATGAGTTCCTTCATACGTGATGACACTTTCCAGATTCATGGAATGCCTCATGATACTGTATTCACCAGTAATTCCCATGCCGCCCAATATTTGTCTTGCTTCTCTGGCTATGTTTATGGCCATATCAACATTATTGCGTTTGGCCATAGAAATCTGAGCAGAAGTTGCTCTATCCTCATTTTTTAAAACTCCTAATCTCCAGGTTAAAAATTGTGCTTTGGTTATTTCTGTAATCATTTCAGCTAATTTTTTTTGCTGTAATTGGAATGCGCCAATAGGTTTACCAAATTGGATACGTTCCTTACTATATCTTAAAGCAGTATCGTAACAATCCATAGCAGCACCAATAGCTCCCCATGCAATACCATATCTGGCAGAGTCTAAACATCCAAGAGGTGCACCAAGCCCTGATTTATTGGGCAATAAGTTTTCTTTCGGTACTTTTACATTGTCAAAAATTAACTCCCCAGTTGCGCTCGCTCTTAATGACCATTTATTGTGCGTTTCCGGAGCAGAAAATCCTTCCATATCTTTTTCAACGATCAAGCCATGAATTCGGCCTTCTTCGTTTTTTGCCCATACAATCGCTATGTCAGCAAATGGAGAGTTAGAGATCCACATTTTTGCACCATTTAATAAATAGTGATCGCCTTTATCTTTAAAGTTGGTTACCATTCCAGATGGATTGGATCCGTGGTCCGGTTCTGTTAATCCAAAACACCCAATAAATTCTCCGGTGGCTAATTTTGGCAGATATTTTTGTCGCTGTTCTTCGTTACCATATTTCCAAATAGGGTACATTACTAACGACGATTGAACCGAAGCTGTACTTCTAATTCCCGAATCTCCACGTTCTATTTCCTGCATGATCAATCCATAGGAAATCTGATCCAACCCTGCACCACCATATTCCATAGGGATGTATGGACCAAAAGCGCCAATTTCTGCTAAACCATGAACAATTTGTTTTGGGAATTCTGCTTTTTGAGCATATTCTTCAATTATAGGTGACACATCTCTTTTCACCCATTCTCTTGCGGCATCTCTAACTAATTTATGTTCGTCAGTTAGCAACTCGTCTAACTGGAAATAATCTGGTGCTTCGAATAAATCTGGTTTCATTCTGTTGTATTTTATTTAAAATATAAGCGTTCAAAATTAAATAAAGCAAGTGAATTTCTTAAATTAAATAAAGAAATTATTTAAACAATTATCCATTTAAAAATTTCGCCACTAATCGATGAAAATGATGGACGCCTTGTTCCCTTGTAGGTGAAAATCGACCTGCATTATAAAATGAAGAACGCACACCTTTTTGAACGTTTTCAACTACAAACTCATCTTCTTCTTCGACCTTTTCAAGTGAACTTCCCGCTCCTTTATCAAGTTTTTTTGGATCGTAAACATAGGATATAAATGACACTTTCGTTCTATTTATATCTATTGGTTTAACAATGTTAATTGATAGACCCCAAGGATAAAAATTAAACATCATGTTTGGAAATACCCAATAATAATATGCAGCCACATTTTTTCCATAGTCAATGTGGTTTGTGGGAAGATCAAATACAATATTGGCCTCATTGGTATATCCAATTTGTAAATTACAGTATTGATAAACTTCTGTTTTATAACTACCATAATCCAAAACTGCATTTAAATCTTCATGTACAAAAGGAACATGAAAACCTTCTAAATAATTATCACAATATAAAGCCCAATTGGCATTGACAAAATAGTCTTTAGAAAGATCTTTGACAATAGTAAACTCATTTAGCGGTAAAAACCCAACCCGCTCATTCATTTTATCAATAATTTGATTAAAATCGAATGTCGGATTTAATCCGGCAAATAAAAATGGCCCCCAGTTTCTCAAAGGAAATTTATAAAGATTATCGCATGGTCTAGGAAAATCTTGGGTTTCATCAAATTCCGGCATAAATTCAAATTCTCCATGTAAATTGAATCGCCTTCCATGATACATACAGGTTAACTTTTTTGCACTGCCAGAATTCAATCCAACAATATTACCTCGATGTGTACAAACATTTGATAAGCAACTAATTTGCTCATCGTCATCTTTAGTTAACAACATTGGCTCTGTTAAATAACCATCTAATAAAATAAAAGGATAGATTGATTGAGGTTTTTGAACAAGATTTTTATCTCCAACCCATTGCCAAGATTTTAAAAAAACCAATTCTTTTATGGCTTCAAAGACCTCTTTATCTTGGTAAAAAGAGGCCGGGAGTGTCTCTGCTTTTGTAATATCTGAGTGGATACTAAATTTATTAGCCATTGCTATAATTATAATTGTATATTTAAACCGCCTCCTAATTTACATAATAAATTCTTAGCTCTTTTTAAATTAAAATAAATGTCGTCAGGAACACAAAAAATTGGGTTAATCACTGCAACTTCATTAGTTGTTGGAAACATGATAGGAGTTGGAATATTTGTGTTACCAGCTGTACTGTCAAACTATGGCAGCGTGAGTTTAGTAGGTTGGGTATTTACAGCAACAGGAGCTTTAATTTTAGCAAAAATTTTTAGTAATTTAAGTAAAATAGTGGTTAGTAAAAGTGGTGGACCTTATGTATATTCACGTGAAGGGTTTGGCGATTTTACAGGATTTTTGGTAGCTTGGGGTTATTGGATTGCTTGTTGGGTTGCTAACGGGACAATTGCAATAGCAATTATTGGAGCTGCGAGCTTTTTCTTTCCAGTATTATCAACCAATTCATATATATCTGTTAGCTTAGGGTTAATTCTTATTTGGTTTTTTACATGGATTAATACTTTAGGGATAAAAGAATCAGGAAAAGTTCAGCTTTTTACAACTATAATTAAAATATTACCTTTAATTTTTATAATTATAATTGGAGCTTTCTTTTTTGATATAAATAATTTACCTTCTTTTAATCTGACAGCAGAAAGTGATTTCACTGCCTTTTCCTCAGTGGCTGCTTTAACTTTATTTGCCTTCTTAGGTATTGAATGCGCCACAATTCCTGCAGGGAATATAAAAAATCCAGAGAAAACAATTCCAAAGGCTACTATGTTAGGAACCATAATTGTAACTATACTTTATATTCTTGGAACAGTTGTTTTATTTGGTATTTTACCCTTAGATGTTTTGCAAAAATCACCTGCACCTTTCGCTGAAGCCGCCAAAATAATTGGAGGAGATTATGGAGGCTATTTTGTTGCTATTGGAGTAATCGTATCGGGTTTAGGAGTATTAAATGGGTGGATTTTAATAACCGGACAGGTTTCAATGTCAACCGCAAAAGATAATTTATTTCCGAGTTTTTTTGAAAGAGAGAATAAAAAGGGTGCCCCAGTTTTAGGATTTATTATTGGAGGTTTGTTATCGTCATTGGTTATGTTAATGAGTTATTCTGATGGTTTGGTTGAACAATTTGAATTTATTGTTCAACTCACGGTATTTGTTGCATTAGTTCCTTATCTTTTCTCTGCTGCTGCCTATGCCTTAATAATAATTGAGAAAAAGTTATATCCAAAAAGTTGGATTAAAACATTTGTGTTAGCAACCCTTGGATTTGGGTATTCATTATGGGCAATTTATGGCTCAGGAAATGACACGGTTTATTATGGGGTTTTATTATTACTACTAGGTATTCCTGTTTATATTTATATGAAGTGGATTAAAACCAAATAAATATGAATACTACCTGTCATTCAGAATATTTACAATTAGTTTCAGTTTTTATTAAACCAGTTGAACTTGCATTTATTTCGAACAAAAAGTTGGAAAGGGAATGGAAAGAATTAAATTATTTGTCATTACCAGATTTTAAAAACGCTACTGAGGAATATAAAAATTTTGAGAATAAATTAAAAAGTCATACGATTAATATAGAATATTTTCCTGCAAACGAATCACTTTCAATTGATTCTATTTATTGTAGGGATGCCTCTATAGCTACAGATTTTGGAATGATAATTTGCAATATGGGAAAACCAGATCGTGCTCAT
>JABDOZ010000115.1 GCA_013043005.1 Flavobacteriaceae bacterium | reverse complement strand
TTGATAATTTTGATAATACATCCTCTTATGGATTTGAGTTTTCGACTAATTATAGACCAGCTAAATGGTGGAGTATTAACGGAAGCTTTGATTTCTATTCACAAACACAAAAAAGTATAAGTGAAAGGTTAACCGTTTCTCCCGAATTGGCAACTCCAGATGATATAGTTTTGGAATCGGTTGAAGTAGATAATGTGGCTTGGAACTTTAGGATGTACAACAGTTTTAAAGTTAGTAAAAGCGTTTCATTTTCTGCCTTTGGTTTCTATAGAGGACGTAATAAAGGTGTGCAATTTGAAATGGAACCAATGTATTTTGTGAATTTAGGTATGCGCTATAGTTTTCTGGATAGAAAAGCTAATTTCAGTTTAAACTTCAACGATGTTTTTGATACCATGAGAGCTGAGTTTAAAGGAGACAGACCATTTAATCAAGCTGGAAAATTCGAATGGGAAAGTCAAACTATTCAGGCCTCCTTATCCTATCGTTTTGGTAGCGGGAAGTATAAGGCAAAATCTAGAAAACAAAGAGATCAGGACGAAAAACAAGGTGGAGGTTTCCTTTAAAATATAAATGTATTAATAACCTACATAATAGTTGATGGTTAGTGTTAATGTGGTTATTAATAGAAAACCCAAAGCTTAAAGCTTTGGGTTTTTAAATTGTATTCAATAAATTAAAAATTATTTCGTTTTGAAAGTAATAATTAGCGCGTGTTTGCGACCAAACACATACTTACATTTTTTCTTAAATGTTTTAGTTGATTAATAGCATTTAAAGAGCCGAAACCAAAGTTTTCGGTTTTTTATATTTCCATTGAAATTCTTACCAATTGATTATTACACTTCCCCATGTAAATCCGCTTCCAAAAGCTACAAGTACAACTTTATCTCCTTCTTTAATTTTTCCTTGTTCCCAAGCTTCCGTCAAAGCTATTGGTATAGATGCCGCAGTCGTATTACCATATCGTTGAATGTTATTAAATACTTGATCATCACTTAAACCAAATTTCTTCTGAATAAATTGTGATATCCTTAAATTGGCCTGATGTGGAATTAACATATCAATGTCTTCTTTATTCAAATTATTTGTTTTTAGCCCTTCCATAATTGCTTCACTAAATCTCACTACAGCATGTTTAAACACAAAAGTCCCGTTCATGTATGGATAATAAGAAACGTCATCAGGATCATTAGCTTCCAAAATTTCAGGAACCCAATGCATGATACTTGGTCCTTCTACTACCAGTTCTTTAGCATGTTTACCCTCGGAATGCAGATGAGTTGACAGAATTCCTTTTGTCTTATCTTCCTCTCTTGTCAAAACAGCTGCTCCTGCTCCATCTCCAAAGATAACTGTGACTCCTCTTCCTCTAGTGGATTTCTCCAATCCACCAGAATGGAATTCAGCTCCTATAACCAGAATATTCTTATACATTCCTGTTTTAATAAACTGGTCTGCTACAGAAATTCCATATACAAATCCAGAGCATTGATTTCTCACATCTAAAGCACCTACAGTTCTCATATCCAACATATCCTGAATTTGAACGCCACAACCTGGAAAGTACATGTCTGGGCTTAAAGTTGCAAACACTATAAAGTCAATATCATCTTTAGTCAATCCAGATCGTTCTATAGCTATTTCGGCTGCCTTTGCTCCCATTACAGCTGATGAATCATCTGTCCCTTCTTTTATCCATCTACGTTCTTTTATTCCTGTCCGTTCCTGTATCCATTCGTCACTTGTATCCATCATTCTTGACAGATCATCATTCGTGACAATATTTTCTGGAAGGTACTTTCCTAATCCTATTATTTTTGAATTGTACATGTTTTTCTGAAATGTGTTTTAGTAAAGTAAATTAACTAATTCAATTAACATATTGACCGAATACCTCATAATTTGTTATGCATGAATAACAAAGCAAGTGAAAATATAAACGATATCAAAATATTAGAATTATGATAAACTATCTTTAACACTCCTTTAGTAAACAAATTATACTTAAATAACTAGCTTTGAATTTGAATATATTAATTCTATTTAAAATGAAAAAAATCCTTCTTTTATTCCTTTTGCTATCCTTTTACAATGTTAACTCTCAGGAAAATGTAACCTATCAAGAACCATCCAAAGAAATTCTTGACCTTGCTTTAGCTCCGCTTGCACCATCAATTATAATGGATGAATCCGGTGAAAATATGCTTTTTCTTTACAGAAGCAATTTCAAAAGCATCAAAGAATTATCTGAAACAGAATTAAGATTAGGTGGATTAAGAATTAATCCTAAAACCAACATCAATAGTCGTCAAAGATATTATACAGACATAAAAATTCGTGTTGGAAGAAATGGTAATGAAGAAGCGGTTAGTAATTTGCCGCAAAATGGCCGATTTGCAAATATCTCCTGGTCTCCTGATCAGCAAAAGGTGGCTTTTACAAATACGACCGATATTGGAGTCGAATTATGGGTGTTAGATTTTAATACGAAAGCCGTAAAAAAGTTGAGTAAGGACAATCTAAACGCCAATACCGGAAGACCTTTTTCCTGGTTTAAAGACAACAAATCGTTGCTGGTTAAAACGCTTTCTAAAGACAAAAAGAAACTAATTGACAACAAAACAGCAGTCCCAACAGGTCCAACCGTTTCAGTAAGTGAAAAAGGCAAAAAAGCACAGAATAGGACCTATCAGGATTTGTTAAAAAATAACAATGACGAACATAACTTTGAACAATTGGTTTTATCTGAACTTAAAGTTATCGATTTGAATGGTAATGAATCCCCTTGGCTGGAAAGCGACATGTATAGAAGCATGTCATTCTCACCTGATGGAAAGTATATCATGGTCACCACAATAGAAAAACCATTTTCCTATTTGGTACCTTACAGGAGATTCCCTTCAAAAACCAATATTTATGACACCAATGCGAATTTAGTAAAAATCGTTCTTGAAGTACCTTTAATTGAAGATCTTCCTAAAGGATTTATGTCGGTTAGGAAAGGCATGAGAAACCTTTCTTGGAGAGCCGACAAACCCGCAACCCTGGTATGGACTGAAGCACTTGATGAAGGTGATGCTGCAAATGAAGTCCCTTTCAGAGATGCAGTATATCAATTAGATGCGCCATTTGTAGCTGAAAAAAGTTTATTGATCAAAACAAAAGGCAGATATTCAGGCATCGACTGGGGAAATGAAAAGACAGCAGTGGCTTATGATTACTGGTGGAATACTAGAAATAGTAAAACCTACTTATTTAACCCTGGTGATAACAAAAAAGAGCCCATAACTTTATATGACCGAAATTATCAAGATCGGTACAATGATCCCGGGTCTTTTGTAACCAAGCGAAACCAATTTGGAAGATATAGTTTAGAAATAATCAAAAACAGGATTTTTCTAATTGGTGATGGTTATAGTGAAAAAGGAAAATTTCCATTTGTAGATGAATTCGATTTAAGTGAAATGAAAAATAAAAGGCTTTATCAGTCTAAACTAACCGATAAAGTTGAAAGTATTTCGTCTGCCATCGATATGAAAAAAGGAGAGGTTTTGGTCAGGATAGAATCAAAAAACGAATACCCCAATTATTACGTCCGTAATATTAAAAAGAAAAACAAAATATCACCTTTAACTTCTTTTGAGAACCCCTTTAAAAGTATTCAAAATGTATACAAGGAAGTAATAAAATATAAACGTCAAGATGGATTAGAGTTATCTGGTACTCTTTATTTACCAACTGACTACGAGGAAGGTAAAAAATACCCTATGATCATGTGGGCATATCCCAGAGAATATAAAGATAAAAGCAGTGCCGGGCAAAGCACAAGCAGTAGCAACGAGTTTACATATCCTTACTATGGGTCACCTATTTATTGGGTAACCAAAGGGTATGTGGTTTTAGATGATGCATCATTTCCCATTGTTGGCGAAGGCGATGAAGAACCCAATGATTCTTTCAGGAAACAATTAGTTGCTAACGCCAAAGCTGCCATTGATGCCGTTGATAATTTAGGGTATATTGACAGAAACAAAGTCGCAGTTGGAGGACATTCTTATGGTGCTTTTATGACTGCTAATCTGTTATCACATTCAAATTTGTTTGCTGCAGGAATTGCTCGAAGCGGAGCATACAACAGGACATTAACTCCATTTGGTTTCCAAAGTGAAGAACGTAATTACTGGGAAGCTCCGGAAATCTATTATAACATGTCACCTTTTATGCACTGCGATACTATGAAGACACCCTTGCTTTTAATACATGGAGAAGCAGATAATAATTCCGGAACATATCCGCTGCAAAGTGAGCGCTATTTCAATGCCCTTAAAGGGCTAGGCGCTCCAGTGAGACTGGTTATGCTTCCAAAAGAAAGTCATGGTTACAGAGCCAAAGAATCCATAATGCACATGCTTTGGGAACAGGATCAATGGTTGGAAAAACATGTAAAGAACAGAGCAAAGGTCCCGGAAGGAACCAATTAAAATAAAAAACCGCCACAAGGCGGTTTTTTTATGTCAGTTTGTCACTTTTATTGAAATGGCATTTTTGTTGTCATATGTGAGAAAACAATTCAAACTAATAAAATAAATATCATGACAAAAGGAAATATTAATGTTTCGGTTGAGAATATTTTTCCTCTGATTAAAAAATTCCTATACAGCGACCACGAGATCTTTTTACGTGAGTTGATCAGTAATGCTACAGATGCTACTTTAAAACTAAAGCACATTACCAGTATTGGTGAAGCAAAGGTTGAATACGGCAACCCGATCATTGAAGTGAAAGTTGATAAAAAAGGTAAAAAGCTTCATATCATAGACCAGGGTATTGGTATGACAGCAGATGAAGTTGAAAAGTACATCAATGAAATTGCGTTTTCAGGAGCGGAAGAGTTTTTAGAAAAATATAAAGATTCAGATAAAGATTCAGGAATTATAGGTCATTTTGGACTAGGTTTCTACTCATCCTTTATGGTTGCAAAAAAGGTGGAAATTCTTACTAAATCTTACAAAGATGAACCAGCGGCCCATTGGACTTGTGATGGTAGCCCGGAATTCACCCTTAAAGAAGGAAAGAAAAAAGACAGAGGTACAGAAATTATATTGCATATAGCTAAAGATGAAAAAGCATTTTTAGAGGAATCAAAAATCAGAGAGCTATTATTGAAATATAATAATTTCATGCCAATTCCAATAAAATTTGGAACCAAGGAGATTAACGATCCAGATCATGAACCAAAAACAACTAAAGATAAGGACGGGAAGGAAACAACTGAACCTCATAGACAAATTACGGTAGATGATATAATCAATAATCCCAATCCTGCATGGACCAAACAACCTACAGAACTTAAAGATGAAGATTACAAAGCGTTTTACAGGGAATTGTATCCAATGCAATTTGAGGAACCATTATTCAATATTCACTTGAACGTTGATTATCCGTTTAACTTAACAGGAATTCTTTATTTCCCTAAGTTAACCAATGACCTCAATATTCAGAAAGATAAAATTCAATTATTCCAAAACCAGGTTTTCGTTACAGACAATGTAGAGGGAATCGTGCCAGAATTCTTAACTATGTTACGTGGAGTAATTGATTCTCCGGATATTCCGTTAAACGTTTCTCGTAGTTATTTGCAAGCTGATGGAGCTGTTAAAAAGATATCGTCTTACATAACACGAAAGGTTGCTGATAAATTAAAATCACTATTCAAAAATAATCGTGAAGATTTTGAGAAGAAATGGAATGATATCAAAATCGTTATCGAATACGGTATGTTGTCTGAAGAAAAGTTCTTCGAAAAATCCGATGCATTTGCTTTATATCCTTCGGTAGATGGTAAATACTATACCTATGATGAATTGTATAATAAGATCAAAGCAAATCAAACCGATAAAGATGACAAATTAGTGATCCTTTATGCTTCAGATAAAGATGAACAACATAGCTACATTGATGCAGCAAAGGCAAAAGGATACGAAGTCCTGTTGCTGGATTCACCTATTGTTAGTCACTTGATCCAGAAATTAGAAACAACAAAAGAGAAAATAACATTCTAGAGAGTTGATGCTGATCATGTTGATAATTTGATCAAAAAGGAAGATACTAAACTTTCAAAATTATCTGATGAAGAAAAAACAAAATTAGATGAAATGTTGAAAGAAGTTATTTCTTCAGAAAAGTTC
>JABDOZ010000095.1 GCA_013043005.1 Flavobacteriaceae bacterium | reverse complement strand
TAAATTTTTGGGGTACCTACTGCCCGCCATGTATAGAAGAGTTTCCTGACTTAAAACAAATTGAAACTAACTATTCTGACAAGGTTTCTGTAATAGCGCTCACGGATGAAAATAAAGAAAAAATAATAAAATTTATTCAAAAGGTTAAAAGCCCTGATATAGTCGGCACGTATTCGTCAAATGATTGGATAGATTTGGAAAACTTTCGACCATTAACAATTATAATTGATGAAGAGGGAATAATAAGAGAATATTTTTTTGGAAAAAAAGATTATGACTTTTTCAAATCACTAGTGGAAAAATATTATTAAATGGTGAACGTTTGCCAACAACGTGTATAATGTTCATAGCCAGTAAAAGCTGGCTACGCCACATACACAAGACCGTTGGCAACAAGTAAAAACAAGAAGTTGATAAATCGGATCATGAAATTCCTACTAGTCGTATTGATAATCTCATCAATATTAGGTTGTAAAGACATTGGGCAGAAACGGGTTGATACTAATTTAACACCTGAAGAAAATCAAACAATGTGTATTGAACGCATTTTTGAAAAAGACAGTGTTTTGGGAGAAATCAGGAATCATGCTTCAGAGAAAGTTTCGTTAAGTCAGTCTATAATTAACTATACAAAAGAGCTAGAATCCTTGGATTACTCGAATTGTCCTGAAAAGTTTGTTTCTTCATTCCATGAGCATATTGAAGCCTGGAAAATGGTTACGAAAGTAACTGATGATTACCCGTCATTACGAGGAGAACTACATGATATATTTTCGGAGTTAGAGAAAAGTAAAGATTCGACTCAATTCAAATCTTTAGTAAAACAAGTATGGGATACCTGGAATTTGGTAGAAGAAAATGCAATGTAGGTTACCCGTTGCCAACAAAGGCTATAAATCAGCTCAATTCGTTCCGAATTGATTAATTTAACTTCAAAATAACGAGTCCACTGAAATTCGACTTGACGCTCCGGCCCTTTTGGGTGCGCAAAAAGCTACCCAAAACCGCTGTCCCATCGCCGAATTTATAGCCGTGGACGTTGTAGCACATCATTAAAAACTAATTTATGATATTCCTTAATCAAAACTATTTATTCTTTTCAATATTTCTAGCACTAGTTATAATGGGTTGTGAGAATAAGGAAGCGAATAAAATCACAGATCCAGATGAGTTGGAAATTCGAAAAATTCATAGTGAATATGTGAATGGATGGCTAAATTCAGATGAAGAAGGAATTATGAAACTTTTGGTCGAAGATTCGAGAATTCAACCAAATACTCTAAAACCAATAGATGGGAAATCTGAAATTAGGAAATTCTGGTTTCCTAACGACAGCTCAAAGACGATTATCAACAATTATGAAACAGAAATTATTAGTTTGGACATAATGGATACATTGGCAATATCAACTCATGAATCTGTGTTGGATTGGACATATAAAAAAGATTCAATAAGCTTTGGAATGTTCCAAAAAGGCATAAACACAACAATTTATCGAAGGCAATTAGATAATTCCTGGAAAATTTGGAGATCAATGTGGACCGATATTTATGTTGAAAGAAAGTAATAAGGTGCTACAACAAAGGCTATAAATTAGCTTAGAGTTTTCCAAAATTCCTATCTTTTACTCTTAATTAAAAAGTCTACCTAAATTCGACTTGACGCAATGGCTATTTTGGGTGCCAAAAGTTACCCAAAACGTCAACCCATCGACAAATTTATAGCCGTGAACGTTGTGAGTCATTTTAAAACAGACAAATACGATGATTAGACATTTAATTATTTTAGCTCAGATTCTATTTGTTTCGGTATTAAATGGGCAAATGTCAACTGAGTCATTTACCAAGGACATCGATCAATTGTATACACTGATTGAGAATAAACATGTAGCACCCTATTGGAATACTTCAAAAGAAAATCTACTGGTCGTTATACAAAATGCAAAAAGAAATATCCAGGATAAAGAAATTTGTGATGAATCCTGCTATGTCGAAATATTCAAAGTTGTTTCAGCATTAAATGAAAGTCACTCCTACATAAGTGCTAAATCAAGATACGAGCTTTTTGGTTATCTACCAATGACCAACAAATGGTTTGAAGATGGTCTATTTATAGTCAAAACAAGTAGCGAGTATCAGGAGATACTCGGTCATAATATAGTTTCAGTTAATGGTATAGATATTGAAATTGTAATTGAGAAATTAAAACAAGTAATTCCTCATACAAATTCTTCTAGAATTAAAAAATATATAGGTAGCTACCTTCATTTACCAGGCATGTTGTATGGACTTGGTATTTCTGAAAATCCCAGTGAGGCTATGTTTGTGTTTGAAAAGAATGGCATTCAGATTGAACGTACAATAAAAAAGTTATCCCCTGAAGATGAAGAAAATACAACGTTTAAAACCATCCCGAGCGCGGACAGCTATTTTCAAAGGAATGTAAACGACTATTATTGGTTCGATTATAATTCTGAGCAGAAGTTGGTGTATTTCCAATATAATCGAATTGGGAATATGAAAAGTGAATCATCTACGGCTTTTGCCGATAGACTATGGGCTACTGTGGATTCTGTTGATATTGACAAATTTGTATTGGATTTAAGATATAATGGTGGAGGAAGCTTTCCGTATAGTTTAAAATTTATTCAAGGCATAATAGATAGACCCAAAATAAACAAGAGAGGGAAATTATTCATTATTACAGGCTATGACACCTTTTCAGCAGCTATTACAATGGTCAATCAACTTGAACAAAGAACACAAGCAATAATTG
>JABDOZ010000093.1 GCA_013043005.1 Flavobacteriaceae bacterium | reverse complement strand
ACATGAATCAAAAACCCTTTGTCAAACAAAAGCTTTTCGAGGCCTTGTGCAATTGTACTTTTTCCAGATCCCGAAAGACCGGTAAACCAGATTGTTTTGGCTTTTTGTGACAAAAAAGATTCTTTGTCTTTTCTTGTCAGGAGTCTGTCAAATATGGGATGAATATTTTCCATAATTATTTTTTAAAACTGTAAACATCTTCGATAATCTTTATAACAGCCAGTCCGTCGTCAGGCCCTGTCGAAGGAGGAAGTCCTTCAAATATTGAAGCGCATGCATTTTGATAAACACGAGAAAGATTCATTATGTTGTCTGAGGTTTTGGACGGAACTGTTGGCGCCAAAGCATTTGTGTTAATGAATTCTACCTCGTTCATGTATTGCCCTGCGACTTTTATTGTGCCTTTTTCAGCAATTATCGTTAAAGTGCTTTCAAAGTTGTTTTCAAAAGTTGAGGTCGTATAACTGAAATTACCAAGGCCATTATTTTTAAAACGGAAGTTGAAACTGCAACTGTCTTCAAAATCAATTGAATCATGATTGTTATTGGCAAATATGGCGTTTTCAATATTTATGTCGCCAAACAGCCAATACAGGGTATCTACATAATGTGAAAACTGGGTGAACAAAGTCCCTCCATCCTTTTGTGCATTTCCTCTCCAGTCAGATCGCTTATAATAAGCATCATTTCTATTCCAGTAACAGGCCACATTAACCATATAGATTTTACCTAGCCATTGCTTGGCAATAAGGTCCTGAAGCCATTGACTTACAGGAGAAAAGCGGTTTTGCATCACGCAAAAAACACGTTTATTAAATTTTTTGGAAGCAGAAATTATATTGGAGCAACTCAAAGAAGTTAGAGCAAATGGTTTTTCACAAATAACATGATGTCCTGCCTGCATTGCCTTTATACTGTGTTCTTCATGCAGAAAGTTAGGTGTACATACAGATACTATATCAATCTTTCCATCAGCAAGAAGTTCTTCAATGGAATTACATACAGTTAGACCCGTAGAAGAAATGTCCTCGTTGGGATCATATATCGCTGCCAATTCAGCAGTTTCGGTAAGTGCCAAAGACCTGGCATGCTTTTTACCGATATTGCCAAATCCAATAATCCCTACTTTTAACTTGTCACTCATTAAACATTATTTCTCTATACATTTTTCTAAATATCAGAAATAATGCCATAAGAAGACCTCCCAGGAAACCTCCAAGCAAAAAGAAATAAAGTGCTGACTTATTATTGGGTTTTATAGGCTTCAGGGGTTTGTCAATCAGTTGAACATAAGGCGTTTTATTATCAACAGCAAGAGATGCCAATTGTAGTTGTTTTTCCACCTCTCCGCTCATAAGTAAGAGCTTCTGCTCCTCCGTTTTCAAAGTCTTTTCCCTGAGCACATCCTGTTTGCGGAACAATCCTTTGTAATTGTCCTGGAATTCAGCAAGCTGAAACTGTACTTCTGAAAGGCGATTATAAATAGAATCGTATTTGTTTTTAATAATATTGAACTCGTACTCCTGTTTCTCGGTGGACTTTTCGATATAATATCTGCTTAGTTCGTCAAACATAAGACTGACTGTATTTATTGAAAGATCTTCTGAAGAGGAATTCATGGCGAGTGTCATGATACCTGTCAATTCTGAAAAATCACTCTCAAATAAACCAGTTGACTTATCATCTCCTGTAAGAAGATAATGCAACCTTTTCAGCGCTTTGTTTTCCAGGGTATTAAAATTTTGTATCGAGTCGTGACTGAAGCGAAAATTCTGGAGGTTAAGAGAATCCTCACGACTAAAAAACGGAACAAAGGACTTCTTTTGCCAATCATTATTTTCTTCAAAGTTATTGATGAGGTGGTTGGCCAGAAAGTCACTTTTATTGTTTAAATCAACAGATCTGAAAAGTGCATTTTGAGCAATTCTCCTTGTCTTCGACAATTCCATTATTTTGTCATAATTAGATTCTCCAACAGGAGATGCAAATCCGAATTGTCCAAGAATATTACCAATGCCTCCGAGTGACAATGCGGCATCTTCATTTAACATAAAGGTCAACTCTGCCAGGTGATTTGGCGGGTTTCTGAAATTAAAGAGAAATAAAATAAGACCACCAATAATTCCGGAAGCAACAATTTTTTTCCAGGACTTCAACAAGTATGAAAAATACTCATTGATCCTTGTAAAAAGGTCTTTAAGACTTATATCGCTATTTATATTGTTTGTCATTGAGGATGCAAGATAGTCTGTATAAATTTTTCCTACTACTTTATTAAAAAATCTTTCCTTTGAATTATGGATTGCTCTTAATAGTCAATTCTATAGTTGGCGGTGTTGTATCTTAAGCCTGCTCCTATGTACCGGGTATCTGTATTTCCCAATATATCGTTTGAATCCTTTCTGTATTTTGAAGTAAGTTCAAGGTGTAGATTATAATAAATCCTGTAGCTTAAATTCAGGTCAATGGCATAAATATGACTGCGTGCACCCTGGTGCAA
>JABDOZ010000112.1 GCA_013043005.1 Flavobacteriaceae bacterium | reverse complement strand
TTTTGGAAGCGGAAATGTTCAACCTCTAAAACCTATTAGATCTGAACCAAAGAAGATTAATAAAATTCCACAGGAAACACCAACAGAATCTAAGCCTGAAGAATCTATAGCGGATAAAGTAGAAGATGTTGCTACACAAGAATCGGAGGAATCTATCAGAATAAAAAAACAAAAAGAAGCAGAGGCAAAAGCTAAAGCAGAAGCAGAACGTGTAGAACGTGAGAAACGAGAGGCAGAAGAAAAAAAGAAAAGAGAGCAGGAAGAGAAAAAAAGAAAGTTAGATGAATTAATGGGTGGAATCGGAAAGTCAGATGGTGAGACTACTGGAAGCGAGGGAGACGATGATTTAGCCGGAGATAAAGGGAATCCTGATGGCAATCCTTACGCAAATAGCTATTATGGAGACCCAGGAACGGGAAGTGGAGGTGTTGGTTATGGATTAAACGGAAGAGGAGCACCAAGCCGGAAAGTATTTAAACAGGACTGCAATGAATCTGGACTAGTGGTTGTAAGAATAGAAGTTGATAGAAATGGAAATGTTACAAAAGCAGAACCTGGAGTAAAAGGTACTACAAATAATGCCGCATGTCTTCTTGAGCCTGCAAAAAAAATTGCTTTATCCCATAAATGGAGATCAGATTCTAAAGCCCCAGTTAGACAAATTGGATTTGTAAGTGTGAATTTTAAATTGGGTCAATAATTCATGAATTATCAAGATACAATTAATTGGATGTTCTCTCAACTTCCAATGTATCAAAATCAAGGAAAAACTGCATATAAAGAAGATATAGGTAATACTATTAAATTAGTCGAACACCTTAAAAATCCACATAAAAAATTTAAATCAATTCATGTTGCAGGAACTAATGGCAAAGGATCTACAAGCCATATGTTAGCTTCCATTTTACAAGAGGCTGGTTATAAAGTAGGGTTGTATACATCACCTCACTTAAAAGATTTTAGGGAGCGAATAAAGATCAATGGAAAGGAAGTAAGTAAGCAGTTTGTTATAGGTTTTATCAAAAGAAATAAAGCTTTTTTTGAGTCTAACTCGCTTTCTTTTTTCGAGATGACTGTAGGAATGGCATTTGATTATTTTGCAAAACAAAAAGTAGATATTGCTATTATTGAAGTTGGTCTCGGCGGTCGATTAGATTCCACCAACGTTATAACTCCTCTTGTTTCAGTAATTACCAATATTGGATTGGATCACACCCAATTCTTAGGAAATACTTTAGAGCAAATCGCTACTGAAAAAGGAGGTATTATTAAACCTAATGTTCCTGTTGTGATAGGAGAAACTCAAAAAGAAACAAGATCTATCTTTTTGAATTTAGCAAAGCAAAATGGATCTGAGATTTGTTTAGCTGATGACAAAGCGCAAGAATTTTTTAATTGTGAACTAAAAGGAAATTATCAGAAGAAGAATATCAATACTGCTTTACAAACCATCAAATTATTAGCTAATAAAGATTTAGAAATCACCTCAAAACACAAACAGAATGGTCTTCTAAATGTTGTGAAGAATACTGGATTATTAGGTCGATGGCAGATCTTACAAGAAGGACCTAGAATAATTTGTGATGCCGCACATAACAAAGAAGGGTTAGCCCTAGTTTTAAACCAGCTAAAGCAAGAGCAATATAAAAATCTACATATTGTTATTGGATTTGTAAAGGATAAGGACCTGGAAAGAATAATTGAAATGTTTCCTAGAGATGCTGATTATTATTTTTGTAAACCTGATATTGAAAGAGGTCTAGATGCTAATACTTTAAGACAAAAATTTATCGATTTGGGATATAGAGGTAAATCATTTAATAGTGTAAACGAAGCTTTCCAAAAAGCTAAGGAAAGTGCTAAAACAAACGACTTAATCTATGTTGGAGGAAGCACCTTTGTAGTGGCCGAAATTCTTTAGAAATTTGATTAATATAATTTGGTAGATAAAAAAACTGACTTATCTTTGCAATCCTATTATAGGGCGCGTAGCTCAGTTGGTTCAGAGCACTTGGTTTACACCCAAGGGGTCAGGGGTTCGAATCCCTTCGCGCCCACTAAAGTTCGCCTTTTAAGCGGACTTTTTTAGTTAATTAAAAGGGTCATTAACTCAGTTGGTTTAGAGTGTTACCTTGACAGGGTAGAAGTCACTGGTTCGAATCCAGTATGACCCACATCAAGCAGAATCCCGATGCGGTAATGCATTGGGTTTTTAATTTCAAAATGTTGAATGCTTGCATTCATAAATAAGGAAATTAAAAATACCGAATCCAATCCTTTGGGATCGGCAAGGATTCTATTTACAGAAGTGATTTTACTCTGGATGGATGTAGTCAATCCAGTATGACCCACATCAAGCAGAATCCCGATGCAGAAATGAATCGGGATTTCTAATTATTTACGTGCATGATTATCTTAAAAAATCAAGTATTCGCTCCATTTGCATTCCTCTGGAACCTTTAATTAGAATGGAAGCATGATTAATTTTCAATTTTGAAAATGAAGATTCAAAATCTTCAAAGGATTCAAATTGCTTATGGTGAGTAGAAACAGATGCAAAATTTTCACCTACAAAGTAAACATCATTCAAATTTAATTCAGATGCATAGTCGGCAATACTTTGATGTTCTTTGGCAGTATCGATTCCTAATTCAAACATATCACCTAAAATGGCAATTTTAGTTTGATGCGTTAATTGTGCAAGATTATCAAGAGCAGCTTTCATACTTGTAGGATTGGCATTGTAAGCATCCAGAATAATAGTGTTTGTTCCTTTCGTAAAAATCTCTGATCTATTGTTAACTGGTAAATAGTTTTCAATTGCATCCTTTATGTCTTTTACATCTATTTTAAAATGATCACCAATTGCAATGGCTACCGCAACATTGCTAAAGTTATAATCTCCTATAAGTTTTGATTTTATTATTTCTTTCTTGAAATGTAAAATCACAAATGGATTAGCTTCTTTAAATTTCACAATGCAATCATTGTTTTTCCCTGATCCATAGGTTATTTGGTTTGAATAATCATTTATTTGTTTAACCTGTAAAGCATCATCTGTGTTAATAAATACTGTTTTATTGTAGGCTATTAAATGATCATAAATTTCAGATTTCCCCTTTATTACACCTTTAATACCACCAAATCCTTCTAAATGTGCTTTTCCAAAGTTGGTAATCAATCCATAATCTGGCAAGGATATGTTGCATAAAAATTTTATTTCATTAAGGTGATTTGCTCCCATTTCCACAACTCCAATTTCTGTTTGATCGGTCAATGAAAGTAATGTTAATGGGACACCAATATGATTATTATAGTTACCTTGAGTAGCGGTCGTTCTATACTTTTTTGATAGAACCGAATTAATGAGTTCTTTTGTAGTTGTTTTTCCATTACTGCCCGTAAGGGCAATAATAGGGATATTCAATTTTTTTCTATGATGTGTTCCTAATTCCTGTAAAGTTGTAAGAACGTCTTCTACAAGAATAGTATTTTTGTTTTGATATTCCTTTTCATCAATAACAGCATATTTAGCTCCATTTAATATTGCCTGTTCCGCAAATTTATTTCCATTGAAGTTAGCTCCTTTAAGGGCAAAGAACATGTCATTTTCCTTAATTTTTCTTGTATCTGTGCACACTGAATTGCAAGCCAGAAAATAACTATATATTGTGTTTATATTCATAAAAATAAAAGTATGAAAAAAGCCTTAACGACAGGTTAAGGCTTTTTAAATTTTTATAGAAATTTGAATTAATCTCTAGCTTTCTTGTTTTTTCCTTTTGATTTAGAACCAACTCTAGACATAGCACATCTGAAACCAATGTAATCAGTAGCCATATCTTGAGGGAAGTAACGTCTTTGAGCAGGATCTAACCAAAATTCTCTGTCCTTCCATGAACCACCTTTATAAACTCTTACTTCATCATTTATTAAAGAAGTTCTCTTATTTGATTTGTCATAATCTCTTACTAAATTACCAAAAGTATCAGCATCAATAGTATGCCTTGGAGAGTTATACATTTTTCTGGTACCACCACTTTCTTCATCCTCATCATTAAAACTTTCAAAATATCTCGTTGATCGCTTGTCACCATCCCTGTAATTCCTATTATCACTTGTCGAGAAATTTGTTCTTAAATAAGTTTCTTCCTCATCAACAGGAACTTGAACAATTTCACCTGGTAAATTTATTGCAACTATTTTACCATTACTCAAGGTATCATAAACAATTGAATCAACTGTAACAACAATTACCCTTCCATCTTCTCCAAGAGCATTTTTAGTATATACGTTTCCTCTATAATAGTTAAAATCATTAAATTCGTCATCTACTATTGGTCGGTAAACATCCGCAACCCATTCAGCAACATTGCCAGCCATATCATACAAGCCATAATCATTAGGCTCAAAAGATTTTACCTGAGCAGTAATATCTGCTCCATCATCAGACCAACCAGCAATTCCTCCATAGTCTCCTTTACCCTGTTTAAAATTGGCTAATTGATCCCCTCTGATTTTTCTTTTACCTGATCTGGTGTATTGACCATCCCAAGGATATTTTTTACGACCTCTGTACGTATTATAATTTCTTAATTCACTCATACCTAATGCCGCATATTCCCATTCTGCTTCAGTGGGTAACCTATATTCAGGTGAAATAATTCCAGATTCTCTTTTAGCATATATATTGATAGGATTTCCTTCAGCATCTGTTTGGACATTCCTTCTACCACCTGTCAATACTTCTTCATTACCACCATATGTCTGATCCGGGGCATTTATATAAGTATCTGTATTAAAGTTACTATCGGCAGTTACTTCTGAAGTTTTAGCACCACGAGCCAAGTATCCAGCCTGCTCTAAGTACATTTCATTAACCCTGTCTGTTCTCCAACTTGCAAATTCAACAGCTTGAATCCAGCTAACTCCAACAACTGGATATTCCCCATATCCTGGGTGCCTCAGGTAATTATTGGTCATGACCTCATTGTATCCTAACCTATTTCTCCAAACCAAAGTATCTGGAAGTGCGCCTTTGATAATATTCTTAAAATTATCATCATCTGGAGGGTAAACTTGGTTGATCCAATGCAAGTACTCAGTGTACATTTTGTTTGTAACTTCTGTTTCATCCATATAAAAGGACTGGACATGCTGCTGATTTGGTGAATTATTCCAATCATGCATTACATCGTCCTGAACTTTACCCATGGTGAAAGTTCCACCTTCAACAAATACTAAGCCCGGCGCCGTTTCTTGCTCCTCAAATTTCGTGTTGTATTGGAAACCTCCGTCTCTGGAATTAATTTGCCATCCAGTTGCTCTAGAACTATTTTTAGAGGTACTAGAGTTATTTTTACAATTAAACATTGCAACGGATAACATTGCAATAAGTAAAACCTTTGGTGTTAAGATTTTTTTCATTTCCATACTTTTAAGTAAGTTAAATTAAAATTCGGTCTCGCAATATAGTAATTAAAGCTAATATTACAAGCGTTTTTTTAATAAGATTTGCAAAAAATGTGCATTTCACCCTATTTTTATTACAGATAATCGGTGTTTTTTGCTAATTTCACCCGATAATCGTGTTTTTAAAACGATGGATTAAAGGAATTATTATTGTAATTTTGATAATTATTTTAAATAACGCAAAACACATTATAATATGAGTTAATTATTGGCGTTTATTAAGCTATGAAAAAGACTATACTATTAATTTTTTTATTAGTACTTACAGTATGTTATTCTCAGCAAAAAGAATTCAAAATTAATTGGGAATCATCCAAAGTTTTATTCACTTCTGATTCCAAAATAGAACTACCTGCATTTAATGAAGAGAATTTCAGTTATGATCATGATTCTGGGTTGTTGTTTTCAGCACAATGGGTATCCAATAGTTTTGTAAATGAAAGATCAATAGAAATATCTAACATCACCTACAGAAATATTTCAAGATCTGAACTAAGAGATATAGAACTTCGCACTATACCATCCCAACTAAAATATAGTATTCATAATTCCACAACACGTAATACGAATTACATTTATTTTGAATTAAGTCCAATAATTAAGGATGGAAATACTTTTAAAAAGATAATTTCTTTTAACATAAAATATCAGCTATTTTCTAGCAACTATGCTGGGAATAATAGGTCGGTCAGAGCAATAACGAATTCCGTTTTAAGTTCAGGTTCCTGGTTTAAATTTTATGTAGATAGAACGGGAGTTTTTAAATTAAGTAAAAACTTTTTAACGAGTTTAGGAGCAAATCTTAGTAACATTGATCCTAGAAGCATTAAGATATTTGGCAATGGCGGAACAATGCTTCCTTACAGCAACAACGTATTTTATCCGTTAGACCTTCAAGAAAATGCAATAAAATTTATTGGTGAAGAAGATGGTGTATTTAACGACGAAGATTATATTCTATTTTATGCAGAAGGGCCTGCTGGGTTTAATCCGGAAAGCAATACAAATCTCAATATTTATACCAATAAATCGTATTACTTTCTTAATCTTAGCCCTGGTCAGGGCAAACGAATAACTTCTATGCAAGAACCAGAAGGCATTCCAGATCTAGTAATTGATACGTTTAATGATTATAAATTTCATGAGTTAGATGAATATAATCTGGTCAAGGCTGGTCGGCGTTGGTTTGGTGACAGGTTTGATATTGAACCCATAAAGACTTTTGAATTTGAATTCCCAAACCTAGTTACTTCTTCACCGGCTCAACTAAAGGTCTATGCTGCGGCAGTTTCAGAATCTAACACTAATATGCAGGTTAATTTAAATGGATCTGCGATTGAGACTTTGAGTTTTAGCCCAATAACTAATGATATCCTGGCTTCAGAAGACTGGTTAAACAGTCCTGTAAATATTAGTTCTAATTCAATTAATGTGACTTTAGAGTTTAATAATAACGGTAATCCGAGTTCATTGGCATATATCGATTATATTTCTATTGAAGCTTTGAGGAATCTTACTTTTACAGGTGATCAATTAATTTTTAAAAATAATGATGTAACTCAACTTTCCGGAATAGGAGAATATAATGTTGGCAGTGCTTCCAGTATTTCAGAGATTTGGGATATTACAGATAAATACAATCCAACTAGCTTAAGCAATACTGAAAGTTTAAGCACTATGAGTTTTAAATCTAATTTAGGCAGTTTAAAAACCTATATTGCTTTTAAAAGCTCTGGGTTTTTGGAACCTAAAAAGGATAATATGTCTGGTGTTTTAAATCAAAATATCAAGGGATCAATATTTCAAAATACTTCAGGGCAATTTGAAGATATGGATTATATAATTGTAGCTCCTCAAATATTTATTTCTCAAGCAGAACGATTAGCTGAAATTAACAGAACTCAGTATAATCTAAATGTAAAAGTTGTTGAATTAGAACAAATTTACAATGAATTCAGCTCTGGGAATCAAGATATTGCCGGTATTAAAAACCTGGTCAGATATGTCTATGAAAATGCCAGTACTCCAGAAAAAAGGATAAAATACTTATGCTTGTTTGGTGATGCATCATTTGACTATAAAGATAGAATTGAAGACAATACAAATTTTGTCCCATCATGGCATGCATATAGTAGTTTTAATTTAACGAATTCATTTGTTTCAGATGACTTTTTTGGAATGATGGATCCAAATGAAGGCACTATGAGTAATAGTGATAGGCTCGATATTGCCGTTGGAAGGATTTTAGCCGACTCACCCCAAAGAGCATCTGAACTGGTTGATAAAATAGACAGGTATTACAAAGAAGCTTCTTATGGTAGCTGGAGAAATAGCTTTGCAGTTATATCTGATGATGTGGATGAATCTTGGGAAAAGATTATTCAGCAAACAACAGATGATATTGGGGATTTAGTATCACAAGAAAAACCAAATGTTAATGTAATAAAGATTCATTCAGATGCATATCAGCAACAATCTTCGGCTGGAGGAGACCTTTATCCGGCAGTTAACAAGGCTTTTGTTAACTCTTTTGAACAAGGCGCATTGGTTGTAAATTATTTTGGACATGGCGGTGAAGATAGGTTAGCTGATGAAAGAATATTTGGAAAAGCCGATGTTGAAAACTTGAATAATGTGTGCAAACTTTCTTGTTTTGTTACTGTGACTTGCGAATTCACGCGATTTGATAACCCATTAAGAGAAACTGGTGGAGAATTAACACATTGGAATCCGAATGGAGGAACAATAGGACTGATTACTACAACCAGAAAGATATTTGTAAGTACAGGAATTGTTTTCAATAATACATTAAGTCAATATCTATTCTCTTTTGGCTCAGATGAATTTCCTTCAATGGCAGAATCTTTAAGACAAACAAAAACAGATCCAAGTATTGCAAATGCTTCACAAAGAAGGCTTGTTTTTTTTATTGGCGATCCTGCTATGAAACTCGCATTTCCAAAACCAAATATCAGATTAACACAAATTAATGATATTCCAATCATACAGGCTACGGATACATTGAAAGCTTTAAGTAAAGTTAAATTAAGTGGAGAAGTTACTAATGGAGGAGGTGTGACATTATCAGATTATAATGGCATCCTTTCTGCAACCATTTATGACAAGGATATTGACAGGCAAACACTTGGGAATGATAATACAACTGAAAATGGTCAACCAATAATTTTAGATTTTAAAACTTTGGGCTCAATAATTTTTAGAGGTCAGGCTACTGTTTCTAATGGTCAATTTGAATTTGAATTTGTAGTCCCAAGAGATATTAGTATTCCTGTTGGAACTGGAAAAGCGAGTTTTTATTCAAGAACCTCAGTTCCTCTGCAAGATAACGCAGGAGCTAATTTTGATATTAAAATAGGCGGGCTAAATGAAAATGCACCAGGGGATAATATTGGTCCGACTATAAAATTATACTTAAACGATGAAAATTTTGTATCTGGAGGTATGACAAACGAACAGCCATCTTTATTGGCCATTCTTGAAGATGAAAACGGAATAAATACAGCAAGTGGTATTGGACATGACATAATAGCTATTTTAGACAATGATGAAACAAACCCGGTTGTTTTAAATAATTACTATGAAACAGATGTAGATAACTATCAGCGCGGAAAGGTAAATTATCCTTTCAGAGATTTAGATCCAGGTTTACATACTTTAGCACTTAAAGCATGGGATGTTTACAATAATTCTTCAACCGCTGAAATTCAGTTTGTAGTTTTTGATAAAGATGAAAAATTAAAGATTGAAAACGTCTTAAATTACCCTAATCCGTTTGTAAATTACACGGAATTTTGGTTTAATCACAATAGTTCGGAACCTTTAGACGTTTCTATACAGATATTTACTGTTTCAGGAAAATTAATTCGAACCTTAAATGGACAAACAGGAAGCGCTGAATGCTGTGATCAAGGAACGTCGTCATTATCTAGGAGCATAAGTTGGGATGGGAGAGATGATTTTGGTGATAAAATAGGTAAAGGTGTTTATGTTTATAAACTGACAATAAGATCCAACTCCCTCAATAAAAAAGTTGAAAAGTTTGAAAAACTTGTGATACTTTAATAATAATTTATATTTGTTAATTAAATTAAATACATGAGAAATCGAATTTTAGTATTAATAGCATTAGTATTTATTTTTCAAATTAGTGCTCAGGAAACGGTAGTTTTCGATAATCAGACATCCGTAATCACCACTGGAGTGCCGTTTTTACTAATTGCGTCAGATGCTAGGGCTGCGGCCCTGGGTGATATGGGTGTAGCCACTTCAGTAGATGCTTTTTCACAAAACTGGAATCCGTCAAAGTATACGTTTTCTACTTACAGATCAGGACTAGGAGTTAGTTACACACCTTACCTAAGTAAATTAGTCAATGATATTTTTTTAGGAAACTTAACTTATTTTAATCGCTTGAATGAACGAAGTGCATTTGCTGCTAGTTTTAAATACTTTTCGTTGGGTGAAATTGAAATTACCGATATTCAAGGGACTGTCTTGGACCAAGTAAAACCAAATGAATTTACGATAGACGCAACATATTCTTTAAGACTAGGAGATCAATTTGCCATGGCAGTTACTGGACGTTATTTGACCTCAGATTTAAAAATAAATGCTGTTGACCCAGATGCAGGTTCTGCGAGTTCATTTGCAGTAGATATTTCAGGATTTTACCAAAGTGAAGAGAAGGCATATAGTGATTTTAATGGCCGTTGGCGTGGAGGATTTGCTTTGCAGAATATTGGTCCTAAAATTCAATATGATGATGCTGGAAGAGAAAATTTTTTACCAACAACTATGCGCTTAGGTGGAGGATTTGATTTTATTTTTGACGAATACAATAAACTAGCTGTTACAGCTGAAATCACTAAACTTTTGGTGCCATCTCCTCCAATTTATGGTTACGTTGATACGGATGGAAATGGTGATCAAAATACTGATCCTAATTCTAGTGAATACGAACCAACAATCATAGTAGAAGGCAAGGATCCAGATGTAAGTTTTATAAAAGGTATTTTCCAATCTTTTGGTGATGCACCAGGTGGATTTAGCGAGGAATTAAAAGAATTCACATGGGCATTGAGTGCGGAGTATTTGTATCAGGATTCTTTTGCTATACGAGCTGGTTATTTTAATGAAAGTGAGGACAAGGGTGCCAGAAAATTCTTTGGTTTGGGTGCCGGATTTAAGTATAATGTTGCAAATATCGATTTATCTTATTTGTTCTCGGCCTCAAAAGTACAGAGCCCTTTAGAAGGAACATTACGTTTCTCACTGTCATTTAATTTAGGAGATGGTGAGTATTCAGAGTATTAAAAATACATTATAAGTTAAAAGGAAAATAAAAACTATTGCTGCTGGCAATAGTTTTTTTGTACAAATTAGTTTCTTAAATTTATTCCATGAAAGAAATAAAAATTGAATCTAATTTTATTGTATATAACTCCATTAATGAGCTACCTGGTAATATTAAATCTTTAATGCATGAAGCGATAGATGCACGAAAAGTGGCCTATGCTCCTTATTCAAAGTTTGAAGTCGGTACTGCATTATTGCTTGATAACGGCGAAATAGTAACAGGTAATAATCAGGAAAATGCTTCGTATCCATCTGGTCTTTGTGCTGAAAGAACAGCAATTTATTATGCAGGTTCAAAATATCCAGAAGCTAAAATTCTAAAAATTGCAATTTCAGCATCATCTAAAAATCAGGAAACATCAACACCCATTCCTCCTTGTGGTGCATGCAGACAAGCCATTTCAGAATATGAAGTAAAGCAAGATTCACCAATAGAGATTTATTTCATGGGTAAAGTTGGTGAGGTCATAAAGTCAGATTCACTAGTTAATCTTCTTCCGTTCGTTTTTAAAAAAGCTGTGCTATAGATATTTTGTGCAATTTTAATTCACTCCAGTTTTTTCATTACTAACTAAAATGCTATTTTTGTTCCTCGTTTAGTAAATTGAATCAAGATGAAGAAAATAACTAAGGCTGTATATTTAAAATGGTATGAAGATATGTTATTCTGGAGAAAGTTTGAAGACAAGCTTGCTGCGGTATACATTCAACAAAAAGTAAGAGGATTTCTTCATCTTTACAATGGTCAGGAAGCTGTGCTTGCGGGAGCCTTGCATGCAATGGATTTGACTAAGGATAAAATGATAACAGCATATCGTAACCACGTTCAACCAATAGGTATGGGGGTTGACCCTAAACGGGTTATGGCAGAATTGTTTGGAAAAGCTACCGGAACTTCTCAAGGTTTAGGTGGATCTATGCATATATTTTCCAAAGAACATCGTTTTTATGGTGGTCATGGAATTGTTGGTGGTCAGATTCCATTGGGAGCAGGCATAGCCTTTGGAGATAAGTATCATGGTAGTAATGCGGTAACCTTATGTTGTTTTGGGGATGGTGCCGCACGTCAGGGATCTTTGCATGAAACATTTAATTTAGCCATGCTTTGGAAATTACCTGTTGTATTTATTTGTGAAAACAATGGATATGCGATGGGTACTTCTGTAGATCGTACAGCAAACCATCCGGATATCTGGAAATTGGGAAGAGGATATGAAATGCCTTGTGGTCCTGTAGATGGTATGCATCCAGAGGCTGTTGCAAAAGCTCTTGATGAAGCCATAGGTAGGGCAAGAAAAGGTGATGGACCGACATTTTTAGAAATGAAAACCTATCGTTACAGGGGCCACTCAATGAGTGACGCACAACATTACAGAACGAAAGACGAGGTCAATGAATACAAAAAGATCGATCCTATAACACAAATTAAGGAATTGATTCTGGAAAAGAAATATGCCAGCAGCAATCAAATAGCCGAAATTGATAAGAGAGTTAAATCTGGAGTAGCTGAATGTGAGAAATTCGCAGAAGAGTCACCATATCCGGAAAAGAGTGTGATGTATGACGTTGTCTATGAGCAGGAAGATTATCCATTTTTACAACATAAATTATAAAACATGGCAGAAATAATTACAATGCCTCGCTTGAGTGATACCATGGAAGAGGGTACTGTGGCATCCTGGTTGAAGAAGGTTGGAGACAAAGTAAGTGAAGGAGATATTCTTGCAGAAATAGAGACTGACAAAGCCACTATGGAATTTGAGTCTTTTCATGAAGGTGTATTACTTCACATTGGTGTTCAGGAAGGAGAAACTACTAAGGTTGATGAATTGTTGGCTATTATAGGAGATGAAGGAGAAGATGTATCAGATCTTTTGGATTCAACTGAAAGTTCAACAAAAGAAGAACCGGTAAAGGAAGAAGCTAATGTAGAAATAACTGCTTCAAGTTCTGAATCTATTGAAATTCCCGAAGGAGTCAATGTTGTAACAATGCCACGTTTAAGTGATACTATGGAAGAAGGTACTGTTGCGTCCTGGTTGAAGCAAGTAGGTGATGAGGTAAACGAAGGAGAAATTTTAGCTGAAATAGAGACAGATAAAGCCACTATGGAGTTTGAATCCTTCAATGCAGGAACGCTGTTATATGTTGGACTGAAAGAAGGAGAATCAGCCAAAGTTGATTCACTTTTGGCTATTATAGGTCCAAAAGGAACAGATGTATCTAAAATTGCAAGTAATTTTAAAATAGAAACTGAAGTTGCCTCAGAATCGAAAAAAGCAGAAGTTGAACCTCCAAAATCAGAAGTGCCGAAAGCAGAAACTAAGGTTTCAACTCCGCCAGCAACTGTAATTTCTACAAATGGTCGATTATTTGTGTCTCCATTAGCCAGAAAAATGGCGGAAGAAAAGGGCATTGATCTGAATCAGGTCCAAGGAACAGGTGAAAATGGAAGAATCATTAAACGCGATATAGAGAACTTTAATCCAGCTGCAGTTGCACAATCTTCTGCACTGGTTGCTAAATTCATTCCATCTGGACAAGAAGATTCAGATGAGGTCAGGCATTCACAAATGCGAAAAGTGATTGCTAGACGATTAGCTGAATCGAAATTCACTGCTCCTCATTATTACTTAGCAGTAGAGTATGATATGGATAATGCTATTGCTTTCAGAGAGCAATTTAATTCTATACCAGATACCAAAATTTCATTTAACGATATGGTTGTTAAAGCCTGTGCTTTAGCATTACGTCAGCATCCTCAGGTTAATTCACAGTGGTTTGATGATAAAATGGTTCTGAATAATCATGTGCATATTGGTGTTGCCGTAGCAGTAGAAGATGGATTGGTAGTACCAGTATTGGAATTTGCCAATGAGCAGAGTTTACAACAAATTGGAGCTTCTGTTAAAGATTTTGCAGTTAGAGCACGTAATAAAAAACTCACCCCTGATGAAATGGAGGGAAGCACATTCACGATTTCTAATTTAGGAATGTTTGGAATAGAAAGCTTCACTTCTATAATCAATCAACCTAATTCAGCTATTCTATCAGTTGGTACCATAGTTCAGAAACCTGTTGTTAAAAATGGTCAGGTAGTTGTTGGGAATACAATGAAACTTACATTAGCATGTGATCACAGGACTGTTGATGGTGTTACCGGATCGGAGTTTTTACAAACACTACAAGGCTATTTAGAAAATCCGGTTACAATGTTGGTTTAAGTGAGATTTAGTTTAGATAATAAATTAAAACCATCAAATCTGATGGTTTTTTTATTTAGTGCTGCTGTACATATTTGGAAGGCAAAATTCCAAATCGTGATTTAAAGCATTTGGTAAAGTACGTTAAGCTATTGAATCCTGCTTTCATAGCTACTTGGGTTATGTTGGATTTTTTGTCGTGTAACAATTTTAATGCTTTTTTCAATCTGAATTCTCGTAAAAATCTGCTGGGAGATTTACCCGTAAGCATTTTTAATTTTCTGTAAACTTGTGCTCTGCTATATCCAAGTTTTTTACTGAAATCATTTACATTAAAATCATTATTTGCCCAAATTGTTTCAGAAAAATCCATGATTTTATTGATAAAAATCTCGTTTTCTGGCTTTAAAGTTTTTATATGTTCCTTATTTATAAAGGAGTTTTTATTGACCTCTTCATATAATTTCCTGACTTGAGTTGTAACAACAATTTGATCTTTTACCATCTCACATATTCTGGTTGCAACTTTTGTGATAGAATCAATATTGTCTGTACTTCCTGAAGCTATCCCAATTTTTAATTGCCTGATAGACTTATCAAATTTTGGTGTTATATATTTAAAGTTATCATGAATCTTTAAAGCACATAAAATGGTATTAGTTACAGACTTGAATTTAACAATGTACATATTGTCGTTATTGACTAATATTTTACCCTTAAAATGATTGAATGACTTTAATAAACTGTTATGAAGCTTTTGCGTGAATAAGTTAAATTGATTCGCTTCAAGTCTGTTCAGGTAGTTGCTGGTTTCAATTACCATGACAAAACGATGTATGTCATTGTTAATATTAGACATGTCGATCAATTTGTTACAATTTAATGATTTTTCAATTGAAATGCTAGTAGAAATTAGACAGATTTGACTGAGGATAGATTAACTTTTTTATCTTTAATATCGAATACATAAAATGGTTATGAAGAATATTATAATTACAGGAACCAGTCGAGGCATAGGATATGAATTAGTGAAGCTTTTTGCAGAAAAGTGCCATAATGTATTAGCCTTGTCAAGAAACGAAAAACCTATTAAAAGCTTAGGTCTGAAAAATGTTCATACTTTTTCTTTTGACTTGAGTAAACCAGAATCTTACGAAAAAGTAGATGCATTTATTAAAGCGGAATGGCAACATGTTGATATTCTTATAAATAATGCTGGTACTTTACTAAATAAGGATTTTGCCGAAACCACTATGGCTGATTTTGAACAGGTTTATAAAACCAATGTTTATGGTGTGGCCGAACTAACAAGAACGGTATTACCATCTATAAAACCAGATGGTCATGTGGTCACCATTAGCTCCATGGGAGGCGTTCAAGGCAGCACAAAGTTTCCGGGATTAGCAGCCTATAGTTCCAGTAAAGGAGCTGTGATAACACTTACAGAATTATTGGCTGAGGAATACAAAGACACAGGACCCAGTTTTAACGTTTTGGCTTTAGGAGCTGTACAAACCGAAATGCTTGAGGAGGCTTTCCCGGATTATAAAGCGCCAACCACAGCTCTGCAAATGGCAGAATATATTGCTGATTTTGCTTTAACAGGTAACCAATTTTATAACGGGAAACTATTACAGGTGTCTAATTCTACTCCTTAATATAAATAATTAATGTTTTATTGCAGATTGCGAGCCTGTCTTTTCAAGATTTTATTTTTTCAAGCGTAATTAGGTCTTTTCATCCAACTTAATTTATAGTTTTTTCTTATTAGAATCCACCAAAAAAAGAATACCGTAGTTAGAGATACTATTAGTATTGTTGACCATTCTGGCAATATATTTGTCAAATCATAAAGCATTCCATCTCCTGGAAAAACACCATATCCAACTAATGCAGGTATTCTAAACCAATAATAACATGAAACTGCTGCGCTCGAGAAAAGAGCTGTTAAAAATTTTACTTTGAAAAACCTATTTAAAATCAAATACAATGCACTAGTAACTAAAGCTCCAATAATTGGATATAAATAGATAGGCACTAATTGAGCAAAATTCGTTATTCCATTATAATCTGGTGCTTGAAACCATCCCCAAATAAAACCAGGAAATGCCGCTACCATTAGGAAACCGGACAATTTATGATAATTTGTTTTTTTAGCTGAATAAGGATTAATACCAGGGGTTGAATCTGGACAAGGAGTTACACATCGAAAACATTGATAACAATGTGCATTAGGTAAAGGCAATTTATTATTCAGTCCATATAATTTTTCAACAGGATGAATAGGGCATAATCCTGAACACCAAGCACTCTTCCATTCGTAGAATAACCCTAAAACTATCGCAATGAGTCCCATTGAAATAATTAGGATTGCAGTCGCTAAACCACTTTGATCAAATATCACATGACGCAATGGAACAATAACAAATAATGCAATTACAGCGATAAAATTTAGTTGACTTGTTTGCGAAACTGATAGTTTTTTCCTTTTAGAAAAGTTTAAATGTCTAGGTAATAAAGAAGTTGTTCCCATTGGACAAACATTTCGCCATAAACCAACACCAACTACTAATAAGGCAGGAGCAATAGGAATTAATATATTCCAAAATAGATGGATTCCTATTTTTGGAAAGAATATTAAGTAAAATAGAATACCTGCACCAATAATCCAGATTAATGTTTGAACTACTCTCCAGATTAATATTGATCTTGGCGATAATACATCACCAGATTTAATATTGTAGTTGGTCATAAAAATGTTAGGTTGCTTTAAATTATCGATAATAAACCTATTCAATCTTACCGAAAATCAGCTGCGAAGTTACCTGATTTAACTTATAAATCAAACAAAAATAATATATCTACTATAATAATTTTAGGTTATTTTTGCACCTATGCAATTTGCGCTTCAACCAAATATTCCCGAACATTCTTTACAACAAGTTTTAGAGCTTTTAGATGTAGATGATTTAGAGGTCAAGCTTAAAAATGAAAGAAAGACGAGACATGGTGATTACAGAAAATTACCAAACGGAAAACATCAAATTACTATAAATTCAAGTTTGAATAAGTATCGGTTTTTAATTACACTATTACATGAAATAGCTCATTTTGAGACTTACCAGCGATATGGGAGATCTATAAAACCACACGGTAAGGAATGGAAATTGATATTTCAACATTTGATGTTACCCTTTTTAAACCCGAATATTTTTCCAAAATCCTTATTACCATTATTAGCAAATCACATAAAAAATCCAAAGGCTTCCAGCGACACAGATCAACGATTGAGCTTAGCATTAAAGCAATTCGACGAAACCAATGACCTTCATTTTGTATTTGAAGTACCTTTGGGCAAAGAATTTAAAATATATAATGGAAAAATATTTAGGAGAGGGGCAAAACGTATAAAACGTTTTGAATGTTTAGAAATAAAATCAGGACGAACATATTTGTTCAACCCAAATGCAGAAGTAGAAATATTAGATTAATAGGAATCCTTAATAGAGGGCAAAAAAATTAAAATGAACAAAAATTATTACGCCATATTAATGGCTGGAGGAGTAGGATCAAGATTTTGGCCGGTTAGCACAGAAAATAATCCAAAGCAGTTTCACGACATGCTCGGTACTGGTGATACCCTTTTACAGAAAACCTTTTACAGGTTAATTAAATTAATACCAAAGGAAAATGTATTTATCTTGACCAATGAGCGATATAAAGACCTTGTCCAGGAGCAATTGCCGGTATTAACCAATCGACAGGTAGTTTTAGAACCAGCAATGAGAAATACTGCACCATGTATATTGTATGCATCGTTAAAAATTCAAAAGGAGAATCAGGATGCTGTTATGATCGTTGCACCAAGTGATCATTGGATCGAAGATGAAAAAAAATTCAATCAAAATGTAAAACAGGCCTTTGATTATAGTGCTAAAAATGATGCTCTGCTCACATTAGGTATTCAGCCAACTTTTCCTAATACTGGTTATGGTTATATTGAGTTTGACAAATCATCCGAAGGAAATATAAAACCGGTTGATCAATTTAAAGAAAAACCAGATTACAATACAGCCAAAGAATATTTGGCAAAAGGAAATTTTCTTTGGAATGCAGGCATATTTATTTGGAGTGCTAAAAGTGTTGTAGAAGCTTTTAAAAATTGTGAGCCAAAGCTTTATGAGTTATTTAATAAGGGTATTGATGTCTACAATACAGACTTCGAAGACGATTTTATCCGTGATAATTACGGAAAAGCAGAAAACATCTCTGTGGATTATGCTATTATGGAAAAATCTAAAAACGTATTTGTGCTTCCGGCAGAATTTGACTGGAATGACCTTGGTACATGGGGAAGTCTTTATGATAAGCTTGAAAAGGATGACTCTAATAATGCGCTAGTAAATGCCAAAGTATTAGCTGAGGACTCTTCCGGTAATATGATAAGAACTGCAAAGGATAAAGTTGTAGTTGTAGATGGCCTTAATGACTACATCGTAGTGGATAAAGAAGATGTTTTGCTTATATTTCCAAAAGAAAAGGAACAGGATATCAAAAGGGTCCTTCAAAGTGTTAAGAAAAAATTTGGAAAGGACTATGTATAATTCTTAACTTTTCATACCAGATTTAATTGATCCATATGGAAGAAAGTAAATTCAATTTTGAAGAAGATAAACAGGTAGGCCAAAAGGTAGAGAAATCGAAAGAGGCTGTTAGAAAAGACGCTAAAGGATTGTGGGTGAGTACATCACAATTTTTGAATGAATTGCTGGCCTTCAGGAAGGATACCGATCGTGATGCTACAATTGAAGCCATAAAAGGAGATATACCCTTTCAAGGAGCAACAGCATGGATTCTTATATGTTCTATTTTTGTTGCCTCTGTTGGATTGAATGCAAACTCAACGGCTGTGGTTATTGGAGCGATGTTAATTTCTCCGTTGATGGGTCCAATTTTAGGAATTGGTATGTCCATTGCCATAAATGACGTTGACACACTGCGAAAATCTCTGATAAACCTGGGAGTAATGGTTGTATTAAGTCTCCTTACTGCATTTTTGTTTTTCTGGTTATTTCCTTTAAGTGAAGATACTTCTGAACTACTGGGAAGAACAAAACCGGATATTCGTGATGTCCTGATAGCCTTTTTTGGTGGGTTAGCCTTAATAATTGCAAGGACAAAAAAAGGGACTATAGCATCTGTAATATTTGGTGTAGCCATTGCAACTGCTTTAATGCCACCATTGTGCACAGCTGGATATGGACTAGCAATTCAGAATTTTGAATATTTTGGAGGAGCAATGTATCTGTTTACGATCAATACTATTTTCATTGGCTTAGCGACATTTGTAGTATTAAAAGTACTGCGTTTCCCAATGCTTAAATATGCCAATTCTAAAAAGAGAACCAGAATTGGAAGATTGGCTGCTCTTTTGGCTGTTGTTGTCATGGTTCCTGCAATATGGACATTTTTAAATGTGTTGCGGGAAAGCGGATACGAGCAAGATTATAAAAGTTTTGTTACTCAGGAGGTGTCATCAAATAAAGATCTATGGCTGCAAAGAGACAACCTGGATATGAAGGCAAAGAAAATCAGTTTGTTCTTTAATGGAGAAATTACTGAAGCAACTAGTACTGATCTTCAAAATGAACTAAAATCATATGAAAATATTAAAGATTTTGAATTAATTATCAATGCTAATAAAGCAAGAAATGCTGATAAAATCTCAGAATCATTAGACAGAGCTTTTGCTGAACTTGATAAAAAAGATAATATTATTGCTGGCCTTCAAAAAGAAATAGAAGATTTAAGGGAAAATATTTCCGGACTGAATGAGCAAATAGAATCTACTAGCAAAAAGACAGATATCGCCTTTTCTTCTTTAGCTCGGGACGCTAAGGTAAGGTTTAGTGACCTCCAATATTTTAGTTACGCTAAAATGTTAGAATCAAGTGATTTTATAAAAGTAGATACGGTAACTGTTGCAAATGTTAAATGGAATCCATCTTTAAACGATAGCCTGGTTGTAGTTAAGGAAAAAGAGCTCGGTGATTGGTTGAAACAAGAATTGAAAACAGAGACTATAATTGTAAAACACGATTAATTATTAATTAGTCGTTTTCATCTATATACAACTTTCTTACCTTTTTAAATAGTTCAGAAGAATAAACAAAATCTGTAATTGCTTTATTATCTGTTTTAAAAATGGTTTCATTTGATCCTTCCCATTCTTTAACGCCATTTTTCAGAAATACAATTTTATCTCCTATTTCCATTACTGAGTTCATGTCATGAGAATTAATGACCGTTGTAATATTGTACTCATCAGTGATCTCTTGAATGAGGTTATCTATTACGATTGCAGTATTTGGATCTAGTCCAGAGTTAGGTTCGTCACAGAACAAATATTTAGGATTGTTAACTATAGCTCTGGCGATTGCGACTCTTTTTTTCATTCCTCCAGACGCTTCACTGGGATATTTATATTGCGTATCGGGTAAGTTAACTCTCTTTAAAACAAAATCAACTCGGTCTTCCATCTCACTTTTGCTTTGCTTTGTGAACATTTGCAAAGGGAACATCACATTCTCACCAATTGTCATAGAGTCAAATAAGGCACTTCCCTGGAAAACCATTCCCATTTCTGCTCTTAAATTTCTACGTTGGGCAGCAGTTAAATTTGAATACAATTGGCCATTGTATATAATTTTTCCTTCATCAGGCTTAAGTAAGCCTAGCATACATTTCATAAATACCGTTTTACCAGAACCACTTTGACCAATAATGAGGTTGGTCTTACCATCTTCAAAAGTAGTACTGATCCCCTTCAATACTTGAGAATCTCCAAACGATTTATATAGGTCCTCGACAACTATCATCAGCCTAAAAGCATTGAAGTTAGAATGTAATTTAATAATATGATCATCACACTGGTCCAAACAAAAGATGTAGTACTGGCTTTACCAACCTCTAATGCTCCGCCTTCCATATAATAACCATGATATGAAGGTATTGTAGCCAATAGAATTGCAAAAACCAACGTCTTGATAAATGCATAAGTTATATGGAAAGGTGTAAAATCCATTTGCACTCCTGTTATGTAGTCATCCATTGTAGTAAATCCACCATAAACACATGCTGCTAAACCACCTACCACGCCTAAAAACATAGCTATGGAAATCACAAAAGGGTAAAATAAAAGTGCAATAAATTTTGGGAAAACAAGGTAATTCAAAGCATTTATTCCCATGACCTCTAAGGCATCTATCTGCTCAGTAACCCTCATTGTACCGATGCTGGAAGTTATAAA